>NC_018656.1:0-338181 GCF_000299395.1 Candidatus Nitrosopumilus sediminis
TTTCCCTCTCCGAATCAATCTCACTATCTGACACTCTAACAAGAGACACACAAAGAGACCTCACCCGTTCCCTAACTGAATCAATCTCCATTACTGATTCAGTAAATATCACAAAATTGTTGATTATGAAAACATCTGAAATAATTTCAGATACAACTATCAATGTAACATTCAATCAAAACCTAAATGCCGCAACAGTATCTGTATCTGACTTTACAATTCTTTCACCTTTAGGAAAAACTGTCACTGCAGTTTCAGTATCTGGTAATGTAGTTACATTAACTATATCTCCTCCTTTAGGTGCATCAGAAGCTGCAACTATACAGCTCTCTTCTGGAGTATCTAGTACCTTAGGACAAGTGGCACTTACTCCACAGACTAGTACCGATCCTGATGGTGATAGTGTAGTAGTTGCACCAAAAATCACTTTGATTGCTACTAAGAACATACCATATACTGTGACTGGTACATCTGAATCCAATTCATCAATTGAAATCTATGATGGTGCCACTCTAAAAGGAACTGGAATTGCAAATAATACTGGAAGTTGGACTGTATCTATATCTGGATTATCTGACGGAACTCATTCAATTACTGCAAAACAAACAGACACATCAGGTAATTTTGCAACTTCATCAGGCTATACTGTTATAGTTTCATCAACCAATCCAAACACTTTGGTAAATACCACCCCTGATACTGTTACAGTGCCGGTTCAAACATCTAATACCCAAATAATTCTCTTCCCAACATCAAATGTTAGTACAATTACCATTCCTCGTACTGCCACTCAAAATATTATTCTAGATTATTCTCAACTTGGAGGACCCGTCAATCAGGTTACAATTCCTCAAAAAGAAACTATTACTTTCTTTTCTCCACATCAACACGAAGATAATGTTTTAGAAGATGACGCTGGAATAATTGTCATTGCAGATGGTACAATCATTACAGGACCTGGTACGTGGAATAAACTAGTCACAATAAACCCATCAAGTACGGTATCATTACCTGATGAAACTTCGCAGTCAGGCTCAACTATTACCACTGTATCATATAGTGAAACTGCAGTATTTTCAGTAGGTCTTGATTCTGGTTCACTACAACTCAGCAAGCCAGCAAGAATCGAATTCACAAATGATGCACTACCAGGATTTGTACCATTCTTTGTTGATTCCTCTGGCACCATCACATTCGTTTATGCACTACCAGGATTTGTACCATTCTTTGTTGATTCCTCTGGCACCATCACATTCGTTTCTGTAACATGTGCTTCAGATGATCTTGCAACTGCATTGCCTGCTGGAATACACGAATGTTTCATTGTAATTGGAGATGATATTGTAGTTTACACTGACCACTTTACCAAATTCGGTGTTTCAAAGAAATCAACCTCACACTCTTCAGTTACAGGTGGAGCAGGCACTGGTGGTAGTGGCAGGACTGGTGTCGGTCCTGGAGCAGCTGGTACATCTAGAGTAGGCGGATTTGGTGGACTACTTGATACCCCCCTTACAATCAATGAGGTATCATATGACAAATGTAATGAGAACATGGCAAGAATTCTAGTCTCAAGTGATGCAGATACTCCACCAACAGTCAAAATATCTACTGCAAAATCCGGAGTCGTATATGCCACATTAGCACAAGTTCAGCCATATGAAGACATTAACAAATTCTCTACTATTGATAAATATCTCTATGAATTGCCAATATCATCTGACGAGTCATTCTTAATGATATCAGTTACAGAAGAAAAAGGAACTACAAACAATACTGTCCAGTCATCAATAAAATTATTGTCATGTGAAGGAACTTCAGTGTTTGTCCCACTTCCTGAATATGAACTTCCAAAAGCCTCAGAATATGCTCCAAGAATATTTGATGCCAAAGTTCAGATTGCTAACGGTACAACATATGATGCAAAAACAGAATCAAAATTCCTATACGTTGATGGCCAAGACTTGAGAGTCTCTGCAATAATTGATAGTGATACTTTGCTAAAACGTGTAGAACTCAGATCAATTGCTATGGGACAATCTGACGATCAATACATTTCAGTTGTAATGGATGTAGAATCTTTGTATGTTTCAGATTCTATTAGCTTGGTTAGCGGATCAATCCCATCATTTTTGATGGTAGAGCCTGGTATGATCTATTGGTTACACATCACTGATGAGAATGATAATGTATCAGAATCTGCTCATTACAACATTGGTGTAAAGCCAAGCCAAGTATCTGATGTAGAAGTTGAAGTTGATATGCCAACGATTAGACCATCAGGCTCAACTATCAAACCAGAATTCTACATATTCAATGAGGATTCTCCATCATATGGAATTGTCTCACTAGTAATTAATGGACAAGTAGTATCAAAGAAATCCCAGCTATTTGGCACAGGACAAACTCATGTTGTCTTTAACTGGAATATTCCAAAATCTGATAGTTATGTTACATATGACTTTGAAGGAAAAGTAGATTTGTATGATAATGCAATTATTACAGAATCTGCTCTAGTTTCTAGTCATCCAAAAACTATCTCTGTAGTAGCATCAGATATGCCTGCATTAAAAGTGATTAGTCAAGACGAACAAGTATTAGCTGATCCTGCTCTAGTCTATGCATCTGATGATAATACTGAATTAAGATTCAAAGTAACTGATCCTCAGGGACAGTGTATCATTGGTGCATCAACAGAATGTCTAATCAAAGACAGTACATTTGGTAAACGTGGTGGACTAGAAAGCATTCCATATGGAGAACAGATACTCCGAGTAAAATATAGTGGAGCAGATAATATACTTGAAAGATTCTCAATTACTTCAGTTGATCCAATAATTGGTCAATGGAATGTATCACTTGTAGCTGATGATGGATTTGTACAAGAAGCACATGCATCAGAAGATCCAATTGTAAAAATAAAATACAGGTATCATTCAAAAACAATTACTGTAAAATCTAATTAATCATGTGATTGTTTTTTAAAATATTCTCAGGGATATGCAGTTGAACTTTGTAATATAGAATCCAATTCTGAAATGTTAATTCTATTTTGTTCCATAGAGTCTCTTTTTCTAATTGTTACTGTATTATCTTCTAAAGTTTGATGATCAATAGTAATGGCAAAGGGGGAACCAACTTCATCCAATCTTCTGTATCGCCTACCAATGGCACCAGAATGATCCAAGAATACATCGTATCTTCTTTTAATTTGAAGGTAAATCTCGTCAGTTTTTTCTTTGAGGCCATCTTTTTTTACCAGTGACAAAATTCCTACATGTACAGGAGCAAGATATGGCTTTAGAGATAGTACAATTCTTTCATGTTCTTTATCATCTTTGAGGCTGTGCTCCAAAATTGTATAGAGGCTTCTATCAATTCCCATTGATATCTCAAATACATGTGGTAAAACTTTCTCATCTTCATCCATTATCTCAAATTTCTGCTTACTCTTTTTTTCATGACTGGACAAATCATAGTCAGATCTATAGTTACATGCAACAAGTTCTAGCCATCCAATTGTAGTTTCCACTTCAAAATCAAATGCAACCTCGGCATAGAATGCCTTTTCCTTATCTCCTAATTTTCTAAATCTACTTTTTGTGATATCAATTCCTGTTTTCTCATAAAACTCTGTTAAAATTCCCAGATAATATGCAACAAACTTGTTTGGAACAACTCCTGATTCTACTGCTTCTTTGCATGTCATGGATACTGGATCCGAATCTGTTTGAACTCTGATAATGACGTCCTGAATCTCTGAAAACTTTTCAATCTCAAATAGCTTGTTTGGATTACAAAATACTTCAATTTCTGCCTGATAAAACTCCCTTAATCGAAGCAGGCTTTGTCTAGGTGCAATTTCATTTCTGAAACTCTTTCCTACTTGGGCAATCCCTAAAGGAAGTTTACCCCTCATAGTCTTGTATAGTCTGGGAAAATCTACAAAAATTGATTGGCATGTCTCAGGTCGCAGATATGCTTCTTCTTCTTCCGGACCAATACCGACTTTGAACATCATATTGAAATTCTTTGCTTTATCAAAATCCCCCTTACATTTTGGACATTTGATATTATTTTCAGAAATAGCTCTATCAAACTCTTCCAAATCTGCACTCTCAGGAATTTCTATTTGTACAAGTTCTGCAATTGTTCTATCTGCTCTATATGTTGAATTACATTTTGTACATTTTATTATTGGATCAGCAAAATTTCCTAAATGACCTGATGCTTCAAAAACTGATTTTGACATTATCTGAGATCCATCAATCTCCAACATTCCATCTCTTCGGATTAATTCCCTTCTCCACAATTCAAGAAATTTATTTTTTAAGCTAACTCCAGATGGTCCATATTCCCAAAATCCCGCCTGTGCATCAGCATAAACTTCACAGCTAGGAAAGTAAAATCCACGCTCAAGTGCTAGTTTCATTACTGATTCATAATCCATTATAACATTCACTCACTCGTGAAATAAATTTCTACGCAAATCCTTTTGCAACTCTAACATTTTCAAAGTCATCTCTATCATCATCTATTGGGGTCTCTAAAATTATGGGGATTTTTTTCTTATTGGCAAGTTTAACAACAGATGAAATTCCTTTCTCTCCAATTCCTCCTAATCCTAAATGATAATGTCTATCAAGATTACAACCAAGTTCCCCCTTTGCATCATTTAGATGAAGAATTTTCAAATTATCCATTCCAACATATTTATCAAATTCAGCAAAAGTCTTCTTCACATCACTTTCAGTCTTCAAATCATATCCTGCAACAAATGCATGACATGTGTCAAAACATATACCAAACTTTTTTGAAGGCTTTAGTTGTTTAAAAATTTCCCCCAATTGTTTAAAGTCTGAACCAACAGAATTTTTTTGTCCTGCAGTATTTTCTAATAAAATCATTACATCATTTTTTGTTTTCCCAGCTCTTGTTAATCCTTCAACTAGCCTCTTGATTCCAGCTTCATCACCAGTTCCTAAATGACTGCCAAGATGTGTTACTAAATATGGAATTCCTAACTGTGCACATCTTTGAACTTCATCAATCAAAGTTTTTACAGATTTTTCAAATCCATCATCTTTAGGAGTTGCAAGATTTGGTAAATATGGCATATGTGCACACGTTGCAAATCTATCAATCTTACTTGCTTTTAGTTTTGATTTGAAATTATCAATGTCTTTCTTTGTCAGTTCTTTTGCATGCCAACCCCTTGGATTTCTTGTAAATATCTGAAATGCAGAGCATTCTCTTTCAACAGCATTATCTACTGATTTATCAATTGATCCAGATATTGAGACATGACATCCAACTTGCATATACAACATTTTTCTCAAAACATAATTTAAACCAGCGACAATATTCAAAAAATCAGATTTTTAAGTAAACTCAGCAAATTACTTTCATGCTTGCACTAGGACAAGATGAAATTGCAAAATATCCATTCCTAGCAGATGCTGGACAATATCTAAAAGATCAGGGATTTTCACTTGAGCAGTTCGGTTCAGATCCTGACTTGAAACAGCTCATCGAAAAGGCATATGAAAGAATTCTAGTTGCAGCAGACGGTAAGATATACAAATCTGATCTGGATGGAGATCATGTCTCAAAAGAAGCTGCTTTGCCAAGAGAAGTTTTTTCCTTTCTATTAGCTATTGTTTTATTGAAGCTAAGTGGAATGCATACTCTAATCAAGAGATTTGCCCTAGCTGAGGCAAGACGTGCAGAAAAATATTTGGAAAAAGATCTTGCCAATATATCAGATGAATCAAAAAATCAACTTGCAATTAGAGTAATTGATGATCTTTTTTCAGTTCAAGTAGAAAAATCTGATGATTATTTTATAATTCCTGTTTCTGATTATCTGAAACATTCTATTAATTTTCATGAAAGAGAATGGAAATTAATCAATCGTCATGTTGAAAATGGTCAAGTTTTCCTTTCTCCACATGAAACAGTCAGATTGATAAGAAAAGAATTAGGTACATACATCAATTCAAAAATTATTAATGCAAAAACACCTACAATGATTCCTGGATTTGAAGATTCTGTAAACAAACTAGTTTCGTTATCAAAAAAATTTACAATATATACTGTAACAACTGGTGAATATCCACCATGTGTAAAACACGCAATTGACATACTTGAAAAAGGAGAAAATCTTCCCCACTCTGGACGATTCATGCTTGCAACATTTCTTTTATCAAAAGGACAAACAGTGCAACAAATTGCACCATTATTCAAAAATGCACCAGACTATAATGAACGTGTTACACTTTACCAACTTAATCACTTGGCTGGAACTTCAGGTAGTGGAACTCAATATTCATGCCCATCATGCGAGAAATTAAAAACACAAAATCTATGCTTTGCAACATCAGAGTGTGATAATATAATTAATCCCTTACAATTTGGAAGGAAGAAAAAATAATGCAAGAATCTGATATACAGTTTCTAGAAAATTCATTTAAAAAATACTATTTTGATCATTTTGATCAAATCAAAGTTCCCGAAAGAACTTCTGAAAGAGAATTTGGTTATCAAAAATTCAATTCTGGAATGACTCGTCATATAGCAATAAAAGATGATAAAGAATTACACCTTATGTTAATTCAAAATATTCCATCTGATGTTTACTGCTCTAATGCATACTATACATTTCCAAATTTGCCTATGAATGAAAAAGATTGGAAAGAGGCAGATCTAATTTTTGATATAGATGCAAAAGATCTTAATTTATCATGTAGAAAAAGCCATACATTGTCAATTTGCAATGAATGTAGTGAAATTTCAAAAAATTCCTCCCAATGTTCAAAATGTAATTCTACTAAGATAGAAAAAAAATCCCTACCATGCAAAAATTGTATTGATGCATCAAAAATAGAAGTCTCAAAATTGTCTGAAGTTTTAATTGACGATCTTGCTGTAAATAAAGAGAACATTCATGTTTATTTTTCTGGAAATGAAGGATTTCATGTTTATGTGTATAATTCACAATTTCAAAAAATTGGATCAAGGGAAAGATCAGAATTAACAGATTATATCTCACTACGTGGAGCAATCCCTGAAACATTTGGAATGAAGAAACTAAAACAAGACCGTGCATTATTTCCTGACTTTGATGAAAAAGGATGGAGGGGAAGATTTGCAAAACAAGTTTTTGGTTCAAAATCAAAACGCTCAAAAATAATTACAGAATTACTTGCAAATGGTTATGCTTCTTTTCAAAAAACTCTTGATGATGTATCAGAAAATATTGGAGTGAAAATAGATCCTAATGTAACTATGGATATCCATAGAATTTTTAGATTACCTGGTTCCATTAACAGTAAAAGTGGTCTAACAAAAATTCAGTGTAATGATTTAACAAAATTTGATCCATACACTGAAGCATCTTTTATCAGTGATGATACGGTAGAGGTTTTTGCAAATTGTCCGATTGAATTTAAATTAAAAAATAAGAAATTTGGACCATACATTAACGAAAAAATAACAATCCCCACATTTGCAGCAGTTTACATGATTTGTAAAAAACTAGCTAGAATAGCTTGATTTTACTGGTAAGACATTAATTTACCAAATCTCAAGAAAATTTAGTTTTGTATAGCGCCTCTACTGACAAGCAAGCTCCACCTCCTGATGCTGGAAAATACATCAGATTGGGTATTGTTGCAATTATTGGAATTGTAATTTTCGCTATGGTAGGCAATCAGGCAGTTATTTTATCCATGAATTTCACTGAATTTGGCGATCAATTTACCAAGCCTCTCTACTACACACTAATTTCTGCAATAATACTATCTGCGATTGCTCTAGTTCGAGTAAACATTGCAGCAAGGTCTTCAATCTTCTGGTATGCAATTAGTACTGGAATTGGATTTCTAGGTGGTGGAGGACAACAACCAATTTCAAATACCCTAAAAAGTTTTAGAGATTACAAACTATCATCACCACAATTTGTAATATGGCAAATGACCAAGATCCTTCTTTTCGGAGCTTTCTTTGCAAATATTATGTTTGGATTTGCAGCAATGTCATTTATTGATGGGAACACTTTGGGATTAGAGAATTTACCTTCGTTGTTTACTCTACCCTTTGTAACTCCTGATAACAATCCAAACTATGCATCAGAAAACGTCGTTCCTATGATTCCTGCCTTAGTAATTTTGATTCCACCATTACTTGCAGCAATTGGACTTCGTCTAGTTTTGTATGTTGGAATTCACAGAATAATTAATGTAATTACATCTTATCTCCAAGATTCTAATGAAGGCAAGCCACGATATCTAAATTATGTTTCAACCATTGAAGGAATAATTGGTATAGGTATCATTTGGGCCGGAATTAATTTATTTTTTACTGATCAAATTGATTACAATACACGATATGTAATTGGCGGTACTCTTGTTATTGGTTTTGCATTAATTGCATTTTCAATAATTGATAGAATTAGAGCACGTGTACTAACTCATATGTTTAAACGAGATGTGTATATTAGATTTTTAACAATTGTTGCAATTGCAATTATAGTTACAGGAGTTGTATCAGTAAACAATAGTATTGCAGATGCAAAGAAGATTGAATATTTGGGACCATACACGGCTCAACAAATAGGAGTAAATCGTTATTTAGGTGAATTAAATGATGTTCAAGAAAATACTCATGATGTTCAATTAACATCAGTTTCTGCAAATAATATTAAAAATTATGTAAAACAAAATAGTGATGTCCTTGATGTCATTCGAGTTTGGGACTGGGAAGCAGCTTTTGCAAAATTAAAACCTGAGATAGGTCTAATTCCATATGTAGACTTTGAAGATAATGATATTCTTCGTTTTAACAATACTTTGTATTGGACAGCCTCAATGAAGCCAATTTTACCAACCTCTGTCAGCCTTGAAAATAGATGGTATAATGAACATCTAGTATACACTCACGTACCTGATGGATTTCTTACTTTAGAAGCAACTGATGGACAAATTGTCGATAGTGGCGAATTCTTCAAACAAAGAGAAATTTACTATGGTGAGGGTGGATTATTTGAGCAAACTTGGTCTGGTTATCCTAAATCACGAGGTGATACTAGTGCAGAGCTTGGAGGAGTATCTTATTCAGGATTAGGTGGATTAGATGTTCCACCACCATTGAGCTGGATATTTGAGCCAAACTTTTTGCTTTCATTTCCAGGCGAACCAGTACATATCATGAGATACAAAGATGTCCATGACAGAATGGAAACTCTGTATCCATACTTTCTATATGATTTGTTTGGAAAAGAATTGGATTCACTCCCTGTAACTGATGGAGAAAATTCTTATTGGTTAATTCCATTAATTATTGGATTTGATACCGGTGATGTTCCATGGTCTGTTGGAAATCCATATTTGCGTTTGGTAGGTTATGCACTGGTTGATTCTTACAATGGTGATATTCAATTATTAAAAACTGGAGATGATTTCTTTACTGAAATGTTTGCTAGTCAATATTCTGAACAATTCAAACCTATGCCGGCATGGTTAGAAGAACAAATACGATATCCTGTTGAACTGTTCAATTGGAAAACCGAGATGTATAACATCTACCATGTAACTAATGTAGAGACATTTATTCAAGCTAACGAATTTTATGAAATACCTCGTGGACTTGACACCTATTATGTTGAAGCAAAACCTCCTGGATTTGATCAAACAGAATTCATAGGATTGCTCTCATTGGAATTACGAGGTTCTCAAGGTAGAAATCTTGCAGGATATATGGTAGTAGAGAATGATCTTACTAATCTCGGAGACATGCAATTTTATGAAGTTCCATTAAACTCTACAACTAAATTAATTGGCCCTACAGCAGTTAGAGAAGCCCTTGATAGAGATCCAGAATTTGCTCAACTAAAGACCCTCTTGAGAAATCCAAGAATCGGTGATAATATTTTATACCGTGTAGGTGATCATGATATTTACTTTATTCCTGTTTATACTGCAGGTGCTGGTGGAGTTGTTGCTCAATTAGGAACAATTGCAGCAGTTGGTGCTGCATTTAATGGAGAATATTTCGTTGGATTAGGTGAAACTCAAGAAAAAGCATTTGAAGCGTATTTGAAGAAGGTTTCTGGTGTAGCATCTACAACAACTACAGCTGATGATAATTATGTAGAATTAATTAGAAGTGACAGAATTGATATTATCAAGTCATTATTTGAAACAAACGGAATTTCTGTTTCTGAACCCACATCCATTCAAATTCCACTTTCATTTAATGAAGGAGAAATATTTTTCTTTACTGAAAGTGATCGTGCAGATGCCGAAGAATTCTTGCTTGAATTTATAGATGACTTTGTGAAACCACGTAGTGATAGAGTCTTCATGTGGCAAGAGGATACAAATCTCAATATTGGAACTGTGTTTGTAAAAGATGGACTTCCTGAGATACATTATGTCTCAATTGAGGTAGGCAACTAATTGCTTCTTGTTGTTGATAATGGTTCCATTTATACAAAAAAATTAACTGATTTTTTAACCCAAAAAAATATTTCATTTGAAAAGCAATCTCCGCAACTTCTAAACTTGGATTTACTCTCAAACTATGATTCTTTCATTATTTCTGGTAGGCGAAAAAATGAAAAAAAGATTAATGAAATCAATTCCAAAATCATTATACATTGTATTAAAAATAATAGCAAATTACTGGGAATTTGTTATGGTGCAGAGATTTTAGCCCTTACTTTAGGTGGCACGATTAGAAAAATTCCTTCTCTTCAAAAAGGAAATGAATCAATAGAAATTATAAGAGAAAATTCTATTTGTAAGAATTCCATAAATGTTTTTGAAAGTCACAGCTTTGAGATATCTAAATTACCTTCTATCTTAATTCCACTAGCAAAATCAAAGAATTGCAAATATGAAATTATTCAATATGAAAAAAAACCGATTTTTGGAACTCAATTTCATCCTGAAATGAGCAAAGATGGTAATGACTTAATTGAAAGTTTCTGTTTACTCTGATTGATTTTAATAACTCTCCAAATTTCTTAATTTTATGGAAGAAGAAAACCATGAATTGTTGTTACCCCTTGTAGATGATGAAAATATCTGCCTCCCATTACCAATTAATGTAGTATCAAAATATTGGAATGTAGATTTACCTATGGCAGAAGCTATAGAATCCTCAAAAAAATATTCTGGATTTGATGGTAGTATTCTAATTGAGGGAATAGAATTAGCAGAAAGACATGGATTAACATGCAAAATAATCCATTCATCATTATCTGAACTAAAAAAGATTATTGATTTAGGAATTCCTCCAATTGTAATTCTTCCAGGAATTCCAGAAATTACACAACACGCTTCTGTAATTACTGGCTATGATAAAGTGGAAAAAACAATTCTCCATTACATTCAAAAAGGAAATCAAGAGGGTGAACAACAGGAAGGTGCAATTCCTGAAGATATTTTTGATAAAGAATGGTCTGAAGAAGGAAGATTAATGATAATTTTGGCTCCATCTGACATTTTATCTTCTGCAGAACTGAAAAATAATTCAAATGAAAAATCAAATCGACTGTGCCTCATTTCTGAAAAACAAAATATTTTAAAAAATGAAACTGAAGCATTTGAATCATTAAAACGAGCTTTAGAACTTGATGGAAATAATCTAACAGCACTTTATCTATTTGGTGCAATGTTTAATGCTCAAAATTCTCCTGAATGCATAAAATATTATGAGAAATGCTTGCAAATCAACAATAACTCATATTTGACCTATAATGGTCTGGGAAATTTCTATCTTAAGACAGGTCAATTTGATAAAGCAGAAAATTCTTACAATAAAGCAATTAAAATTAATCCAAAACGTTCTGCAAAAATATACAAAAATCGTGCTTTTCTTAGGGAAAAACAAAATAAGAATTCTGATGCAAAAGATGATCTTAAAAATTATTTAAAATATTATCCTAAAGCTCCTGATAGGGGTATAATAGAACAAGCAATTAGGGAATTATAATGCGGAGTGCGGGATTTGAACCCGCGGCCTTCAGCTTGGGAAGCTGACGTCATACCAGACTAAACTAACTCCGCCTAGAAGAAATTCATTGACTATGATTAAATATCTTAATTCATAAACAAAAACATGGATGCAAGATGTCCTGAATGTGAAAAGGTCGCAATACTAGATGATGATATCACTAATGTAAAATGCCCTCATTGTAACTTTGAAGCAGATTATGAATCATACCTTGAAATTATGAAAGATCAAGCTATTAACATGTCGTCTGATTATATTCCAGATAGACCTGGATTTTAATTACCAATAATTTCCTTTATCTGAGCAATCTAAATGAGCTCCACAATTAGGACAAAACATATGACATGCTTGCATATCTACCATCTTATTATCACATCTCGGACATCTGATCTCTTCAGCCATGCCTATCATTGTTAATCTTGATTTAAAAATAATGTCCAAAGGTTAATTAGTCGTTCAACTTTTTTTTGGAATAATTGGCAAACTTCAAACTTACAATATCTGATATTAAGGGAAAGTCTGTTTCAAAAGAACTCAAAGACAGTGATGCTAATCCTCTATTAGGATTACAATTAGGAAATGAAACTGATGCATCAGTTGTTGGATTAACTGGAAAATTAAAACTTACTGGAGGTAGTGACAAATCTGGCGTTCCAATGAGAAACGATGTTCATGGTGCTGCAAGAAAAAAAGTTTTACTTTCTCGAGGTGTTGGTTTACAAGATGCAGAATATGGACAAAGAAAAAGAAAATTGATGCGTGGAAATACTATATCAGAAGAAATCTATCAAGTAAATTGTAAATTTGATGGAGAATTACCAGCTGAAGCTCCTACTGAAGAAGCTGTAGAAGAAAAAACTGAAGATAAAAAAGAATAACTTAACATATACCGATTCTACTTTTTGACTCATGCATTGGAGAGAAACCCTTCCTGATTGGTACATCAAAAAATACGGTCATCAACCATGTGTTAACATTGGTACTGCTGGTCACGTAGATCATGGAAAAACAACTCTAATTCAGGCTTTAAGTGGCTCATGGACTAGTGTCCATAGTCAAGAACTAAAACGTGGAATTACTATACGCGTTGGTTATTCTGATGCAGCTTTTTACAAATGTAAAAAATGCGAAGAACCTCTAGGATATTCTACAACCCCAAAATGTAATAATTGTGGAAAAGAAAGTGAACTATCTCGAGTCGTTAGTTTTGTAGATAGTCCTGGACACGAAAGTCTTATGGCAAACATGCTTTCAGGTTCTGCATTAATGGATGGAGCTTTACTCTTAGTTGCAGCAAATGAAAAAGTTCCTAGACCTCAAACAAAAGAACATCTTTTGGCTCTTCAAACACTTGGAATCCAACAAATTGTGGTTGTACAAAATAAAGTTGATTTACTTTCTTACAATGAAGCTCTTAAAAATTATCAAGAAATTACAAAATTTGTAAAAGGAACACATGCCGCAAAGGCACCTGTAATCCCAATCTCTGCACAATCTGGATTAAACATAGATGCATTAATTGGCGCTATTGAATCTACAATAAAAACTCCTGATAGAGATGAGAAAGCAGATGCTGTAATGCATGTTTTACGTTCGTTTGATGTAAACAAACCTGGAATAAAATTAAAAGATATCAAAGGTGGTGTAATTGGTGGAAGTCTTACTCAAGGTGTTTTCAATATTGGTGATGAAATTGAGATCAAACCTGGTATAATGAATGAAAAGAAAAAGACTTACGAACCACTTTTAACAGAAATTACTTCACTTGGAACAGCAGCAGGAATTGTCGAATCTGTGAAACCAGGTGGTTTGGTTGCTATTGGTACAAAACTAGATCCTTCAATGACTAGAAGTGACTCATTCATTGGCTCAGTAATTGGTAAACCTGGAACACTACCTGAAAATTCCACTTTACTAAAACTAGAAGTAAACTTGTTTGATTCTGCAGTAGGTACAACTGAAGATGTAAAGGTTCAACCAATCTCAGCTGGAGAATTACTTCGACTTAACATTGGTACTGCTCCAGTTTTAGGCAAAGTTACTAAGATTAAATCAAAAAATATTGAAATTGAACTAAGAAGACCTGCATGTATATTTGAAGGTGGTAATGTAGCAATAAGTAGAAGAATTGCTGAAAGATGGAGACTTATCGGTGCAGGAATAGTTGGTTGAAGTAATCTGTGACACAAATTTTTTAATTCATCTAGCAACTAAAAGAATCAAAAATTTAGATAATCTAGATGTAGAGATAGGCCAAGTTACATTTGTTGTACCCCAAGTTGTAAAAAATGAATTACTAGAATTAAAAAAAAAGCCTGAAAAGACACAAGATATTCAATCAACTCTAAATTATATCAGAAATTTCAAAATTATTCCCATACTTGGTTCATTTGCTGATAAAGAACTAATAGATTACGTTTCAAAAAATAGAGTAATTGTTGCTACAATGGATAAAGAATTAAAGAAGCAGATTAAAAATAATGGAAGTTCAATTATGTCTTTTTCAAATGATAAAATAATTTTGGAATCTTAGAAATATTTAAGATTGAGTAGTTATCAATAATTTTTATGACTTTGAGTTTAGAAAGTAAAGCATTTGAAAATGGTGGAGCTATTCCAAAAAAATATGGTTACAAACATGGAAACATTAGTCCTCCTTTAACAATAAATGAAATTCCAGAAAATACTGTCTCTCTTGTTTTGATAATGGATGATCCTGATGCTATGGGAGCTGTTGGGAAAGTTTGGGTGCATTGGGTTGTATGGAATATTGATCCTGAAAATACTGAATTTAAAGAAAATTCGATTCCATCAGATTGTATAGAAGGTGAAACTGATTTTGGAGAAATTGGTTATGGGGGACCTGCTCCTCCCGACAAGGAACATACCTATATTTTCAAATTATATGCATTAGATCAAAAATTAGATAATAAAACAGGTTCAAGTAAAAAAGAAATTGAATTAGCAATGAAAAATCATATAATTGAAGAAACCTTACTCCAAGGTAGATACGCTCCATAATTCAATGACAAATCTTCAATCTTTTATACAAAGAGTAATAAACAAAGTTTTTTGAAAATTAATTATGCTATCTAATACAAAACTTTTATCTGTTGGTACCTTTGACTTTAAATTAAATCATCTTTTAGTTATTGGAGTTTTAATTTTATCATTTAGCATATCATTTTTACTTCGTTCACAACCTGCTGATTTTGGTTTTGAGTTAAATGAATTTGATCCTTTTTTTAATTATAGAGCAACACAATATGTAGTAGATAATGGATTGAGTGATTATTTTGAATGGAGAGATAATCTTAGTTGGTATCCTGCAGGTAGAGATGTTTCAACAACTTCTCAAGTAATTCTTCACTTAACAGCTGCTTATACATATTGGATTTTTGGTGGAGGGATGAATCTATATGATTTCACAATTCTGCTTCCTGTAATATTTGCATCATTGTCAGCGATTGTAATTTTTGCTTTAGTTAGAGTAATTGGTGGTACAACTGCTGGATTATTTGCATCTCTTTTATTTTCTGTTTCAATTCCTCTATTAATCCGGAGTCCAATTGGATGGTTCAAATCTGAACCTTTGGGGATATTTTTTAGCCTTTTAGCAGTATATTTTCTTCTAAGTGGAATTAATTCACAAAATAAAAAAATAGCAATTATAAAACTTGCAAGTGCTGGAATTTTTACTAGTTTTTCTATCTCTGCATGGGGAGGCAATCAATTCTTTATTATTCCAATTGGAATTTTCTTTCTTACACTACCTTTTTTGAGAACAGATCATAGATTCATAATATGGGCAATTCCTGTTTATACGGTTACAACAATTTTAGTATCATTAGGATTTGAAAGAGTTAGTTCAAATTTTATTTTTGGATTAGGAGGTATTTCTATTATAATACCTACAGTATTTTTAGTTTTTTGCATTTTCATTCAAAATAAAAGTTCAAACAACAAAACAAGAAATGGTTTGTTATTTTTACTTGCACTTTTAGTAATTGCACCTACTATACTGTTGATAAATTCTGACTCTCAATTTTTGCCTTTACCTAGTCATAGATATCTTAATGCACTAAATCCATTTTTAACAACAACTGATGCATTAGTTGATTCTGTATCAGAGCATGCAACAACAACAATAGCACAATCATTTTTATTTCATTCTGTATTAATGATTTTCTCATCTATTGGAATATGGTTACTTGTTAAAAATATTCAAATTAAAAATTTTGGTTTTATTAAAAATGATATGTTGTCATTTTCATTAATTTTAGGTCTTGTAGGAGTTTATGTAAGTTCAACTTTTCTTAGATTAGAAGTTTTTGCATCAATTGGAATAATAATTTTAGCATCTTTGGGATTAACTATGTTGACAAAAGAATTTTTCAAAAACAGATCTACATCAACAAAACCGATTAATAGATTATTAAAATTATCTTATGTTACAGGAATAATAATTCTTTTGGTAATCCCAATGATTTATCCTATAGGATCAACACCATCAACTATTGCAAATATCCCTCCCACAATAATGAATGGAGGAACATCTTATCAAATTGCTACCAATGATTGGTTAGATGCTTTAGAATGGATAAAAGATAATACTCCTAAAGATGCTGTTGTTGCGGCATGGTGGGATTATGGTTATTGGATTTCTACAATGGGTGAAAGAGCAACATTGGCAGATAACTCTACAATTTATACACATATTATTGAAAATATTGCTAAAATGCTACTTAGTAATCCTGACACTGCTTGGAATGCTCTTAATGAAATGCAAGCTGATTATGTACTGATTTTCATATCTGGAGAAAAATTGAATATAGATACACCTGAGTCATATTACATTTTATCTGGAGGTGGTGATGAATCCAAAAAACAGTGGTTTATGAAAATTGCAGGCTATGATCTTTCAAAATATTTGGAATCAGATGGTATTAGTGGAACTGAATATTTTTGGAATGAAACTTTACTTGGAAAAATGACTCCCTTTTCTCTATTAGGTTATGTTAATCCTAATAATCCTAATCAACAATCTTCTACACTTGTTCCAGGAATGATTGGTGTCTATGAAAAAGATATCAAATTACCTTCTGATGGAGATGGACCTTTAAGATTAGTCTATGCATCTTCAAGTTTTACTGAAGAAAAAGTTGGACCAATGCTTGGTATTTTTATTTATGAAGTAAACAAAGATTACAAACCTTTATCCTAAGAATATCTTTCAGCTAATCTATATCTCATGTATTTATCATCTGGTGAAAATTTAGCAGGGTGTACTGAAACTGTTTCTTCACTACATTTGGGACATTTTTCCTTTAGTGTATAATGATAACATTTAGAACATTTTCTAAGCAAAAATCTCATTTTAGTTCTCTCTAGTTTTCTTTGAATCTTCCCTAGTAAATTTGAATGTGCCTTTTTTCTTTTCTATATTGGTCTCAATCTCTTCAATAATTGGTTTTAATAATTTCTCGGCTGATTTAAAATCTTCAGAAGTAATTGACAATCTGTATTTTGGTGCTCCCAAATATGTGATATCTATAGTAGAATCCTTTTTTATTATATCTAGCAATGTTTTCTTGATTATTTCAACTCCGTCTGATTTACTATTTGTGATTTCCATAATTCCTCTAATCTCTACTGAAGGAAGTTTAATTTTTGAGCAAATATCTTCAATTACAGTTGCTGTTTTTTTTGCAAATTTGAGTTCTTTTACAGATTCTATACCGTTTCTTGCAATAGATATGAAAGCATCATACACTGAATCAAATTTTGAATAAATGCTATCTTCTAATTTCTCAATCTCTTCATCTGATAATTTAGCTTTTTCTTGAACATTTTGTAATAGTGTTTTGCCTTTTTCAAACTTTTTGACTTCTTTTAGTTTTTGTTTTTTCTGATCTTTTGATACTTGCTTTAAAGAGAGATCTATATCCCCCCGTTCTGCATTTACTTTTTTTACAAGAAGAACTTTCTTTTCCCCATCTCTTACAAATCTATTTACTGATCTAATCCAACCTGGAGCAATTTCTGAAATATGTAAAAATCCTTGAATATCATCATATTCATCTAATGTGACATATGCCCCATGATCCATTACTTTGGTAATGGTTGCAAGAATAATCTCTCCTTGTTCAGGCATTTCTTGAATTTTAGTAGACATTTCTTCTAAAAATCCCTCATGCGTAAATTAATGTTGCTGGTTAGAAATCAATTCCTTTCTTTGCTTTGATTCCTACTTGAAATGGGTGTTTTATCTCTCTCATCTCTGTAACAAGATCAGCTTTTTCAATAACTTCGTCTTTGGCATAATTTCCTGTTAATATCAAGTCTATGTTTTTTGGCTTTGATTCAATTATGTCTAAGACATCATCCACTGAAATTAAATTAAGATTTACAGCATAATTAATCTCATCCAAAATTACAATATCGTAGTTTCCTGATTGAATTTTTTCATTACTAATTCTAATTGCTTCTTTTGCTACTTTTTCATGATCTTCTTTTGGGCTTTTATCATCAATTATTCCTACAAATCCTTTACCAACTGCTACCATTTCAAATTCAGGTTCTAGTCTTTTTGATGAATCCATTTCACCGTAATGCCACGAACCTTTAATGAATTGAATCATACAAGTTTTCTTTTCATATCCTGTTGCACGCAAAGCAATTCCTAAAGCTGCAGTTGTTTTTCCCTTACCTTTTCCAGTATAAACAATAGTTAAACCATCATTTTCCATAAATTGTACTTGATACATCTGACTAAAAACATTGAGTATGTTTCGAATCTATCAATTTAAATAAAAAATGATCCTAGTCATGCAATGAAAATCCCTAGAATTGTAATTGCAGGCGTTACTAGTGGAGTTGGAAAGACATCAATTACATGTTCGATTATTTATGCACTACAAAAACGTGGTTTATCTGTACAACCATTTAAGGTTGGACCTGACTATATTGATCCAGGATATCTTTCGAGTATTTCAAAAAATCAAACTTATAATCTTGATGCATGGTTAATGGGAAAAAATCAGCTTTTCAATAGCTTCACATCAAATTCTAAATCAAATGTATCCGTCATTGAAGGCGTTATGGGATATTATGATGGATTTGGTGGAGATTCAAACTATGCAAGTACTCATCATGTAGCATCACTAACAGAGTCTCCTGTCTTACTAGTTTTAGATGCCAGCAAAACCTCTCGCTCTATTGCCGCTACTGCACTTGGATTTTTAAAATTTCATAAAAATTCTCGAATTGCTGGAATCATTTTAAACAAAATAGGTAGCAAAAAACATGAACTTTTGTGTAAAAATGCGCTTGAAAAAATCAAAATACCAATAGTAGGAATTATTCCAAAAAATCCTTCACTTAATATGCCTTCAAGACATCTAGGATTGGTTTCAACATTGGAAAGTAAAACTCTCAAAACAAAAATTGAAAAAATCTCAAAAATAATGTCAGAGTATTTTGATATTGATCAAATTATTAAAATCGCAAAAAATTCTAGCGAACTGAAAAAAAAATTAAAACCTGCAAATAAAAAAATAAAAACTACTATTGCAGTTGCACTTGACACATCATTTAATTTCTATTATCAAGATAATCTAGAGGCATTACGTCGTGAAGGTGCAAATTTAAAATTTTTTAGTCCTGTAAAGGATAAAAGAATTCCAAAATGTGATGGACTTTACATTGGTGGTGGATTTCCTGAAATTTTGGGTGACCCACTTGAAAAAAATCAAATTATGAAAAAATTAATAAAGAAATTATCTGAAGACAATCTTCCTATTTATGCTGAATGTGGAGGACTGATGTATCTCACAAAATCTATTTTGTCTGAAAATAAAAAATTTAAAATGATTGGTTTATTTGATGCCGAAACAAAAATGACAAAAAAAATGAGACTAAACTATACAAAGGGTAAAATCATTACCAAAAATCTAATTTCTGAAAAACTTCATGCTTTTCAAGGTCATGAATTTCATTATTCAGAATTAGATTCAGTCTCATCAGATTCAAAATTTGCTTATAGTTTAGAAATTGGTGAGGGAATCAAAGGACATCAGGATGGATTAATTCAAGATAATACTTTAGCTTCATACGGACATCTGTATTTTGACAGCTCAAACTATGCAGAAATTTTTGTTAAAAATTGCATTAATCATTCAAAAAGATGATTCTGCCCTAATCAATTTAAAAATTGCATTAATTGTAGCAGATACTGAGGAACTGCCTCCCTTCCTGCCAATATTAGTGATAAATGGTGTATCTTTCAACTTTGATAATTCTTCTTTTGATTCTGCAGCACAAATGAATCCCACTGGAATTCCGATAATTAGAGCAGGTTTTACTATTCCCTCTTTAACCATCTGAATTACTTCTTGAAGTGCAGTTGGAGCATTTCCTATTGCCACCACCCCACCATCAATATCTGATGCAGCAGCTCTCATAGATACTTGTGAGCGTGTTTTACCTTCTTTTTTTGCCAATTCCATAATTTCTGGTTTTGAAATATTACAAACTATGTTATTTCCAAAATCTTTCGGATTTTGTTTATTCATTCCACCAATAACTCCATTAACATCTACTACTATACTACAACCCCTTTTCAAAGCATTCATCCCACTTTCAATTGCATCTTTATGGAAAATTAACTTATTTTTATCTGCAAAATCAAAATCTGCTGTGGAGTGAATTATCCTTCTAACAATAGGCCATTCTTTTTCACTAAATTCATGAGTACCTATCTCATCTTCTATCATTTGCATACTTGCATCTTCAATTGATTGACCTTTCTTAGTTTGCATTTTCTACCTCTTTTGCTCTCTCTATTATCAAATCAATCATTTTTTGATCCGTTCCAATGTGTTTTGTGATGTAAGAATTTTTTATACTAGACTTCTCAAGTGCTGGAATCAAATCATTATTTATGTCTGTCTTTACATGGGCTCCTTCATGAAGGAAATAAAAAACAATTATCAAAACTTTGGGATTATCTTTTTCGCATTTTTTAATTCCCTCGAAAATATCTGGTTGTTCTATCTCCAACCAACATCTACTAACATTTCTATACGAATCCTTTAATTCATTTACAATATAATCCAATGATCTTTGAGCATTAGGATCTTTACTGCCATGACCAATTATCATTACATCTATTTCGTTATTTATTAAAGTGATGTTATTTTCTTTTAATGTTGCAGATATTCTATTTTCAACAACATCCACCATAGTCTTGTGCATACTCATTTGTTTTGTAACGACAAATTTTACTTTGGTATCTTTTTGAAATTTCATTACGTCTGTAACTGCATTTTTTACTTTTTTTCCAGGATACAAAAAATAAGGAACAATAGTCAAAGAATCAATATCTTCTTTTAGACATTTGGAAATTCCATCTTCAATGTATGGTGGTTCTACCTCTAAAAAGCAAAAATCAGTAAAAACATAGTCACTTTTTGCCTTAATACCTTGACAAATTATATCCAATTCTTCTGACGCTTCTCTTTCTCTACTTCCTCTATCAATTAGTAATAATCCTCTCTTCAATCCACAATCCTCGCTATGGCTATAGTCAGATTTGGTGGGAATTTCTGCTTTTCTACTATTAATTTACCTGCAGATACTTTGATGGCAGCAGCTTCAGATACACTTGCAGTTCCTTCAAAAGATTTTACTGTTTCAGAAGGATTTGGAGCAGAGATTTCAGCTAAATCTTCTCTATTTACATATTCTACTGGAATCTTCATATCTTCTCCAAGTTCAATTAACCCTTGTACATCTTGTGGTTTTTTTATTGAAACCAATTTTGCAATTGATTTTGAACTAAGTTTGAATTTCTCTAAGCAATGCTCTATCCCTTCTCTGATTGTCTCTTTTGTAGTATCCCAATGTAATCCAATCCCAATTACTAAACTTGGAGGACGGTATATCACAGATTTTTTTGATATCTCATCATCGATGATTCTATCAGAAATTATTAGACATGCTTTAGAATTTGATTTTTTTAAATCATCTAGATTTTCATAAATCAAAACATTTTTTGGTAATTTTTTATACCAATTTTTTTTACCTGTATCTTGGAAAACTCCAATGGGTTCTTCATTTACCATGTGTGCACTGATTTTGGTTACTGTAGAATCATCATCAATTTTCCAATTATATTCTCTGCCTACAAGATCTACTGCTATTGTCTTGTTTACATCTGCTGCAGTAGTAATTACAGATTGTGCTCCGATTTTTTCAGCTATTTCTTCAGTTAATTCATTAGCTCCTCCAATATGACCTGATAAAACACTAATCACAAAATTTTTCTTGTCATCAATTACAAGAACTGCAGGATCAGTTTTTTTATCTTTCAAATGTGGTGCAATTAATCTAATAACTGCTCCTAAAGAGAAAAGACAAATTAACGCACTATTGTTTTTGAAAAGTTCAACAATTTTATCTGTTGTAGGCTCAGAATACCATCTAATCTGACTATTTTCATTTGACAGTTTTGATGGTGCAAATATACTCCAATCTGGAAATATTTTCTTTAATTCTTCTCCAATTTTTACTCCATTCTTTGTAATGGCAAGGACTGAAGTTTTTTCCATAATCAAAACCTTCTGACTTTAATAAAATACCTTACTCTTCAGATTTCCTAGCCAAAATTTTTCCTTCAAAATCAAATAATATTACATCAATTGGAACTTTTTCTTCAGAATGTTTTCTCATATGTTTATACGTCTCACTGCAAATCAAGTCAAAAAATCCTTCAATCTTACTCTCTTGAATTATTTCTGAAACGTGTCTTGCGGTGTTTGCTTTTTTGATATTTTGGATTACACTTTCACTCGCCTTACATTTTTGAGCTAATTGAGCTAGAAAATTCATATCTACTTTAGATCCTTTCACGTGAGTTTGTTTAACCCCTGCTGCCATTTTTGCTAACTTTCCAATAAAACCTACAACATATGCTCTTTTGATATTTTTTCTAGCACACTGTTGAATTGTATATCCAGAAAAATCTCCCATTTGAACAAAACAATGAACTGGTAAATCTACAATTTTCTTTGCAAAATCTTCACTTCTTCCACCTGTTGTCAATACAACAGTATCATTACCTGCTGCAATTGCAACATCCAAATTTTGTCTTATTGATGCTGCATATGATGCTGTAGAAAATGGAATTACAATTCCACTAGTTCCTAAAATTGAAATTCCATTTATAATACCTAGTCTTGGATTGTCTGTTTTAGGACCTAATTCTTTTCCTTTGGGAACTGAAATCACTACTCTGATTCCTTTTTCTAATAGAATTTCTTTTCCTACCTCTCTTAAATTCTCAATAATCATTTTTTTAGGAACTGGATTTATTGCAGGTTTGTTAATTTCTAAACCCAATCCTGGTTTAGTTACTATGCCTACTCCTTCTCCACCATCAATCTCTATTTCATTTATTTTTTCAGTAAATGACAAATCTACAATAATTTCCGCACCATGAGTGACATCAGGATCATCCCCTCCATTTTTAATAACTGAGCATTTTGCTTTATCAGATTCAAAATGACATGAATGTATTGGAATTTGAATATAGGATTTTTTTGGTAATAAAATTTCTACATTCTCGATTTTTTTATGATTAATTATTGATAATAATGCTGCTTTTGATGCTGCAGTTGCAGAACTTCCTGTAGTATAACCTGTCTTTAATTTTGCCTTTTCTTCTTCCACATTAGTTGTATTCATTTTATGGTATTAACTCTTATTTCATAATTTTTGAAAATTATTCAAATAGATTTAAAATTAAAACAAACTTAGTTCTATTATGGTAAAATCTCTAAAGATTGTTGTCACTGGAGCTAGTGGTTTTATTGCAAAAAATCTTCGAAAATATTTATCAGAAAAAAATGTTGATTTAATATCAATATCTAGAAATAATTTTAAGGATTTCAAATGTGAAACTAAAATTATTTCAAAAAATTATGATGAAAAAAACATTTTAAAAAAAATTAGAAATTCAGATGCAATAATTCATCTAGTAGGAATTGGAAAACAGTCTATAAATGAAGACTATGATGTGATAAATACAGATTTAACAAAACATATTGTAAATCTTAGTAAAAAAGGAAAAATTAAAAAAATTATTTATTTAAGTGGCTTGGGTGTTTCTCCAAATACCTCGTTAGGCTATTTTATTTCAAAGTACAATGCAGAAAGATTAGTAATTAATTCTGGTTTAGACTTTACAATTTTTAGACCCTCCTACATTATTGGAAAAGATGATCTGTTTTCAAAACATCTAAAAAAACAAATGAAATCTGGGGAGATTAAAATTCCTGGATCTGGAAAATATTCAATTCAGCCCATATTGATATCTGATGTTGTCAAAGTCATTTTTGAATCAACATATCAACCAAAATTTAATAATAAAATTGTTGATCTGGTCGGACCTGATTATGTCCCTTTTGAAAAATATGTTAAACTCTTTTCTAAGGGAGTTAAAACCAAAATTAGAAAAATCAATCTGGAAGATGCGTATCATGATGCAATAATCAACTCAAAATCTGATTTTGGAATTGATGATCTAAATATTTTAATTGGTGATTTTAAAGGAGATCACAAAAAATTATCTAAAATATCTGAAATTAAATTTCAATCTGTATTGGAGTTACTACAAACCGGCAGATTGCTTTAATATTTCAGCCTTGTCTGTTTTTTCCCAAGTAAATTCTGGCTCATTTCTTCCAAAATGACCATAAGATGCTGTTTTTTTGTATATTGGTCTCTTTAAATCTAATTGTGAAATAATTCCCGATGGTTTCATATCAAAATTCTTTCTCACTAATTCTTCAATTTGACTTTCAGCAATTTTACTTGTTCCAAATGTATTGACATAAAGTGATACTGGTTCTGCAACTCCAATTGCATATGCAAGTTGCACTTCACATCTATCAGCTAATTCTGCTGCAACTAGATTTTTTGCAATATATCTGCACATATAGCATGCGGATCTATCTACTTTGGATGGATCCTTTCCTGAGAAAGCTCCTCCACCATGTCTTCCAAATCCACCATAACTATCAACAATAATTTTTCTTCCAGTTAACCCTGCATCACCATGCGGACCACCTATTACAAATTTACCTGTAGGATTGATGTGAATTTTGATATCATCATTCCAAAGATTCCCTAAAACTGGTTTGATGACCTTGTCAATGATCTCTCTTGAGATTTCCTCTTGAGAAACTTCTGGTGCATGCTGTGTTGAAACCACTACTGTTTCAATTTTGGTTGGTTTATTGTCTTCATATCTAACAGAAACCTGTGTTTTCCCATCAGGTCTTGTCCAAGGAAGAACCTTATTTTTTCTAACTTCAGCTAATTTTTGTGCGAGTTTTTGTGAAAGCAAAATTGGCATTGGCATAAGCTCCTTTGTTTCATTAGTAGCATATCCAAACATTAACCCTTGATCACCAGCACCCTGCTCCTTATCTTCAGTAGCTGTAACACCTTGACTAATATCTGGGCTTTGAGAATGTAGACGTAAAGTCACTTCACAAGATTCAGTGTCAAACATCAAGTCTTTGTTATCATATCCAATTTCTCTGATTGTTTTTCTAACCAATTCTTCTTGAGCTTTTTTATCGAAATTTGCTTTGGATGTTACTTCTCCAGCAACTGCTACAAAATCAGTGGTAACCATTGTTTCAACGGCAACCCTTGAATCTGGATCTTGTCGTATATATTCGTCTAAGAACGCATCAGAAATATTGTCACATATCTTATCTGGATGACCTTCTGTAACTGATTCAGATGTAAATAGAAAATTATTGGCCATACAACCACATCGTTAACTAGAGTTCGTTTTCAAGTTTGATAAATAATACGTTATTGCCTCTTACGATAACTCTGCCATAATTTGCGATTGTTTTACCATCATGAAGCTCTTCAGCATCAGTCATAATCAAATTCATATAAGAATCAACATTATCCATTTTTCCTTTGTATTCAACTTCATTTTTCAGCCTTACTGTAACTTTCTTCTTAGTACTTTTTTGAAGAGTTGTTAGAGGTCGTTTTGCACTGTTTGATTGGGACACTAATTGTTCACTTGTTTTGCAACTTTGTTATCTGGCATAAAAGCCTTACCTCTTTTGCGAATATTGAAATTCCTTAAATTTTTTCTCGTTTTTCTAATAATTATACAAATGATTTCTACTGGCTTACAAAAATTAGACGGATTCTTGTCTGGAGGAATTCCTGATAGTGTGATTGTAGATATTTTTGGTGGAGGTGGAACTGGAAAAACTCTACTATTGTTACAATTATTGATTAATTCAATTAAAAATGGTGGCAATATTTTGTATCTAGATACATCAGGTGGATTTAGACCTGAAAGGATCTTAGAAATTCAAAAAGAATCAGAAATAGATATTGACTTACTTGAAAAAATAACCGTATCTCGAATTACTAATACTTCAGAACAAATCGAATCCATCAAAGACATTGAAAAAAATGATTATTCATTAATAGTAATTGATAATATTACTGATTTATTTTCTTATGAGTACCAAAATGATGAATCTATTTTTGAAAAAAATTCATTATTTATGAAATACATGCATAAATTATCAAAATTTGCAATAACAAAAAAAATTCCAATTGTTGTCAGTAATATGATTAGAAATATCGAAGGTAAAGAAGTTGAAAATATGCAAAGTGCAATTGATCCTTTTACACATATCAAAATTCATCTTTTCAAGAATTCATCAAAATTTAATGGTGAAATCTATTGGGCATTAAAAAAAGAAACTTTTTCTTACACTATTACAAAAATTGGACTTGTTGATCGTACTGAAGATTTTTAATGGTCTACCCTTAGGTTAAAGAATGGCAGGAATTTTTGATTCAATACCAATTATCACTGTAGCTTTATTTGCACTTGGCTTAGTTGGTGTAATTGTTTATGAAAGAACAAGATCAAATGAACCAGTTGAATCCAACTCTTGATTCTTTATTTGGAAAATTTGGATTTTCTAAACTAACTGAAATTCAGAAAAAAGCATCACCAATAATTTTACAAAAGAAAGATTGCCTTGTAATTGCACCAACGGGTTCCGGAAAAACTGAGTGCTCTATAATACCAATTTTTTCACTTTTAAAAAACTCTAAAAAAGATAAAAAAATTAAAGCTCTTTACATTACACCACTAAGGGCATTAAATAGAGATGTATTTAGAAGAATTACAAAATATGCACATGAAAATCAATTAACAATTGAAATTCGCCACGGAGACACTAGTCAAAAAGATAGAAAAAAGATTACTGAGAATCCTCCGGATATTCTAATTACTACTCCTGAAACATTGGTGATTCTTTTAACACAAGCCAAAATGCTAAATGCATTATCTGAGTTGGAATGGATTGTAATTGATGAAGTCCATGAATTATTATCTAGTGAGCGAGGTTCTCAACTGGCATTAAGTATTGAAAGGTTAGAATTAAACTCAAAATATCATCTCTCAAAAGTTGGATTATCTGCAACTGTTGGAAATTTTAATGAAGCAGGAAAATTTGTTGTAGGAACCAAGCGAAAATGTGAGATAATTAGAGATACTTCTGTAAGAAAATATGATGTGGAAATAAAATATGTTGATGGAACAATTTCAGATGTAGCAGAAAAAATCATTGAACATGTAATGGAAATTGATTTAGATTCTCCTATTCTTCTTTTTACTAATACTAGAGGAGAAGCTGAATTCTTAGCATCAATATTAAAAGAAAAGTCATCCATTCCTGTTGAATTACATCATGGCTCTCTTTCAAAAGAAGTTAGAGAAGAAACAGAGCTAACTTTGCGTAAGGGAAAACATGGTATTGTCGTGTGTACCTCTTCACTAGAATTGGGATTAGATATTGGTTCAGTTGAATTAGTAATCCATTATGGATCTCCAAGACAAGTTTCAAAATTTGTACAAAGAATAGGTAGAAGTAAACATAATCGAGATGAATCAGCACAAGGTTTGATTATCACAAATAATCCTGATGATGAATTTGAAGCACGAGCAATTCTTGAACGAATTCAAGAAGGCTCTATTGAAGAACAAAAAATTCATGATGGTTCCCTTGATGTATTAGCGCATCATTTAGTTGGATTATCCATGCAAATTGGTGAAATTTCAGTAGACCAGGCTTTTGAATTAGTAACAAAAGCATATCCTTTTAGAAATTTAAAAATTAATGATCTAATAAATGTCTTGGATTTACTTGATTCGAACTATCTGATATTTTTTGACAGAACAAAAATGACTTTTTGGAAAAAAGGCCGTTCATTCAAATACTATTTTGAAAATCTTTCAACCATCCCTGATATTCTTAAATTCAAAGTTTTTGATAGTGTCGGAAAAAAAATTATTGGATCTTTGGATCAAAGATTTGTAGGTGATTTTGGGGATTCTGGAAATATTTTTGTGTTAAAAGGCTCTCAATGGAGAATCCTTAATGTTGATGAAAAATCATTCAGTGTAAATGTTGAACCTTTCAGAGGAGGTGGAATCACTGTACCGTATTGGGAAGGAGAAAATATTCCAATTGACTATAAAACTGCGCGTAAAGTAGGAAATTTTCGTAGTAAAGTTAAGAATGGAAATTTTACACTAGTTAACAAAATTATTGAAAAATTAAATTTTGATGTGATTCCTGATGAAAATAATATTGTAATTGAATCAAATAGATCCCAAGGTTCAATCGTAATTCATTCTTGTTTAGGAAGTAAAATCAATTCTACATTAGCGACATTACTCTCTTCAATGTTATCTTCAATGTTAGGCTCCATAATTGATTCCCGCTCTGATGGCTATAGAATTGTTTTATCTTCCAGAGCCAGAATTTCAGAAAAACTATTCATGGAAGTTCTAAAAGATGATTATGATTTACAATCTATAATCTATAATCAGTGCATCTTTAACGGGAACTCATAATGTTAATTGGAGAACATGGTGTGTTGCAAAAAAATTTGGTGTTGTTGGTCGAGGTGCAATATATGAAAGAAAATCTGCTCGATTTTTATATGAACGATATTCTAAAACAGCGCTTGTACATGAAGCTCTTCGTGAATTGTTTCATGACAAATATGATCTCAAAAATTCCGAAATAATTCTAAAAAAGATCAAAGATGATGAAATTCATGTCACTTGGTTGGAAATTGATCAGTTTTCAAAATTAGCAGAGCCTATTTTAGATCATACTGCAAAATATTATTCCTCACCTGCAAATCTTGACAAAGGAATACTTGATCTAGTTAAAGCTAGACTTGAAAAAACAAAACATCGTCTGATTTGTGCTCGATGTGGAAAATGGGAACGTGTATTTCAAACATTTGAAGTAAAAAATTTACTAGTATGTCCATATTGTAAAGCGAGACAAATTACCGCAACATATTATTCTGATTACGATTTACCCAAAATTATAAGAAAAAAACATGATGGAAAAAAACTATCTCCAGATGAAAAACATAAATTTGATCGTGCCTGGAAAGTTGCCTCTTTAGTTGAAAATTTCGGTAAAATTGCTATTACTGTAATATCCGGATATGGTGTTGGTGCAGACACAGCAGCAAGAATCTTGAGAAATATGATTGATGAAGAGCATTTGTTCAAACAAATCTATGAGGCAGAAAGACAGTATGTTGTAACTAGAGGTTTTTGGGATTCTTAGTTCTTCTTTGTAATTTTAGAGAATGGAGTAACAAATAATTCTATTCTACCTTCTAGTCCAGCTTTTGCATTTAGCCCTGTAATGGAAATGATTTCTCCTAATTCGCATTTGTCAATTATTCTTGCTTGATTCCTCCAACCTTTAACCCAAATTTGCCCTGTATCATCTTCAACAAACATTTCTGAAAGTGCAATCGATTCTCCTGATTTTGTTTGAACTTCACGCCTTTCAGGAACTTTCAATACAATTGCTTCAATACAATAATTTCCATCAGCTTTAATTTCATTAATTTTTGTTCTGAGTTGAGATAATGAAGGTATTGATTCATCATTATCTAGTTTTCTAACAAAAGAATTTTCATCTAAGGTGATTGAATTTCCATAAACTTTTGATGGCATGCACTCTATTACATCTCCTTCCACACAGATACTAGTTGAGTTTGAAAAATCACTAATGTTAAACAAATTCTTTTTATTGTCAACAGCCAAAATTAGATTTTTACCGTTTTCTGTGGGTGACATGGATAGAATTCTGGTAATTACTGGTTCTGCTTCTTTGCCTCCTTCAATTTCAATAATTGTTGCATCATTTCCATGAATTTCTAATCCTTGGTTTCCTGATTTTACTCTGACACCTAGTAACCTTACTTTGGCTGACTGTGAAATCATATTTGGTATAGATGATTCATCTTTACCCCATAACACTACTCTCATAGTACTTCCATCTTTTCCTTTTAATCTCATTCTTAGTGCTTTTCCAGGCATGCCACGAGAATTTGTAAACTCCATTCCACTAATTACACCATCAATTGTTCCTGAAACGACCAAATCTTTTTGCCCTTCTTGAGTTTCGCTTACATCTTTTGTGATGGTATCTATAGTGGGAATTTCACTTTTTGTATCTGTAGTTTCTATGTTTGATCCAGAACCAATGTTTATGGTTGGAGAGCCATCAAGATCTGATTTAACATAAGCCTTGATAATTTTAATTAAATCTCCTGGTTTTAGATTTTCAATTCCTGGAAGATTTGCTTTTTCATCCCATAATTTTACACTAGCTGTAGAATTTGTATCATAAACTGTCATTGTTCGAAGATAAAATGGAGAGCCATCTTTTCTAGAAAATTGTTTTGCAGGTGAGAGATTCAAAACTCTCGTTTCTAATGAGATTTCTTTTGCACCTGCATATAGATCCTTTAAACTAATTTCTGTTTTTTGTGGCTCAGATAATGTAATTCCATAGTCTGAAGCAATTAAAAATAACGCACCTTGATCAGTCAAATATCCTGCACCAATTTTTGCTTTTTTCTGTTTAATCAGTTCTTCAAGTTGCTCTTTAGTTAATTCTGGTTTTTGTTCTAGAAATTTATTAATAAGATTTTCAAATTCTGACAATTCAGTTTTGCTAAACTTGTTTCTATTAATAAAAATTTCATTCTCTTGTTAATTTCATTTGATGAAAAAATGATCGCTTAATAGACTATTTTCATATTTTTCAAAAAATGATATCATATTTTTGTTTAATCCCTACATGTTTTTTCATGATTAATTCAATTTTTCCAAAAATATCTCCATTTACCTCACTAACTAAATTAATAGGAAGATCGCAGTCTTGCTATGTCTTGTATTGATGTTGACCATCTTTCCAAATTTTATGGTTCAGTTAATGCAGTATCTGATCTTACCTTATCAGTAAAATCAGGTCAAGTTTTTGGATTTTTAGGTCCTAATGGAGCAGGAAAATCTACAACAATCAAACTTCTAACCACTCTTATTCCGCCCACAAGCGGTTCGTTGTCTATTTTAGGTGTTGATGCTATCTTAAATCCCCTTAAAATTCGTCATAAAATTGGTGTAGTTTTACAGCAACCTAGCTATGAGCCTACACTGTCAGTTGAAAAATCCCTTGAGAAATATGGCATGATGTGGAATGTTCCAAAACTTGAACGTAAAAAAAGAATGGAACAACTCTTGAAAGACTTTGATCTAGCTGAAATACGTAAAAAAAGAAATGAAGATCTTTCAATCGGTCAAAGAAGGAGAGTTCAAGTTGCACGAGAATTTATGCATGATATGGAACTATTATTTTTGGATGAACCTACTGTAGGATTAGATCCTAGTGCCAGAAGAAAATTATTAGATTATTTAAAAAATAAAGTCAAAACAGGTTTAACAATTTTTTACACAACACATATTCTATCTGAAGCAGAATATCTTTGTGATCAAATAGCAATTATTGATAAAGGCAAAATCGTAACTGTTGATTCTCCTGATGCATTAAAAAATAAATTTGGTAAAGAAAAAACCATTAAAATTCATTTGTTAGAAAAACAATCAGATGTGATTTCTCTTTTATCTGGAATACCTGATTGTAAAATTAATTTTGAAACTGGAACTAATATAATAATTCATTCAGAACAATCTGAACTATTGTTGTTACAAATTTTGAAAATACTTTATGATAATAAAATTGATATTGAAGATCTATCAGCTGTACCCACAAATCTTGAAGAAATCTTTCTGAATATGGTAAAAGAAAATGCATCCAATAATTAGATTAGTCAACAGAAATCTTACCATCTCTCTTAACCCTGGGTTTTTAATTTGGCAAGTAATTTTTCCTTTAATCTATATTTTTATAGCAGGATTTGCATATGCACCGTTAATCAATGCAGTTCCATTTGGAAATAAAGATCTTGACTATCCTGCATTTTTAGCTTCAGGTATGATTGGATTCAATATTATGAATAGTACTTTAATTTCCGGCATCATCATTTGGAATGATAGAAAACATGGAATGTTTGAACAAATTATGTCTGGTCCGTTTACTAGGAGTCACTATATACTTAGTAATATTTGCACAATTGGAATTATTGGATTAATTAGTGCTACATTGATAGCAGTTGTTGGATATCCTGTATTTTTTGATTCTGTAGAATTTTCAATAGTAACAATTCCGATAATCATTTTTGGATCTGTTACTGGATCAATACTTTTTGGTTCACTAGCATCCATAATTTCCACTAGATTACGCTCAAGTGAAGGATTCAATGTAATAATTAACACTGTTTTTCTTTTCTTTGCTTTTGTTAGTACTGCATTTTATCCTGCAGACGGTGCACCTGAACCTTTACGAACAGCATTTTATCTAAATCCATTAACGTATCTAGTTGATGTGATTAGAGCAGGGATATTTGGGACTATAACTGAATTTATAATAGTTGAAATGATAATTCTTGTATGTATTGCATCAACATTATTTGTAATCGCTTCCAGACTTTTAACCAAATTAGATTTTTAGAATTGAATATTATTTTTTAAATTTTTCATAAATTTCATTGATTTTTTTAATCATGTCAAGTTCTTCATTATCTATTAAATTCAGATTAGGGATTACACAATGACCTCCAATAATTCCCGGAAACATTTTTGGTCTATTACCTAGGTTTTCATGTATTTCATCTGCAAATTTCCACATTTCATCAAAATCAATTCCTTCTTTTTCACAAATCATTTTTGTTATTTGTGCATAGTTGATTAACCATCCATAATAAGTGGTATCAACAAGTATTTTTGCTAATTCTGCAGTTTTTGTAGTTGACATCCAATCTACCTTTTCAAATCTTTTTTCTAAATCCACTTTTACTTTAGGATCTATATTTTTTTTATCTGATGAAATAAATTTTGTATATTTTTTAATGTCATCTAAAAATCTTCTATGTACACCACGAATTGGTGAATATAAAACTAAAACTTCGGATTTTTCTTGAATCCTTTTTGTAGTTCCAGGCTTCACCGTTGAATGTACTAAAACACTTTTTAGCCCTTCCATCTTGTTGATCCAATCCAGAGTAACATCTACAAATTCTGACAGTTCTCCAGGTAAACAAACATGAAGATATTCAGGATTTTCAATTTTTTGACTTTTAGAATAATTCTTACATTTTGAAGTATCTGTATCAATTCCAACACTATCAAAACCTCTTTCTTCAAGAAGGTGAAACAGTGTTTCCCCCACTTCTCCCATTCCTAATATTATATCAGTCATGATACCTAATTTCAGGAAAACTATCTATGTTATATTCGTGTTACAAAACTATTTTTTATTAAAAAAGTAGCCCGGCCCAGACTCGAACTGGGGTCAAAGGCTTCAAAGGCCTCTATGCTTGACCGCTACACTACCGGGCTGCTAAATCGAGCACTTTCATTCCCTTAATGAACTTTTTATTTGAATTTGACTAATAAAACAAAAATCCCCTATTCATTAATTATTTTGATTAATTTTTGAATAGGATCTTCCATATATCTTCTAATTTTTCCTGCTCTTTTTAGACTCTGTTTATTATCTGATTCAAAAATTTTTTTTATCTGCATTGAAATCCTTTTTGGGTTTATTTCTCGTTTCACCAAACACTTCTTTACCAAGAAATTTTCAATTATGTTTGGAACTGCATTATATGAAATTGTTGGAATTCCCATTAATGCAGATTCTGCAGTCATTGTTCCACCTGAACCAATAAAAATATCTGTATTTTTTAACAAATATTTTCCATCATATGACATTTTTACAATTTTTACTCTTTCACCTATTATTTTTTGTAAATTTTTAATTTGTTTAGAATATCTTCCTAAAACTACAACATTTTCATTTTCAAATTCACTTGCAACTTTTTTTATAATTGGAATAATTTTACTAGATTTTGATGTATATGATGCCTCTTCCTCCTCTACTCTAATCAAAATATTCTTTTTGTTGTTATTTTCGAATGGTAATTTTACACTTTGATTTATTTTCCTTTGTATTGTAACAAATGCATCAATTGCTTTGTATTGAATTATATTTTTTTCATCAATACCATACTTTGAAAATTCTTTTTTTGATATAACACTTGGTATTAACAATCTTTGAATTAGTGGTAATGTCAATCGCATAACCGCATCAGCATGAGGTGAATCACAAAATGCTATGTGCTTTATTCCTAATCCAAATGATATTCTTGCTGCTTCTGGAGAACAAAAACTAATTACAATATCTGGTGAAAATGTCTCAATTTTTTTAGACAGCTTCTCTATTCTATCAATACTGGCTTTGAGTTTACTTTTCTTGTCTCCTCCACCATGTTTTCCAACAAAAACAAGGTCAAAATCACGTATTTTTGCCAATTTTGAAACTTCTTCATAATCTCTTGAAGTACACAAAAGATCATGTTTTTTCCCTAATTTTTCAATTATTGGTTCAGAAAACAATAATTGCTTTGGTGTTAGAATATCTATCCAAATTTTCAAGCAATTTCCTAATTATGGTAAGTTCAATAAGTTTTTCTTAGTCTAATACTAGCTGTAAATGTAATGGGGGGAACAAAAGTAGTTGTTTATGGCCTTAGTACTGAAGGATATGCTATCGCATCCCAAATGGCAATCAAAGGTGCAGATGTCTACATTATTGATGAATCAACACCATCTGCAATTTCACTTAAAGCTGAAATTGCTAAAACATATCCAAATGTCTCATCTCTAAAAGAAGATGAACCATTATTAGCAATGGAACCAATTGATGTAGCAATTTCAAAAGCACAATATCTATTTTTTACTCCTAGAATTAGAAAAACTGGACAAGACATCAAAACTGAAATTCATTCAAAATTCAAGGATGCAGTTTCCTCGATGAAAAAGAATAGCTCAGTAATTTTCACTCTTCCAACCGGATTTGGTGGTAACAATGAAAATATTTCATTACTTGAACATGTAACCGGTCTTGAAACTGGAAAACATATTTCATATTTTTATTATCCATTAGAAGATCTTAAAGAACAACCTAAAATTATAGGTTCATTTAATGGAAAAAAGGATACAGTATTGTCTGAACTTCTTACTGTAGGTAAAAAAGAGAAAAAATTTGTAGCAATTTCATCATCTGAACATTTTCATGCAATTGATGTTTTATCAAGATTTTCAAGTTTGTGTAGTGTTTTGGAAGTTTGTAAATATGCTCAAGACGAGGTTACCAAAAATGATCTTTCATCTGATGATTTTCAAGAAATATTTCTTGATAATATGGTTAGCGGATTATTTGATTTAAAATCTTTGGGCTCGTCTTTTGAAGGTGCAAATACTCTCATGTACCTAATTAATGGAAGTGTTAAAGGTATTGATGGTTACATCAAACGATTAATTGATGAAATTCGTTCCACTTTAAAGAAAAATGATCTCAAAGCAAGTAGAACAAAAATTGCATTATCTTGGACACTTGATCAACATGCAATGCGTGGAGATAAAATTGAGATGCTACAAAATTTGACATCAAGGCTACGTGATTACATAGGTGATGTGGAAGCTTATGAAGATCCAAACTTTGATCTATTCCATAGTGATAAAACCACTATAATAGTCGCATGTTCAAAATCTGATTTTGAAAATATAGAAAAAACCAAACAGGATTCTGATTTGATCATTGTCAAAGCCAATCCTTTATGTGAAACAATCAATAATAGTATAAATTAGCTAAATTATTATTTTCATTGAAATGTCTAATGAATCCAACTCTGACGAAATTTCAGTTAATGTGGTATCTGAAAATGAAATAGAAAATAATTCCTCTAAAACAGAATCAGAATCTAATATTGAAGAAATATCCAAATTATTATCTTTAGAAAAACAAAAATCATCTGAATATGAAGAAAAATTAAAACTTGTGTTGGCAGACTTTCAAAATCTTAGTAGAAAGACTCAAACTGATATTGAAAATGGAGTAAATTCAAAAATTGATGAATTCGTATTAGATTTTTTAAAAATTTATGATGATTTTGTTAGAGCAAAAGAAGTTTTTTCTGACAGTAAAATCAATTCTGAAGGATTGGATTCTATTTTGAAAAATATGGATTCTCTATTAAAAAAATATCACATTAAACCTATAGATGCATTAGGAGAAATTTTTGATCCAAATTTTCATGAAGCTATATCAATTATCAATGATCCCGATTTAGATGACAATACAATTACAAAAGAGATCAGGAAAGGATATATTTCTCATGAGAGAGTTATAAGACCGACATTGGTTGAAATTTCAAAAAAGGATGATGATAAAATATGACTAAAATAATTGGAATTGATTTAGGAACAAGTAACTCTGCAGCAGCAGTAGTTATGGGTGGAAAACCAACAATAATTCCAGCAGCTGAAGGTGCAACTGTTGCAGGTAAAGCATTTCCATCAGTTGTAGCATTTTCTAAAGATGGTGACCTTTTAGTAGGAGAACCAGCACGAAGGCAAGCAGTAACTAATCCTGATAGGACAATTGTTGCTGCCAAACGAAAGATGGGCTCAGATCATGTTTTTAAAATTCTTGATAAAGAATACAAACCTCAACAAATTTCAGCATTTATTTTACAAAAAATCAAAAAAGACGCTGAAGCATTTGTAGGTGAACCTGTTCAAAAAGCAGTGATTACTGTTCCTGCATATTTTGATGATAATCAACGTCAAGCAACTAAAGATGCTGGAACCATCGCTGGACTAGATGTTGTTAGAATAATTAATGAACCAACTGCTGCATCATTAGCATTTGGATTGGATAAATCAAAAGAAGACATGAAAATTCTTGTTTTTGATTTTGGTGGTGGTACATTAGATGTAACCATTATGGAAATGGGTGGAGGTGTTTTTGAAGTTCTTAGTACATCTGGTGATACTCAATTGGGCGGTACAGATATGGATAAAGTTCTAATTGATTTTATTGTTGATGAATTCAAGAAAAAAGAAGGAGTTGATCTCTCTCAAGATTCGACTGCAATGACAAGAATTAGAGAAGCTGCTGAGAAAGCAAAAATTGAATTATCTACAGTTATGGAAACTGATGTTAATTTACCATTTATTGCACATGATCCATCAACTGGTGCTAAAAATTTAGAGTTAAGAATTACAAGAGCAAAACTAGACGAATTAATTGGACCTATTGTTGAACGATGTAAACCTTCGGTACTCAAAGCATTAGAAGATGCAAAATTATCAAATTCTGATATCAATAAAATAGTCATGGTTGGTGGACCGACAAGAATACCTCTAGTGAAAAAGTTTGTTAGTGAATTAGTTGGTCAAGAATCTGAATCTGGTGTAGATCCTATGGAAGCTGTAGCAATGGGAGCAGCAATTCAGGCAGGAATTATAGCTGGAGATGTTAGCAGCGATATTGTTTTACTCGATGTTACTCCACTAACATTAGGAATTGAAACTTTAGGTGGTGTAAGAGAACCATTAATTGAAAGAAATACTACTATACCTACTTCTAAGAGTAAAGTTTTCACTACAGCAGCTGATAATCAAACAGCAGTTACGATTCATGTTGTTCAAGGTGAAAGACCAATGGCAACAGACAATGTGTCTTTAGGAAGCTTTAATCTTACTGATTTACCACCAGCACCAAGAGGGGTTCCTCAAATTGAAGTAAAATTTGACATTGATGCAAATGGAATAATTAATGTTACAGCAAAAGATCTTGGAACACAAAAAGAAGCTAAAATTACAATTGAATCAACATCAAAATTGTCTAAAGAAGAAATTGAAAAACTCAAGGAAGATGCAGAAAAATTCTCTGATGAAGATAAAAAGAAGAAAGAAAAAATTGACTTGAGAAATGAAGCAGAAAGTTATATCTACACTACAGAAAAATTAGTTAATCATGATCTTAAAGATAAAATTTCACAAGAACAAGGTATCAAAATTACCGATGCTGTGAAAGAAGTTAGAGAAGTTTTAGATAAAGAACCAGATGAATTGAAACCTAAACTTGAGACATTACAAACATTGGTAAATGAAGTTACTACAGAACTTTACAAAAATGCTTCACCTCCGCCTGGCGCAGATGGACAACAAGGCGCAGATGGACAACAAGGCGCAGATGGACAACAAGGCGCAGATGGACAACAAGGCGCAGATGAATCTTCTAAATCATCTCAAACTAATGAAACAAAATCTAACTGATATTACAATTCAATCATTTATACTGTAATTATGATAAAGGTATGATTCATGGCTGCAAAACGAGATTATTATGAAGTTTTAGGTGTCACAAAAACATCATCACCAGATGAAATTAAACAACAATATAGGAAATTAGCACTGAAATTCCACCCTGACCGTAACAAATCTTCAGAAGCAGCCGAACATTTCAAAGAAATTTCTGAAGCATATGCAGTAATTTCAGATCCGGAAAAAAAGCAAATCTATGATCAACATGGACATGCAGGTGTTGATGGCAGGTACTCCACAGAGGATATTTTCCAAGGAGGACAAGGTGGAGGATTCGATTCCATTTTTGAATCTATTTTTGGTCGTGGAGGTGGTGGATTTGGGTTTAATCAACAACAACGAGGTTCAGATATTCTATATCAAACATCTGTAACTTTAGAAGATGTCCTTCATGGTAAAAAAATGGAAATCAATTTACAAAAACAAATTCTATGTGATGTTTGTAATGGTTCTGGTGCTAAACCTGGTACTCATAAAAAAACATGTACAACATGTAATGGTCAAGGACAAGTTAGACAAACTCGAAATATGGGATTTGCTTCATTTGTAACTGCTGCACCATGTTCTGCTTGTAGAGGACAAGGATCAATAATTGAAACCCCTTGTAATGAATGTAAAGGACAAGGAAAGAAAAAGGGAACAAAAACAGTAACCTTTGATATTCCTCCAGGAATTGATTCAGGTGATTACACAGTTCCTGATGAAGGAAATGAAATTCCTGATGGAGTTAATGGTGATTTAATAATTAGAGTAAGAGTTCAGCCTCATCCCAAATTCAATAGAGATGGAAAAGATATTTTTTATGATCATGATATTTCTATGATTGATGCTGCCTTAGGATGTGAAATTATGGTTCCTACATTAGAGGGAACAGAAAAAATTAAAGTTGATTCTGGCAGTCAACCAAATACAATTATCAAACTAAAAGGAAAAGGCGTTCCACACATCAATTCCAGAGGGAAAGGTGATCAATTTGTTAGAATTGTGGTCAATGTACCTAAAAAACTCAATAAACACCAAAAAAATCTCTTAGATGAATTTAGAAAAACAAGTGAATAAATGACTAAAATAAAAATTGCATTAGATGTTGATGGCGTACTTGCAGATGTAATCATATCGTGGATGAATTTTAGTAATTCTATTAGACCAAAAATTACTAAAAATCAAATCACAAATTGGGAATTTTGGAAAGAATTCCAAATAGATCCTTTTGATTTTTATGCTGAACTTAGCTCATGTTGGGAAAATTGGATGTCAATACCTACTACGGAAAAAAATTTGTCATCAATCACAAAATCTTTGTCTGCTATTGGTCAAGTAGATGTTGTTACAGCAAGAGAGATCTCTACTGATTCATTTGTAAAATCTTGGTTAGATTATCATGATATATCATACGATAATTATGTATCAGTAATTGATGGTCCTATGAAAGCAGATTTGAATTATGATGTATTTATTGATGATTCACCCTTAAATGCCGAAAAATTTCTCAAAAATAATAAAAAGGTGATTTTATATTCACAACCTTGGAATCAACATGTTTCTGACAATCGAATTGATCGAATTTCAAATCTTTTTGAAGCAGTTGAAAAAATCAAACTCATTTAATTTTTCTCAAATTTTCGAATGTTAACTTGATGGCCATTTCTAATATGTGTAGAATGCGATGTATTTACTAATTCACCAATCTTGTCCTCATTATAGAATTTAGTATTATATCGTCCTAGTACTTTTTTACAATTTGAGCAATAAACTTCTCTAAATTCCATTTTATCTCTTAATTAATTTTGTATGATTGTCTCATAGTATAATAAAGAAACTTATTCTAGAATTCAAATTTTTTTAATGCGGGAGTCACCCAGCCTGGTCAACGGTGTAAGGTTCAGATCCTTATCTTCTAGGAGTTCGTGGGTTCAAATCCCACTTCCCGCACTTCTTTAGGTCATATTTTCTATTTTCTTCTTGATGTTTTTTAAAAGAATATTGTTAATTGTTTCACCAGAAGCCTTACCTCTTAATTCTTTCATAACAATTCCCATTAATGGTCCAATAGCTCTTTCCTTTTGATTTTTAATAATTTCATTATTATTTTCTACAATATCTCCAATAATTTTTTCTAGATCATCTTCATTCACAGATTGAATTGAAGTATTTTTTATAGCTTGTTCTACCGTCTTTGATTTCCCAGCCATTATGTTTTCAAATATTATTTCAATAGATTCTTTTGCAATTTTCCCTTCTTCCAATAACTGAAACAATTTGAAAATTTCTTGATTCTTTAATAAATTTGGATCTAGTCCACTTCTTTCCAAATTTGTAATTGATGAACAAAGTATTGATGCAACAAATGTAGGATTGATGTTAATATCTTCAATAATTTTTTCAAATAGTTCAATATATCGTGAATCAAAAATTTGTTCTGCAAGTTGAGGATTAATTTTATATTTTGTTTCCAGTTCTTTTATAGAATCATCCCAAGATTTTGGTATTTTATTTTCAGCTTCTGATAATTCTTCTTTCGTAATAATTATTGGTGGAATATCTGTTTCAGGATACATTCTTGCAGCTCCTGGTCTTGGTCGAAGAAATTTTGTTTCTCCTGATTGAGTAGCTAATCTGGTATCAATTGGAATGCCTTTATCTCTAATATGTTCAATTCTTAAAATAATTTGTTCTACAATTGTATGCATTTTTTCTTGAGGTGATGCCAAAATTAAAAATGCATCATTTTCTTTGATTTCTGCAAATTTCTTCAATTTTTCTAAATCTGATTCCTCAATTCCATAATTGGGTAATTCATCTGAATGAAATACTCCACCTATTCCAAAAAATCTTACCAATTCTGCTACTTCCTTTCCTAATCTGATGCCTTCATAAGGTGAAAATCCGAACATTCCAGCCATGTTTTTAAAAGACACTGCAAGAATTTTCTGATTTTTCTTTATGGCATTTTGAATAATTTTTGATTTACATTTTGAAAATAACTCTGTAATGTCTTTTTTGTCTTCATTAGTAAATTTCCAATCTTTTTCTTGAATTTTTTTTGAAATTACTAACAAACCATGCTGTCTTTTAGCTTCATATTCAACAACTTTTTCTAATTGATCTAATTGCTGTACTCCTTTTACTTCAATTACTATGCCCCCCTCCATCTTTAATTGAAACATTAACATCTTGTCTAATTGATCCTAAACCTCGTTTTACTTTTTTTGTACTTCTCAAAATTCTTCCTAAAGATAATGCAATTTTTTTAATCTCTGTTAATTCTGCTTCAAAAGGTTCTGTTGCAATTTCAACTAATGGGACCCCCAATCGTTCTAGACCAAATTTTCTAATTGATCCTTCTTCACCCAATATTTTTGCAGCATCTTCTTCTAGACAAATTGACTGAATTCCTATCTTTACATCTCCTACATTATAAAATCCACCTTGTGAAATTAACATAGTTCGTTGAAATCCAGTTGTATTGGAACCATCAATTACTGTTTTTCTCATAGGATAGATTTCACTGAAAACATTTGATTTTAAAGCAGAAGAAATTATTAAAGCAATTCTTCTTGCATCTTTATCCAATTCATGTGGAGGTTCTTCATCTTGTTCTACTAAACAACTGCTTTCATGATTTGCATAATACATTATTGTTTTAGATTTTGTACTTTCAAATAATGCAGCAGGATCAAATTCTCCTAATTCACTTTTAGATGCTCGTAATTTTCTTTGGAATTTAGTCGAATACTCATCTGATTCAATAGGTGTACAATTACAAAATAATTTTTTATTGGTTGCAAGCTGTTGATGAATTTCTAATCCTACTTTAACACCTACATCTTTAATTGAAAATTCCTTCATATTGATCCCTGATTATATTGAAAATTCAGATGCAATTCTATTAAGCATGATTTCTTTAATTTCATCAAGATTTTCAGTGTTTCCAGTAACCCACATTGCTTTGACTAATGCGACTTCTGGAATCATGTTTTCTAAAGGAATTATGCCTAAATCGAGTAAATCTCTACCACTTTCATAAACTGTCATTCTTACTCTGCCATCAATACATTGAGAAGTCATTCCCATAAAGATGCCTTTTTCATTTGCAATTTTTACTACTGAATACATATTTTTTCCAATATGTCCTAATCCTGTACCTTCAAAAATTATTGCTTTATAATTAGAATCTATGATATTTTTTAACAAAGATGGATTATATCCTGGATGATACTTTACTAATGCAACTTTTTCATTTATTTTTATTTTAGGTTTAAATTCTGTAGTTGTAAAAAAATCTTCTTTCATATTTTTATAAATTTCATTATTAACAATTAAAAATGCAGGATCATCTCCGACTGTTTGGAATGCCCCTCTTTTACTTGTATGATTTTTTCTTACTCTTGTACCTATATGACATGCAATCGTTTCATCATTTTCATCTTGATGCATAACAACGTAGATGCCATTTGTTTTACATTCAGTTAGAAATTTTGTAGCTCCAATTAGATTTAATGCTGCATCTGACGATGCCCGATCTGATGATCTTTGTGAACCTACTAATGCTATTGGTATTGGAAAACCTGAAAGTGAAAAAGAAAGATAAGATGATGTATAATGCATGGTATCTGTTCCATGTGCAATAATAATTCCCGAATACTCTGATTTAGAATATTCTTTTATTGTTTCAGCAATTTTCAACCAATGTTCAGGCATTATGTTTTCTGAATATTCTGAAAATAGTACTTTTGTGTCTATGTTTGCAATTTTTGCAAGTTCTGGAACAGACGAATTCAATTCTTCAGCAGTTAATATTGGCGTAACTGCACCCGTTCTATAATCAATTTTACTTGCAATTGTACCTCCTGTTGACAATAGTAGGATATTTGGCAAGGCCTTGTCTTTTTCAACCCTTTCATTTTTTTCTATTATTTTTTCTAAAGATGGATTTTTTTCAATCTTTTCAATTTTTGTAATTTCTAAACCAATATTGTATCCGCTCTTTAATTTTAAAACAATATGTTTGTCATCACCGTGTTCATATCTGGGCATAATTATGCCTGAATATGTGATATCAGCTAAAATTTTTACAGAATCCCCGACTGAAACTTGGTTAGTTTTAAGAAATTCTAATGATTTTCCAACGTAGCCTGTATATTCTGACATTTATGAGAATTAGATTTCTTATTTAATTAAAACTACCTGTAATAGGAAGCTACCAATTTTTCTCCAAGCTTGAGATCTTTTTGTTCTCTAACTTTCTTTACTGCTTCTTCAAAGTGCTTCATAGTTACTTTGGCATCAACATCACTTTTTTCAATATCTTTTACATCTGGATGTGAGTCTAAGAATTCATGAATTACCAAAGATACTGCTGTATTTGCAATGGATGCTGTATCTGCACCACTTAACCCGTCTGTTAATTCTGAAAGCTTTTCAAAGTCAATATGTTGAGGATCTTTTTCATCACTAACTGTTGGAATTTTCTCTGCATTAATTTTCAATATACTCTTTCTACTTTCCTTATCTGGAAGTGGAATCTGAATAATTTTATCAAATCTTCCTGGTCTTAATAGTGCAGGATCAATCATATCTGCTCTATTTGTTGCAGCTAATACAATGACTCCGTGCATATTCTCCATTCCATCTAATTCTGTTAATAATTGACTGACAACTCTTTCGGTAACTGCTGTTTCCCCACCAGCTCCTCTGATTGGAGCAATAGAATCAATCTCATCAAAGAATACAACACATGGTGCAGATTGACGTGCACGTTTGAAGATCTCTCTTATTCCTCTTTCTGATTCACCTACCCATTTTGATAAGAGTTCAGGGCCTCTAACTGAAACAAAGTTAGCTTCACTTTGAGTAGCTACTGCTTTTGCAAGTAACGTTTTACCAGTACCGCTTGGACCGTGAAGTAAGATTCCTCTTGGCATGTTGTGACCTAATTTATCATAAAGACCTGGATATTTCATTGGCCATTCTACAGCTTCTTGTAGTTCTCGTTTAACATCTTCTAATCCTCCTACATCATCCCATTTCACATCTGGATTTTCAATGAATACTTCTCGCATTCCAGATGGTGTCACCTCGATCAATGCTTTCTGGAAATCTTCATGATTTACAATCAGTTTATCTAAAGTTTCAGGAGGAAGCTTTTCTTCTTCTAAATTCAAAACTGGCAGTAGTCTTCTCAAACATTTCATTGCAGCCTCTTTACAAAGATATTCTAAATCTGCACCAACGTATCCGTGACTGACTGAAGATATTTTTTCCATGTTGACATCATCTGATAACGGCATGTTTCTGCTATGAATTGCAAGAATGTCTTTCCTTCCTTTCTTATCTGGAACCTTAATTTCAATTTCTCTATCAAATCTTCCTGGTCTTCTAAGTGCGGGGTCAATTGCATTTGGTCTATTTGTTGCAGAGATAACAATTACCTTGCCCCTTGCCTCTAGTCCATCCATTAAGGATAGCATTTGAGAAACAACTCTTCTTTCAACTTCTCCAGTAACTTCTTCTCTTTTTGGAGCAATAGAATCAATTTCGTCAACAAAGATAATTGATGGAGCTTTTTCTCTTGCTTCTTTGAAAATTTCTCTTAATCTAGCTTCACTTTCACCATAGAACTTACTCATAATTTCTGGACCTGAAATACTGATGAAATGTGCATTACTTTCATTTGCAACTGCTTTTGCAAGTAATGTTTTACCAGTACCTGGAGGACCATACAACAATACTCCTTTTGGTGCTTCAATTCCTAATTTTTCAAAAATTTCTGGATGTCTTAATGGAAGCTCAATCATCTCTCTTACTTTTTTAATCTCATTTGAAATACCTCCAATATCTTCATAGGTTACTTGTGGAACACCACGTAATGTTTCTCCCTTCTCTGCAATATGGAAAACTGTTTTTTGAGTTACCAAAACAGCATCAGCTGCTGGATTTACTCCGATTACTTGGAAAGTTAAACGTCCACCAAAGTATGGAACCATTACATTATCTCCTTTAATCAAAGGAACACTTTCTAACGCATCTGCAAGATATCTTTCATCTATTGGAGGAATTGCTTCTAGTGGTGCAACTACTACTTTCTCTGCAGCTACTGCTTTTATTTTTCTAACAGAAATTGTATCACCAATCGCAATTCCTGAATTATTTCTACCTAATCCATCAATCCTGATAATCCCCTTTCCTTCATCTGAAGGATACAGTGGTAGACATTTTGCCACTGTTCTTCGTTTACCTTTAATTTCAATAACATCACCTGTAGAGGCATTTAATGTATCCATTGAATCATAATCGATTCTTGCTACTCCTCTTCCAACATCTCTCGTATATGCTTCAAGAACTTTGAGAGAAAGAGCATTTTGACTCATACTCAATGGCCTCAATTCTAATTTTTATACCTTTGTGGTAATTTCTCTAACTTACAGCAAGAATACCACAAGCTTAAAATTCTCTTTAGGTAGGAAACGATCAACTTGGGTAAGAGACCATTAGTTCGAAGACGGGGCCGAGGAGGCAATCAGTTTAGATCTACTTCTACTGGTAAAGTAGGAGTAAAAGCCAATTATCCACGTTTTCCACTAGCAGAACAACATGAGGGTGAAATTATTGATCTTGTCCACGAGCGTGGTAGAGAAGCACCCTTAGCTAAAGTTAGATTTGAAGATGGTTCTGTCTCATTTGTACCTGCAGTTCTTGGAACTACAGTTGGTACAACTTTACAATTTGGATTAAAATCACAAATAGAAAAAGGAAATGTCATCAGCGTTCAAAACATTCCTGATGGTACAATTGTATGTAATATTGAAAAGCACTTCGGAGATGGTGGTGCTATTGTTAAATCAGCAGGCACTGATGCAACAGTTTTCTCACATGGGGATGATGGTGTTACTGTTAAACTTCCATCAGGAAAATTTACCACTCTTAATCCTAAAAATAGAGCAATGATTGGCACTCTTGCTGGCGGTGGAGCTAGTGAAAGACATTTTATGAGTGCAGGTAACAAGTGGCGTAGTTTTAAAGCTAAAGGAAAGAAATATCCAATTGTTAGAGGTGTTGCTCAAGCAGCTTATGTACACCCACATGGTGGTGGCCGTCATCAACACGTTGGACAAAGTTCCACAGTCTCAAGAGATGCTCCTCCTGGTGCAAAGGTAGGTAGCATTGCTGCAAGAAAGACTGGTAGAGCTAGAATTAAAGAAAGAAAGTAGTTTTTAGTTTAACCTAAAACTGATTAATAGCTCAATAAAATATCCATGTAGTGTCAAATTACAGAGTTCGGCTTTTTGTAACTGGAAAAGTACAGGGCGTTTTTTTCCGCCAATCACTAAAAGTCATGGCAAAAAAAAATAATGTTTTTGGTTGGGTAAAAAATCTCAAAGATGGCAGAGTTGAAGCTATTCTAGAAGGAAATGAAGAAAATGTAAGTAGATTGGTTGAATGGGCGCATGGTGGTCCTGCAAATGCAAGAGTCGAAGATGTAGATATTCGTAATGAAAAATTTACTGGGGAGTTTTCTAAATTTGATGTATTGTATTAGTGAATTTCCTCAAATGCGCTTTTAATAATTTGCGTATATTCTGAAATTCCCTGATCTTTTTTAATCTGAATAACCTGAATGGGATCTTTTCTTCTTTTCTGAATTTTAATTATAACCCCTTCTCTTTCAGGTTCTACATCTGCAAACCATCTAAATGTCATTGATTTGCAAAAAACTATTCTGTGCATTCTGACATCTTCAATTACTTTATCCCCTAATGAGAAACAAAATTCTCTAATTGAATCAAATAATGGTAATACAGGACTAGGAATTTGTTTCTTAAAGTCTTCATAACTTCTTTTATTACCAAATGAGATAATTCCTTCCACAATCTTAAAAATTTGATTTTAATTATAAAGGTAGTAGATCTGCTGGCTCCAGTCTAGACGAATAGCCCCATTTCAAGGCATACAAGATCCGCCACGTTGACGAGGAAGCGTGGATGCTCCACCTTAGGATTGCTCCCTCCCGGACCTCATCCCTTTCGATGGTTCGGTCTTAGAAGTTATCCCTTCGGATATTTCTAGTCCTGCAACCACCCGCCTCGGCGTGATTTCATTTCCGCACACCAAGCGGGAATTACCCATCTAGAGATTTACCCAACAGTTGCTGATCTCTGCATATAGCCGGTTTCAGAATAGGGCACGGCTGGCACCCTGATCCTACCTACTACCATTTTTCCTAAGAAAGTATGTTATATTTGCATTAGGTTTGATTTTCTTTTAGTTTTAAAACTACACTACAAACTGAGCATACATTACCTGTACAATCGTTTCCACATTTTTCACACTTCATCTTTTCTTTTGAATTAGAATTCTTTACAGTCTGTGAAATTTTGAGAATTGATTGATAAAAATTATTTTTAATTCCATTATGTTGATTTTCTAATGAATTAAGAAATTCACGAATTTCTGTTCTTATTCCCTCATGCATATGTGGACACGGTTCTGATTGAAATGGCATATCATTTGTAAAAGCATAAAATACAATTTCTGATTCATAAATCTCACAAAATGGTTTTATTTTTCTTAAATCATTTTCAGATGTATCAGGATCCATCCAACCAACCTTTGTGGTATCTCCTGAAAGCATGTTAATCACAAACGTTTGTAATGTATCATCTAAATTATGTCCTGTGGCAATTACATCTGCACCTATATCTTTAGCTGCATGATCAATTGCCCTTCTTCTTAATGTGCCACAAATTGAACATGATGATGTTTTTTCATTCTCTCTTAAATCTAATGCTTCATCAAGTGTTAATTCAAAGAGATCCTTGTAAGAGTAAATCTTGTGTTCTACATTAAGTTCAGTACAAAACTTTTCAACTATCTCTAATGCCTCATCCCTATATCCTGGAATACCTTCATCGATAGTAATTGCGATAATTCTAAAATTATGAGTTAATGCCATTTCATTAATTATTTTTAATAATACTAGGGAATCTTTTCCTCCTGACACTGCTACAGCAACTAATTCATTATGCTTGATCATGTTATATTTTGAAATGGTTTTTGCAGTTTTTCTTACAATTGACTTTGAGAAACATTGTGAACAAAGTTTTTCACCAGAATATTTTCTTGTATATGCTGGAGGGTTCTCACATCTGTCACATTTCATGAAATCATCTAGACTTTTTCATTAATGATTCTTTAGGTGATTTTAGATTGTAAACCATCCAGATTTCAAATATGATAAGGCAATATTGAGGCCAAATAGCACAAAGGTGAATGCATAGATTCCCCACATTACAATATTGACTGATTTATCTGAAATTCTTTTATCAATAATTGTATGAATGAATTTTCCTCCATCTAAAATTGGTAAAGGAAGCATGTTGATAATCCCGATGAAAAACGAAATCATCCAAAGCCATAACAAAAACATTGAAACATTTGGATCATTCCATTCAATGAAATTCATCACTGGTTTGTATGCAAATGAATTGTCCCTCATAATTCCAATTAATCCTCTTTCTGCATCTTCAGGTGCAGGCATAATCTCTACTCCGAAGTGTAGTGTTTGACCGTCTCTAATTACTGAAACACTTGCAGTATCTCCCGGACTAAGTACAGGAAAGTCAACCGGACTGTATATCGGTATACCATTAATTGACGTGATTATATCATTTGCAAGCAATCCTGCTTGTTCAGCACCAGAATTTTCTATGATAGAAAGTATCAAGACTCCTTCAGGAAGTTCATAAAATACACTTAGGAGGGGTTCAGGTAAAACCATTGCAAAAAATGGATTTGTTAATAAAATAGCACCTAAAACAAATGCAAACATTACATTTGATGTGGCGCCTGCACCAATCACTCTTAATTTTGAAATCTTTTTCGCTTTTTCAAATTCTTCTTCATCGGGTTCGACAAATCCAGCAAACATTGCAACAAATATTGCAAATCCACCGGTTTTGATTTTAATTTTTTCAAGAGCAGCTACTATACCATGTGCACCTTCATGAATTACAAGCACAATTGGAATAGATAGTAAAAAGTATGTAATTGATGATGCTGATGTTAATGTGATACCTGGAATTAGTACAGTTAGTTCTGAAAATTCTGATTGTGCAACAAAAAAGTTTGAAACATTATTTAGCAAAAACCAAAATGCAAATGCCATCATAATAAAACCTGCAATTACACTTGTATCTGCAAAAACTCGTATACCTCTTTTTGTTCGACTTAATACTTTTAAGAGAACTTCATTTACTCCCTTATTTTTGTATACGAGACTGTATGCTTTGATCTCAAAACCATACTTTTCAAATTTTAGAGCTTTTGCAACTATTACAATAACTGCCCATGCCATTAAGACATAGATTATCGAATTCTGAGTAATAAAATCAAGTTCCAAACTAATTGTTAATTTTTTAAGGTACGGCCATTTATCGTTTACTATGAAACCAGTAATAAACTTGTATCAATTGCAACCAAAACAAAACTGACTTGATTGTTACTTGATTCTAAAAGTTTTTTTTCAATTGGTAGCCATTTCTTCTTTGAAATTGTAATTCCATCGTTTAGTTTTATAATAAATGAATGATGTGATCCGTGTGGTACTGATTCATTACTTGATTCAGAAATTGTACCTCCAACTCTTAATCTATCCAAGACACCGTCAAGTGAAATTTTTTCTACGGTTAATGCAATTCTGATTTTGATTCTTTCTCCTTTATCTGGTCTAGAGTAATCTTTGTCTTGTTTTAATACTCTTGTTGTATCTCCAATTACTTTATCATTTTCTTTGATTATGCGGCGTAAATTCAAAAGATCTTCAGAGTCTTCAGGTATGACTGAAATTGAATTCTCATCAATTGGCTTTGTAATCATGATATTATTCTAATTTACAGAAAGAAAAGAGTTTAACTTGCTGGTTCTTCAGTTTTTGTTTCTTGAGATTTCTTTTTTAGATAATTTTCAACCCATTCTAAAGTAAGAACACCTGATTCAGACAAATTTGTTAAAGAATTTGCAGATGCTTCTCCAGTAACTTTGCCATTATTTCTTCTAAGTTGTCTCCACTTTAGAGACGTGTTTCCACTTTTTGAATTATAGATTATTCCCAAAACATCTTTTCCATTTACAAATGTGATATCTCTAATTTTTTTCAAAGTAACTTTATCGGCTGCTTCGACATAGATGGCACCTAAGCTGTCTTCTCTTTCTGCAAAAACCTCAGAATCCTCCAAATATGCTCTTGGTGCATATGATTTACAGGTACTTGAAATGACAAATCTTCTGAAACTTTCCAATGAAGCAGGAGTGTCTATTGTAACCATTTTGAATGAATAAACTATTGGCCATTTATCAAGCTTCTTGAAAGACTCAATAGGAATCTGCTTGAAATATGACTTGCGGGCAGTGATGTACCTATCCCTTTGATTGATGATGAGGATCTTGAGTTCTGAGCCTGCCTTAGGATTTTAATGGATGACATTTAATTAAAAATCATGAAATCTCTGACTGAATATTTGATATTTGAAGTTAAAACAAGAAGAGCTTTTGTCAACATTACATCTGATGTGAAAAAATTGGTAACAAAAAGCAAAGTTCAGGAAGGACTTTGTCTTGTAAATGCAATGCATATCACAGCAAGTGTTTTCATTAATGATAATGAAGGTGGATTACTACATGATTATGAAAAATGGTTAGAAGGATTGGCTCCTCATGCTCCAACTACACAATATGATCATAACAAAACAGGTGAAGACAATGCAGATGCACATCTAAAACGTCAAGTGATGGGACGAGAAGTCGTTATTGCTATAACAAATGGAGAATTAGATTTTGGACCATGGGAAGAAATTTTCTATGGTGAATTTGATGGAAAAAGACCAAAAAGAGTTTTAGTTAAAATTATTGGCGAATAATTATCCAAAGTCTGCATCACGTTTTTGACTCTGTGATTCATTCTTCCTTGCCGCATCTCTGAATTCGTCATTATGATTTTGAGGCCCATGTCCACATTTTACACATGCAATTTTGAAACCATCCTCATTTTTTTCATATGTCTCACAGCCACAGAAACATGCCATGATTCAATATAATTTCTGAGATGATATATCTTTTGGGTTGTAATTTCAGTTATGCTGATTTACAACATTCGCCCATTGGAATTTCATGATCATGTGGACACTTTCTTGGATGCTTTAGCATAACACAAAGAGCATCTGTGAATTGTTTATTCATGTGATGCTCAATTCCACAAACCATCTCTTCATCAATTTCAACTTTGAGTGCACTATCCATTAAAACTTCTAGTAATCTACTATTTCGCATCATGCTTGCACCTATTCTTTCTCCATCTTCAGTTAATCTTACACCTGCTTTATTGTAATTTACAAGATTTTTACCATTCAATTTCTTTAACATTTGAACAACGCTTGGCTGTCTTACATTGAGCATCTTTGCAATTGTGCTAATTTTAACATCCTCTCCTCGTTCTTTGATGTGCCAAATTGCTTTAAGATACATTTCTACATGTTCTGCTTCTGCAGTTCCTACGAATAATGCTTCATCTAATTCTTCCATATCATACCTTCTTTGAATCTTTTAATAAATATTCAAAGTATTGACGTGCAAATCCTGCCAATCCTGCATGATCTGCCCAAATTGCAACAACCTCTGAAGAATTTACTCCTCCTATTTCTGGACCTAATAGAATAACGACATATCTTTTATCTGAAATTATACCTCCTCCAAAGAGCCCCTTCTTGATTGTTACAGTAGCAACTCTTTTGATTGCTTTAATTGATTCTTTATCCATCTTATCTGATGTTAGAATTGTAATGTCTACTCCTTTGTCATGAAGTGATCTTAATTTTGGTAATGCTTGTTTCACTAAATCTACTCCAGCTTCAGGTAATGCAATCATTACTTCATTCCTACACGTCTCTACCATTTCTAAAATTTTAGCTGCAATGTTTACTGCACCTGATAGTACCCAAATATCTGGTCTTTCACTAGTTCCACTTTTCTCATACAATGGTACTAATTCATTTAAGATAACATTTTGATTCTGTGAAAAATCAGTTTCCATTTTTTGTTTTGTAGTTTCCAAACCTGTAGATGGTGACTTTGCAAAATATTTTGTTGGTCTTGAGTCATCTGAACCAATCCAACCTTTTTCTTCCAATGTTCCTAGCACTTCGTAAATTTTTGAGTATGGCACTCCTGATTTTTGACTAAGATCAGATGCTGTTAGTTCTCCTGATTTGAGCAATGCTGAAAATGTTCTAATCTCATAACTGGTAAGACCAATCTTTTCTAATGCCTTTCGTGTTTTATCTGATATGCTCATCTGCGATCTAGTCGATCAGTTTTGATATTTAAATCAGGTATGCCTGCCTCCTAAATTCCCCACGGGGGCAAGTAGGAAATGCATTATATATCATCTCAGAAAAGTCAACCTTGTAGGTATGGCACTAATTCAGATATCCAATCAATCGACTAAAAATTTAGGAAAGAAATCCACTATTAGATTCACTCAAAGTATCTGTCCAGACTGTAACATGATTCTAGATGCTGAAGTCTTTGAAAGAGATAATCAGGTATTCATGTCAAAAGTTTGTCCAACTCACGGTGAATGTGAGGAATTATACTTTGGTTCTTATGAAATGTACAAAAAATTCAGTACATACTGGATGGATGGCAAAGGTGCTCATTCTCCAAACGTAATGATTGACAAATGCTCATGCCCAAACAACTGTGGATTGTGCTCAAACCATTTGTCTCACAGCGGATTGGCAAACATGATTGTAACTAATAGATGTGATTTAACATGCTGGTACTGTTTCTTTTATGTAAAGAAAGGCCTTGAAGGCGCTTACATGTATGAGCCAGACCATACTCAAATTAGAGGCATGATGAAGACTCTTAGAGCTGAGAGACCAATTCCAGGTAACTCCATGCAAATTACTGGTGGTGAACCAATGCTTAGAGAAGATATTGCTGATGTTATCAAAATTATGAAAGAAGAAGGTGTTGACCATATTCAGATGAACACCAATGGTATTAGACATGCAATGGATCCTGAAGCTGCAAGAGAAGTAAGATTAGCTGGATGTAACAACTTGTATCTTTCATTTGACGGTGTAACTGCAAGAACAAACCCCAAGAACCACTGGGAGATTCCATATGCCCTTGATAGTTGCAGAAAAACAGGTACTACAGTAGTCTTTGTTCCAACAGTAATCAAATCAATTAACGACCACGAGTTAGGTGGAATTATCAGATATGCACAAAAGAACATGGATGTAGTTCATGCAGTAAATTTCCAACCAGTATCATTAACAGGAAGAATGGGTAAATCCGAACGTGAAAAATACAGAATCACAGTTCCTGATTGTGTTCAAAGAATTGAAGAACAGACAAACGGTGAAGTAACTGTAGATGACTGGTTCCCAGTTCCAAGTTGTATGCCACTAACTAATGTAATTGAAGCATTCTCAAGCAAACCAAAATATGAATTGTCAATTCACTTTGCTTGTGGTGCAGGAACATACATCTTTGAAGATGCAGACACAAAGAAGTTTGTCCCACTAACAAAATTCTGTGACATTCAAGGAATGTTAGAATTATTTGAAGATAAAGCAGAAGAAATCCGTTCTGGTAAAAACAAGTACTTTACAATGCTTGAAGTTGTAAGAAAACTCAAAGGCTTTGTTGATACAAAGAAACAACCTGCAGGATTAGACCTTGCAAAGATGTTTGGTAACATACTCATGAAGAGATCATTTGATTCAGTTGGTTCATGGCATGTCAAAGGATTGTTCCTTGGTATGATGCACTTCCAAGACAAATACAATGAGGATCTTGAAAGATTACAAAGATGTGATATTCACTATGTAACTCCAGATCTCAGAATAGTTCCATTCTGTGCATTCAATGTAATCCCAGAATGGTATAGAGATAGAATCCAAAAGAAATACTCGATTACTGTAGAGGAATGGGAAGAAAGAGAAGGTGTCAAACTCGAAGACGGTCTATACAGAGGTCTTATGAGACGTGGAGCTGGTGATGAACTTGCTGCTGGATGCGCCAAGAGTCAGATGTTCCATGATGCTGCTCAAGCAACAATGTAATAGAGTTTTTTAATCCAATCCCTTAAAACCTCATTTTCATTTTCCATATTATGAATATCGGAATTATTCATGGATTTGTTGGTGGAGGAGGTGGAATAGAAAAAACTTTAGATGCAATTCTTACTTCTTTAGAAAACACTAAACATGAAATCACTCTGTACACATTTTCAAAACCAAAACTATCATCTAAAAATATTCAGATAAAAAGCCTACTTCCAATATCTATTTCATCATTCGGCTTATATCAGAGACTAATGGAATCAAAATTAATCTTAAAAGCAAAAAATGAGGATATTTTAATTCAAGCCTCTGGTGGTCTTGGAATTCCCCACAACAAAAATCAAAAAATTATTGTGTACTGTCAAAGTGATTTTTCAAACGAATTAGATAATCCCTCCACAAAATATACAGGATTATGGTCATTATATTACAAATTATATTATAAAAAATAAAAAAATTTGTAAATAATATTTCAAATCCTAATGTTTTTCTAATAAGCAATTCAAAATTTATTCATAATTCAATTAAATCCAAATATAATAAAGATTCTCAAATTATTTATCCTCCAGTTAATATACATGAATTCAATCCTAAAAATAAAAAAACTCAAGTTATTTCAATAGGAAGATTTTCGGAAGAAAAAAATCTTGAATTTGGAATTAATGTTATATCTAAATTAAATTTTCCATATCATATAATTGGAAATACAAAAACAAAATCAAATATTTTATATTTTGAAAAACTAGAATCTAAAATAAAAAAACTTGAGTTAAAATCAAAAATTAATCTTTTAAAAAACATTGATAGACATAAACTAGTAGATTACATGAATAATTCAAAAGTATATTTTCATTGTTCTAATGAAACCTTTGGAATTTCTGTTGTTGAAAGTATAGCTGCTGGATGTATCCCGATAGTTCCTAATACAACTGCACATAAAGAAACAGTTCCCAAAGATGATTTAAGGTATAAAGAAAATGATGAAAATGATGCTAAAATGAAAATTGAGGCAGCATTGCGAGGTGATTTTGATAAATATCTGCACGAATTGCAAGAGCATATAAAAAAATTCTCTGAAGAAAATTTTCATCAATCATTTTTAAAAATAGTTGAAAGTCTTAACTAGTTTTTTGATATCTTATATTTTTTCCATTTTTTTGAATCTAAACTCATATCCATAGTTAGTTTTGGTCCAGAATAATCCTTAATTGTCATAGGCTGTATGTCAGGTGTTGTAATTCTTGCTAGCTCTAACATGGAAATTTTCTCATCTCCAACAATATGAATAATTCCTCTTTTATTGGAATTTATAACATCGACAATTCCAGTTGCAACATCGTCTGCAAAGAGATATGTGCCAAATCTATCTGAAAATGCTTTAGGATATGGCCATTTTTTTCTAGCAGCAAAATTTGTTCTAATGATTAAATAATTTGGTATTTTTTTAACCTCTTGCTCTCCTAATAATTTTGACAAAGCATAGAAATTTTCTGGATATGGGATAGATGACTCATCATACATTCCTGTGTTGCCATCAAAAACACACGCAGTACTTACATAAACAAATTTTCCATTCGGATTTGTTTTCATTAATCCATCAATGAGATTTATTGTTCCATCCACATTTGTTTTCCATGTTAATTCCCTTTCTTCTTCACATTTTCGTATACTCGTAATTGCAGCTGTGTGTATTACAATGTCAATTTTTTCTCTATTGAAGAAATTGGTTACTTGTTCTTTATTTGTAATATCTAATTCTTTATGATTTGGAGTTATTGCATCAGGAAATTTTTTCTTTAACTCAGAACCAAGAGCACCTGAAGAGCCAGTAATCAAAATTTTCAAATTATTCATAATATTTACTAAAATTTTTGTCTCTCAATTTTACCACTTAGTATATTTGCTACTCTATCAGAGGTCTTGTTATCTCCTAAAGAATTAATCCATTCTAATTTATTTTTTGATGAAGTAATTAATTTAACAGATTTCACAAGATTATCAGGTTCTAACCCTGAAAGTATATTTCCACCGGCTTCGATGTATTCTGGGCGTTCTGTACTTTCTCTAATAGTAACACATGGAACCCCAAAAAACAATGCCTCTTCTGGAACAGTTCCTGAATCTGTAATTATGCAAAACGCATTTTTTTCTAATTTAGTAAAATCAAAAAATCCTAGAGGCTTAATACATTCTATGCATTTGGGAATTTTTTTCTTAATTTTACTAAGAGTTCTTGGATGTATGGGGTAGATTATTCTTTTCTTAAATTTTAAATGAATCTTTTCTAAACCTGAAAATATTTTTTCTAAACTCTTTGGATCATCAACATTTTCACTTCTATGAGCAGTTATCAAAAAATAATCTTTTGTACCAAGTTTCATTTTTTCCAATACAGAACTATTCTCAATTTGTTTTGTAAAATAATTAATCACTTCAATTATTGGATTTCCAACAACATAGATTTTACTAGTATGGATATTTTCCCTTATCAGATTCTCTCTTGAATAATTTGTATATGGTAAAAGAACTGATGAGAGATGATCTATCAAAACACGATTTTTTTCTTCTGGCATTCGAAAATCATATGCTCTCATACCAGCTTCTAAATGCACAATCTTTATTCCATGATGTGAGGCTGGAATAGCTGCTAATCCACTATTTGTATCACCTAAAATGAGTAAAACATCTGGTTTTTCTTTTAAAATAATTTTTTCACTTTTTTCTATAATTTCCCCAATTTCTTTTCCATAATTTCCTGTATTGACTTTTAGATTATAATCTGGCTTTCTAATTTTTAGATCTTTAAAGAATATTCGATTTAACTCTGGTGTGAAATTTTGATTGGTGTTAACCATAATATGTTCAAAATTAGTTTCTAATTTGGCAAAAATTCTACTTAATCTTATTATTTCAGGCCTAGTTCCAAAAATTGACATAACTTTCATATTTTTCTTTGATTCTGTAGATGAATTAAAACTTTCAATAGTTTTTACAGCCTAAATGCTGAAATAGATTCTAAAATAATTATTCGAATTGAATACGACTAATTTATTAATTCATAATTTTAAATCAGTTTGATTTGAAATATTCTAATGTTTTGAATAACAAAAATATCTTGATAACTGGAGGTACGGGTAGTTTTGGACATCAAATGATTAAAGAATTAATGCCTTACAAACCTAAAACTGTTAGAATTTTTAGTCGAGATGAAGATAAACAGCATTCAATGAAAATGGAATTAGAAAAGGAACCTATCTTTAAAAAAATAGAATTCGTTATTGGTGATGTTCGTGATTATGATAGAATGTATACTGTTACAAAAGATATTGATATAGTTTTTCATGCTGCTGCTCTTAAACAAGTACCTACTGTGGAATCACATCCATATGAAGCTGTAAAAACAAATATTTTTGGAGCATATAATGTTGTTAAAGCCTCTGTAGTAAGAAAAGTCAAAAATGTTATTGCGGTTAGTACTGACAAAGCAGTTAAACCAGTAAATGCTATGGGAATGACTAAAGCCTTACAAGAAAAAATTATTCTTTCTGATGATTTATCAAAAGATGGAACAAAATTTTGTTGTGTAAGATATGGAAATGTTCTTGGAAGTAGAGGAAGCGTAATCCCATTATGGAATTCAAAAATAGAAGCAAAACAACCTTTGCCAATAACTCATAAAGAAATGACTCGATTTTTACTTACATTATCTGATGCCATAGATTTAGTATTTTATTCTCTTAAACATGGAAAAGGTGGGGAAATTTTTGTTAAAAAAGCTCCAGCTGCAAAAATGACTGATCTTGCATTAGCATATGCTGAATTGAAAACAGGAAAGAAAGACTATCCTCTAGAATTTATTGGTGTAAGAGCTGGAGAAAAAATTGATGAAGTACTTGTTTCTCATGAAGAGATGAGACGTGCTCAAGAAAGGAAAGATCATTTTGTTATTAATCGAGAAAATGATTTTGATATAACATCTTTAAAGAAATCTCTAAAAAATATTGAATATGATTCAAGCAATGCAAATCATTTGAGTATAAAAGAACTAAAAGAAATTATGAAAAAACTCAATTGGGTTTTGTAAGTTTACATTTTTGATTATTTTTTAATTGTATTAAAATAAATTTTAAATATATTATCTGTGATTGATTTTGGCAATTTTTTTACTATTTTGTCTCTTATCAAATGTCTAATTTTAATTGATATTGGTTTTCTTCTTACCTTTTCTTTTAATGCATTTTGATATTTTTCTCGTTCTTTCAATTCTAATTTATCAAGAATCATTTTTCTAATACTATTTGCTTTATCTAACGATTCTCCAATTTTTGATTGGGTAAGTTGTTCCTCATGAACTCTGTATTTTGCTAGAATTTTTGGAATTAAATGCAATCTACATCCATAAATAACACAAAACCTTAACCACAATTCATAATCTTCAGCATAACCAATTGTTTCATTAAATCCTCCATATCGTTCTAATGCTGATTTGTGAATTAAACTTGTAATTCCATTACCAATATGATGATCTAATAAAATAATATTAAAATCAAATAGATCTAGATTATTGTAATTTGGCTCAATAAATTGTTTGATTGTTTTACTATTTGAATCAATTATGTCGTAATTAGAGTATAGTATCGTATTTTGTTTATTTTCAATTTTTTCAGACTCTGTTATTAATTCCTCAACTGCATTAGGATATAATACATCATCTGCACTCATCCATTTAAACCAGTCTCCTGTCATTTTTTCTATTGCTAAATTAAATGCAGATGCTGTCCCTCCATTTAATTTTGAAATTATTTTAATTCTATCCGAATACTCTTTTAGAATTTCTAAAGAGTTATCTGTTGAACCATCATTAACTGCAATTATTTCAATATTCTTGTATGTTTGATTTAAAACAGATTCAATACATTCTTTTAAATATTTTTCAGCATTATAAACTGGAATAATGATTGAAACTTTCATTTTTGATTATTTTTTTTCTGGAAAACTATGACCTTTAATTAATAGATCTAATTTCCTTTCAATTTCTTTGATTCTTTTAATATCCTCTTCTGATAATTTCTCATTTTGAAGAATTTTAACATTTGTTCTCAAAAGTTCTACATACAGTGGAGCAAACACTTCTTTCCAAAAGCCAGGAGGTAATCTATAGAAATATGGATTTATTTCTGTTTCAACTTCTATTTGAGATCTCTGAGCTCTACTTCGTTTAACATGCCAATATCCCATACTGATACTTAGAGGTACCGCAATCGCCATTACGACAATTATCCATTCTGTAAAACCAGGAAATATATTCTTTAGAGTAGGAATGTTTTGAACAGCTAAATAATATGTGGTAACCATCATGTTTGCAACTGCTATCACAAAAACAAGATACATCGAGTATCCCTGCCTTAAGTAATACCATACTCTAAAAGGATTAACCTTCTTTACATTCATGATCGATTTCTCCTAAACACTCTCATTTTACTCTTTTATCCTATTTATGTAAACTTAAATAACAATTATCTGTTTATGAAATTTCTTTAATTGCCAAAGTATTTTTATCTGGTTCTGGAAATGTGACATTATATCCTCGTTTTTCAAAAATTTCTGGCTTAATGAGAGATTTATGTAATTGATAAGGATTTTTGCCCATTCCCCATGCATCCTCTTCATTTTTCTCATTTAATTCAAATTGTTTAGGTGTGTATATAATCACTTTTCTTCTTGATATCCTTTCCATTTCATCAAGAAGCTTTAAACTTGTTTCTTCATTCATATGTTCTAAAACATCTAGAGAAATAACTATATCAAAACTATTATCTAAAAAAATCTCTGTATTTTCCACATTTGATTTTAAAACAATATATCGCTCTTTGTTTTTTTCTAGATATTTTTCCCAAATATCTACCCCTACTATCATTTTGCAATTAAGATTGGCAGGAATTGATTTTTTACCTTTTAATCTTTCTAATGTGGATAATTCTGGATGTTTTTCAATGGAATCTGTAGTTGCCTGCATAATTCCACATCCTAAATCTAAAACAATATCTGAACTATTAACATGATTCTGAATAATCTCTCCTAACCAATTCATCACATTTAGTTAATACTAGTAATAATAATTGTTTTCTCAAACATATTGAAATATTACAAGATATATTAAAATTAGTTTGAAAATGTCTATTGCAATTCTAGGTCAGAATTAAAAAGATTATTTCTTATATGATGATTAAGTAATCATAATCTCTTCAATAAATTCAAGTATATTTCTTTGAAATTTTTTGGTTTGAAATTTTTCTATATGTCTTTTTAATTCTGGCAGATATTTGTCAAAATCTCCTCTCAATGCTGCCTCAATTTTCATTTTAGCATCATTTTCATCATTTTCTTTATAACGTAATTCTTCAAATGGGACTGTCTCTTTATGTGCAGAATTATCAGGAACAATTGGTATGCATCCTGATGCTATACTTTCTACAACGGAAATCCCAAAAGTCTCTATGGATGGATGAAAGTATACCTTTGATGAAAACAATATTTCTATCAGACTTTTTTGTGAAATATTATTATAAAGATGGATGTTTTTATAATTTTCTAGTTGTTTTTTTAGATCATCATAAAATTCAATTTGTTTAAGCTTTGAATTTCCAATAACGCTAAAATCTACTTCACAGCATTTTAATATTTTACTAAAAAAAGTAAAATTCTTTTCAGGAGCATATCTTGTAATTGAAACCACTTTCTCTGTTTTCACTATCTTATTTGAAAATAATTCTAAATTGACTGGAGGATAAATAATCTTAGAATCTACACCAAATAATTTTTTAATACTATTTTTTGTAAACTCTGAATTTGATATTAAATGAATATTTTCTTCGTTAAAATGTTTGAGATTATTTTTTATGTCATTTTGTACAATCTTATATAATATACCGCGCCAACCTGGAATTTTTTGATCAATAAATTTTTTTTCATACTCAAATGTACTATGACAATAAAGAATAATTTTTTTTCTTGGTAAAAACCTGAACCCAAATCCTCCATCCATCACAATAATTAAATCTTGATCATTTACTTTTGAATAAATTTTTTTATTTTCAATCTGTTTTTTTAACTTCCATAGATATGGCATGGTAGAATTAATTTTCTTAATTTCAAATTTTTTTGATTTTTCAAATTCAGTGTCAGTAGAAGTGTATAAAGTGATATCATGATTTGTTTTTTTTAATGCATCAATTAATGCAGAAGTTGTCCTCTCAGCTCCCCCTAATAGATCTAGAAATTGATGAATTATCCCAATTTTCATTATATATCTTCAAAATTATCTAGAATATAATTTGAATATTGTTGAAAACAATTCAATTGGATAAAAACTAATTATTTTAAATATGGATGAAAAATTTCTAATTTATGGATGACAAAACCATAATAGATTCATCACTTCGAACAGTAGAATGGAAAGACAACAAAGTGATTATGATTGACCAGACCCAATTACCGAATGAACTAGTATTTGTAGAATATGACGATTTTAACCAAGTTGCAAATGCCATCAAAACTTTGATAGTCAGAGGTGCACCTGCAATTGGTGTATCTGGTGCATTTGGTTTAGCATTAGCCTCTTTACAAAGCAAAGCAACAACAAAAGAAGAATTACTATCTGATTTGAAGAATGCAAGAAAAATTCTCTTTGCAACAAGACCCACTGCAGTAAATCTGGGATGGGGATTGGAAAAAATTATGAATATCGCTAAAACTGGTGAAACAGTTGAACAAATTAAAGATCTAGTAATCTCTACTGCTAAAAAAATGGCAGATGAAGATATAGAAATAAACAAAGCTATGGGAAAGAATGGTTCTGTTTTATTTGATGATAATGATACAATAATGACTCACTGCAATGCTGGTGCTCTAGCTACTGTTGCATATGGAACAGCATTAGGTGTAATTAGAGCAGCCAGAGAAAGTGGAAAAAATGTCAAGGTTATAGCAACTGAGACCAGACCGATTCAACAAGGATCACGATTAACAGCATTTGAGTTAAAACATGATGGATTTGATGTTAGTTTGGTTCCTGACACTGCAGTAGGATATTCGATGGCAAATGGATTAGTAAACAAAGTTGTAGTCGGAGCTGATAGAATTGTAAAGACAGGCCATGTCTTTAACAAAATTGGCACATATCAGGTAGCAACAATGGCCAAACAACACGGAATTCCATTTTATGTTGCAGCCCCATTATCAACAATTGATCTAAAAACAAAGGCTGAAGATGTCATTATTGAAATGCGTAATGGGACAGAAGTTACAGGAATTGGTGAAAAAAAAACAGCCCCCGATGATATTGGAGTTATTAATCCTGCATTTGATATGACTCCCCCAGAATTAATTTCTGGAATAATTACTGAAAAAGGTGTGGCTACAGCCCCTTATGAGGAATCAATCCCAAAATTATTTGAAGCTAATAATTAGAAAGTTTTTATTGTTTTTCAAACTGCCCTATACAATATGAGTACTGTTTCTGCACAGGCAATTGAGGATTCACTAAAACAATGCATGGATCCTGAAGTTCCACTAAATATTGTAGAAATGGGATTGATCTATGGAATTGATGTTACTGAAAACAATGATGTTAATATCAAAATGACAATGACCACACAAGGATGTCCTTTACATGAGACTTTAATTCAAGATGCAACAAGATACGCAAAAAAAGTTCCAGGAGTAAATAATGTGAAAATAGACATTGTATGGGAGCCTGCATGGTCAATGGATAAAATGACTGAAGAGGGAAAATTAAAAATCAAAAACATGGGTGCTGCAATGAATACTCCTGCTCCAATTAATTATGAAACTGCATTACCTCAAGGAGTTGGAAAACTAGTACAACAAGAAGACGGCTCTATGGTTTTGGCAAATGAGCATGAACAAGGATTTATGGTTAATCAAGCAATTGTTGACTTTTGGAAGTCTTGTAATGGACAACGTAAAGTCACCGAACTGGTTGAAGTGTTTGCTCAACAGACAGGACTACAAAGAAAGCAAGTTGAAAAAGAAGTCATGCAGTTATTACAACAACTACGTGAGGGTGGATTGATTGCAATTGCAGGTCAGCCAGACTCACCAAATGTAGAGTTTAAAAAATAATTCTAAAAAATATAGTCTGAATTTGCACCATCAAAGTTTATTGTGACTCCTGAAAGATATTTGATCTTATTTTGAATAATTGATTTGACAAAATTACCTATCTCTTCTGGCTCACCTAGTCTTTTCATAGGCAATGTTTTTTCAAATTCTTTGACATTTTCAATTAATTCTTGAGTTCTGTCTGTGTTAATAGGGCCAGGTGCTATGTTGATGCAAGAAATATTTTTTCCTGCATATTCTTTACTTAATACTTTGAAAACTTCTGCAAATGCAGCACGATATGCTGATGATATTATCAACTTTGCATTTGGCTCTTTAATTACACTAGAACTAATCAAAAAAATGTATCCTCCATCATTAATTTTGATATTTTGTAAAATGGTGATAAATCCTAGAAATAATTGATTGTGATATAGTTTCCAATCCTCTTCAGTTATTGTAGGAAATGGTTTTGGAGCTGGTCCCCCTGTGTTTAAAACTAGAATGTCTGTTTGAGTATTTTTTTCTAAAAATCCTTTAACACTATCCATATTTGATGTGTCAATATCATTTTTGGATGTTGCAAAAACATCAATGTCTATTGATTTAAGTGAATCTGAAATGGCTTGACCTATTCCACGTGAACCTCCAAGAACGATTGCACTAGTCATAATATTTCAAAAAACATTTGATAATTAAATTTCTTTACTAAAATTTCTTAAAATGTTGTATGCTTGTATTAAAACAATCAGTATGATTTAATCTAATAATTTCTACGTATTCTTCTTAAGCATTTTTTTGTGTTTGTATGTAATGACAAAATTACTGTATGCCACAATCATTACTTCTATAATTATAATGTCTGTTTTCAATACTAACGCATTTGCACAGTCAGATTTTAAAAAAATCAATAATGATGAAATACAAAATAATCTGGTTGCACAAGATATTCTTGCAAAAATAGAGCTATCAAAAAAACAGTTCTTGCAAGCAAAAGAGATTGAAAACAAACGTAACGCACAACAAAAATTCATTGATGAGCAACGAACTATTGCACAAAAATCACTTCAACAAGAACTACAAAGAATGGAAAAAACATATGAAGAATTTACACCTCGAAATGCCTTTACAAAATATGTTTCAAATCTTAATGTCACAAACCATGAGATATTCTGGGATCAATTTGATTATCTCCATACAAAAATATCTCTGGCAAGAGACGCAAGGGATTCTGTTCTTAAACAGGGTGGAACATTTTCTGATGCCATGAAGCAATATGTTCAGTTTGCAAAGATGCCAAAAATTGAAATGCAAAATATTGTGAAAGAACTTAACATAAAACACAATCTTGCACAAAAAGACATTCAATCAAATTTTGATATCAATGGAAAATTACCAAGATACGAAAATGATCTTGAAGCTCCATGCTATGGTTGTACTGCAAAAATCTCTAAAGTCAAAATTGATTCTGAACAATCAGTTCCTATAACAAGAACTGTTTTGGAACCAAAGCCTACAGAGATCACTGAACTAAAAGACTCTCTTTCAGATCTCCAAAACCAGTTCTTGGAATCAAAAAATATTATAGCTCAGAAAAAAATGGTATTTGAGATGAATGAAATCCTAAAACGAATTCAAATTCTTGAATAACCCTTTTCTCTTATTTTTGTAGATAAATTTTAATTTAATTAGAATATTTTTACTATTTAGATTTCTTTAATTTCTGTTATGGTGCCTAACACTGAATCCATTTGAATAATTGCCTTTTTCTCATCCCATCCTAATGCAACATACCAATCTCCTGCATCATCATGATATTTCGTTTCCAGCGTTTTGAGAACTTCAGGCTTTACATCATATTTTTTTGCAATACCTGAAACTGCTAATGCAATTGCATCTTTTTCCTTTTCTAGGCGCCTTTTCATTAATCCTATACCTGGACTCATAATCAAACTTGGATTGTTTCATCTAATATAGTTAATTCATAAAATTACCCACAAGCTGAATTTTTCTAATTGAAATCTTTACAATATTTCAAATAGCCCTACTATTGTAGATACAAAATGAAACTAATTCAAAGATTTTCAAATTCCGCACTTGCAAAATCAAGCACTCTTGTATCACTAGTATCAATTTTGGCAGTTATTGGCCCTATAGTTATTGTTTCAGCAGGATTTTGGGATGCTATATCCCATCTCCAAAAAGAACCAGAGTTTTTCTGGAGCCCTTCTCATATTGTAGTATACTTTGGAGTTTCAATGACTAGTTGCGCTGCAATCATGGGATCTATTCTAATAGTTAGAAAATCAGTTCGCGGTTCTCTAAAATCTGGAATCAAATTAGTAATTGTAGGATCTGTTTTACAAATTGTTTCAGGATTTGGGGATTCTTTGTCTCATGATGTATTTGGAATTGATGGATTAATCTCATGGTCTCACCAACCACTAGAATTAGGGCTGGTACTTGCATCATTGGGAGCTGTTTTGATATTAAAAAATAGAGAACACACTAAACTCAAAATATTTCTTCCATTCTCAATTGTAGCATTTTTATTTTTTACAACTTGGCTGATTTTTAATCTTGTATTGTTTTTTGGTCATACAATACAATGCATTCAGATCTATGAGATATTCTCTTCTGGCTGTTCTATATTGTAATTTTTAATTTTCAAGTATGATATCATAATAATAACAACAGCACCAACAAGTATCATCATCCCAGATGGAAACATTTTCTGAGAATTTGTATTCCCAAATTCTATTTGAAGATTAATTGGATTTTTTGCAATATTTGTAATTTTCATTGTATACTCGCCATCTTCATTAAAATCAAAATATCCTACTGACATTTTTGTTTGTACCATTTGTTCTTGAATCACATTGTCTTTTGTATCTAAGATCTGAACAAATACTTCTTCTCCTGAAAATTCAGGCATGTATAGTTTGAAATACCCTATGTCTATTCCTGAGAATTCTGATTTTGCTTCAAATGAACTTGATTCTTTTAGTATGACTGAGTCATATTTTTTTTCAGTTTCATCAAAAATTAATGCTGTCCAAACCATTCCTATAATGACTATTATCAATCCAATCTTCAATGGTGATATCTTCATTTCACCATGCTGAGAAATTATTTACTTAATAAGATAATCTAAAGGGCTCGGAGGGCTTCGATCCCTCGACCTAGCGGTTCGAAGCCGCTCGCACTATCCAGACTGTGCAACGAGTCCAAACAAGTAAGATTTTAACAGGTGTAAATATCTGTCTAGATACTTTGAAGGTATCAAAAAAAGTAGTTGGAGTAGAATATGCAATTAGAGATATTGTTCTAGCTGCTAGAAAAGTAGAACAAAAAGGAATGCAAGTTGACTATCTGAACATTGGTGATCCTGTACAGTTTGGATTTCAGCCCCCTGAGAATGTAAAACAAGCTTTGATTGATGCAATTAACAGAGGTGATAATTTCTATTCTACATCTGAGGGACTATTGGAATTAAGGCAAGAAATTGCCAAAAAAGAAAATGCTAAAGGACTCTCAATTGGTGCAGATGAAATTCTAATCACAAATGGAGTTTCAGAAGGACTGGATATGGTAATCTCCTCAATTGTTGAAGAAGGTGATGAAGTGCTGCTCCCTGGCCCTTACTATCCTCCATATGCTTCATACGTCAGATTACACGGCGGAATTCCTGTAGAGTTTGCAGTAGACTTGAACAATTCAACTCCTGATATTGATGATATAAAATCTAAAATTACCTCAAAGACTGTGGCTATCTGTTTAATCAGCCCAAACAATCCTACAGGTGTTGTATTTAATGAAAAAGCACTCAAAGAACTAGTAGAGATTGCAAATCAACATAATCTTTACATCATCTGTGATGAAATTTATGATCAAATAATTTTTGATGAAAAATTTGTTGGAATTGGTAAAGTTGCAGGTGATTCTCCTGTAATTATTCTTAATGGATTCTCCAAAGTACATCTAATGTCTGGCTGGAGAATTGGATACATTGCATTTAATCAATCACCACAACTTGATGAATTACGTGAACATCTTCCTAAACTAGCTAGAGTTAGAATTGCAACCAGTCTTCCTGTTCAGTATGCTGCTTTGGAATCTCTTCGCGGTCCGCAAGATTACATTAGTGACTTTGTTTCAGAAATGAAAAAACATAGAGACTTTGTTGTCAAACGACTAAATGAAATGCCTGGATTGTCATGTCCTACTCCAAAAGGAGCATTTTATGCATTTCCAAAAATTGAAGATAAAAAATTTGGAACAGACAAAGAATTTGTTACAAAATTGTTAGAGCAAAAAGGTGTGCTTACTGTTCACGGTTCGGGATTTGGAGAGCAATATGGAAGTGGACATTTCAGACTTGTTTATCTTCCTGATCTGAAAATATTAGATTCAGCGATGAACAAAATTCAAAAGTTTGTCAGTTAGTAATTCCAAACTGTGACTTTGTCAGGAACTATCTCAATAATGCAGTCAGTATCATCTAACAATTCTTTTGCTGACTTGTTTTGTAATGTTTTAAAATATCTTAACAAAATCTTTTTTGCAATTGTTTTTACCTTGGAATTTTCTAAGATTAGATTGGCATTTCCTTGTCCCATCACTCCATAGATATTTGGAGCACTAATTCCTACATCTACACAAAATGAGACCCTGTTGTTTCTTTTGAGATTTTTTACTTTTTGCCTGCTGGTGTTTGTTCCAATATAGAATTTTTTACCGCTGTACCTATACCAAACAGGTGAAATATGTGGAGTCTTGTTTTTGCCTACTGTAGCTAAACGTAATACTTTCTGCTCTGTTAGAAATTCATCTCTTTTGTTCATTTTTTCTAAATCCTAACGCTATCATAAAAAGCCCAAAGCCTATCATTGCCACAGAAACTTTTTCATTTGTAAATTCAGCATTAAACAAAAAATCCTCTACAAAATCTATCCCCCATATCAGTAATTGTTGAATGAGAACTATTCCTCCCATTATGCAAAATAATACCCCGATGGCTGTAAACCAGTTCCTTCCCCGTCTATAGTACTCGTGACTCATGATAAATGAGACTTAGATGATCTTGATACCTGGATTCTTTATCTTGTTTCTAATCATTGCATTAAGTAGCAATGGAGTAGACATTTCTGCAAGATATGATAATTCAATTGGTCCCAAGTAGATTGATCTTAACCCCTTGATTTCATCAATTAGACTATTTACAACCTCGACTGATTCTTTATCATCTCCACAAACAAAGATGTCATAGTCTAGTTCTAGTGTTGGATTGATTAGTTTTTTTTCAGAAATTACATGAAATGCTGAAACAAGTTTTGATTTGTCTTTCATATGTTCTAAAACAAGTTTGTATGAGAATGGCTTGTTATCTTTAATTGAAACACACTCAAATCCAACATCTGTTTTTGTCATTGGGACAATTGGTGATACTACAACACAACTGTCTTTAACTTCTGATAAAATCCCTGAACATACAGAATCAATATTCTCATATGGTATTGATAAAATTAAAACATCACTTTCTTTTGCAACTGAAACATTATCGTTTCCCGTAATTGATCCTTTAATTTCACCAAATGCTTCTTTTGCAAGATTAGTATATTCTACAGCTGATTCAGATGCTCTTGCAGCATCTCTAGATCCAACAATTACGTCATTGTTTTGCGACCATCTTAATGCAAATCCTTTGCCCATTCCACCAGTTCCACCAATAATTCCTACTTTCATGATTACCTATCTGACAATGTTATTATTATCTCTATTTGAAAATCGATCAAATTGGGGCAGATAATCTTCCTTAGACACGGACAGGCAAAAAATAACACTGAGAGAATACTAGCTGGACGAACAGAAGGTGTTCCATTAACTGAAATTGGAGTAAAACAAGCAGAACATACTGCCGAACTACTTGAACACATGAATGTATCAGCAATCTATTCTAGTCCAATTCAAAGAGCAAAGCATACTGCTGAAATTGTTGGGAAACACAATTCAATTGATGTTACAATTGATGAGAGATTAATTGAACTTGACATGGGAAAATTTACTGGAATGCCATATGATGAGATTTTTAATAGTCATGGTAATGTCTTTATGAAATTCTACAATGGTGAATTGGAAATTGCTCACAACGGAGTAGAGACTTTTGATCAAGTCAAAAAACGAGTCTTAGGAATAGTAAATCATGTAACTGAAAAACATCCTGGTGAAAATGTCGTTTTGGTAACTCATATGGATCCTATCAAAGCAATGCTTTCAACTATTGTTGATCTGTCTCCTACAAACCTCTTTGAATTAATCATTGCAAATGCATCACTTAACATCTTTAGAGAAAAAGAACAAAAGTTTACTCTGTCAGGACTTAACGTAATGCATCCTTCTCGATTCGATCAAGGTTGGTAGTTAATAATCTTGAAAACCCTTAAATAGAAATTATAGGCCACGTCATTCAATCACTATGAAGAAATTCGTTGGATTATTCTTGGTATTGGGAGTTTTAATGATAATTCCTGCTGTGGACTTGGCGTTTGCTGCAGGTGATGAACCTGGAGAATATCTTGATCGTAGAGTGGTTATTTGGAATTTATTTTATAGATTGATGACAGTCGGATTTACTGTAGGTGCAGTAGTATCTGGAACAATTATTTGGCAATGCTGGAGATTCAGAGAATCTCACCCAAAAGCAAAACCAACTCCATATGAGGGCACGGACTGGTAATAATGGGCGGACATTCTAACTGGCCTGAATGGATTTACATTGGTGTGGTAGTAGCACTAATGGTTTGGGTAGGTGCAGAAGCTTGGGAAGCAGAAAGACTAGTTGAACATGTTCCAGAAGGTGCTGAAACAATTATTGTAACTGGTCAACAGTGGTTCTGGACTTTTGAACATGAAGATGGAACAAAAGAAATTGGTGAATTACATGTTGAAGTAGGAAAAGCTTACAAACTTGAAATAGTTTCTAAAGATGTCAATCATTCATTTAACATTCACGATTATGTTGTTTTGATGGATGCAATTCCTGGTAGAGTTAATACAGTATGGTTTGCTCCAACTGATGCAGGAGAACATGATATTCAATGTAGAGAATATTGTGGTCTGATACACTATAACATGAGAGGAAAATTAATTGTGGAGGATCCAACGGCTTGACAACGCTTTTATCACAACTTTCACTGGTTCAGACTGAGGAGACTATCTCATGGTTCTAGAATTACAAAAGCCACGTCCAATTTGGCAAATAATGTTTTCAACACATCACACTGATGTTGGTTTACTTTATCTAATTACATCGCTAGGATTCTTGTTCTTAGGTGGAGCCTTGGCTCTTGCAATCAGAGCAGAACTGTTCTTACCGGGAGCACAAATCATTGGCGATGCCATGACGTTTAACAGAATTTTTACAGTTCACGGTACAACATTAATTTTCTTGTTTATCATTCCATTTGCATCTTCAGTTGGTAACTACTATGTTCCAATTATGGTCAGATACAAAGACATGGCATATCCAAAACTAAACGCAATTGCATTTTGGATGATTCCTCCTGGTGGAGCACTCATCTGGCTAGGCTTTGCTGACTTTACTTGGTATGCAACCCCGCCATATTCTATCATTAGTGCTCCAGGACCAGCAGCTGACATGTGGATTTTTGGATTAAAGATTCTAGGTATTTCATCAGTGTTAGGTGCAATCAACTTTATCGTTACCATTCTAAAGTGTAAACATCCGGATATGTCAATTGGACAAGTTCCGCTGTTAGCATGGTCTTTCTTATCATCATCATTGATTATACTCGTTGCAATTCCAACATTTGCAGCAGCACTATTGATGTTGCTCACTGATAGACTCGGTGTAAGTGGATTCTTCAATCCTGCAATGGGAGGAGATCCAATAGCATATGCACACTTGTTCTGGTTTACATTCCATCCTGAAGTGTATGTATTGGTAATTCCAGCAATTGGTATGATGTATGAAATCATTCCAAGATTCTCAAGAAAACCAATCTACAGCTATAATTCTGGTGTCTTTGCATTTGTCTTGTTATCTATCGTCGGTTTCTCATCCTGGGCACATCACATGTATGCAACTGGAATGTCCTTTACTGAAAAAACCGTATTCATGGTAGGAACTCTTGCAGCAGTTCCGGCATCTGCCATGCACGTATTCAACTTTGTAGCAACCATGTGGAATGCAAGAATCAAATTCCTAACACCAATGATGTGGTCAGTAGGTGGAATTGCATTATTCTTCTCTGCAGGTGCAGGCGGTGTTGCAAATGCCGCTATGCCATTAGACTTTACAACACACGATACATACTGGGTAGTAGGACACTTCCATCTCTTCGTGATGGGAACAATCGCATTTGGCTCCATTGGTTTCCTATACTACATGTTCCCATATGTGACTGGAAGAATGTACAATGAGACAATGGGTAAAATTCACTTTATCATGTCCTTTGTAGGTACTGTACTCGTATTCTTTACACAACACGTACTTGGATTATATGGAATGCCAAGAAGAATTTTCGATTATCCGCCAATCCCAGAATGGATTGCTATGAACCAAATTGCAACAGTAGGAGCAATGATTATTGGTGTCAGTATGGCAATCTTCTTAGCAAATATGATTTACAGTTCCGGAAAAGGAAAACCTGCAAATACCGAAGATCCATTTGGAGTCGGTGGGAAATACTATTATCCATTTGAGGCAAAGAACCCATCACACTAGGAGATATATGAAATGAGTCACGATAATTCCCAAGTTTACAGAACAACTTCAGCTAGAACTGGAAAAATGATGGCAATCATGTTAGGTATCTGTATCGTAGGTGGGGCCATCTTCTTTGGAATGTGGGACTATTGGATATCTCAACCTGCTCCAGTTGTAGCAATGATGGCAGGTGGCGATGATCATGCTGCTCCTGCAACACAAACTGGAAAAACTATCACACAAGATCTTCGATTTATTGAGTCATCAGACTTTAGGACTTTGGCATTTAATGCACTTCCTGGGGAACCCGATAACAATCCAACAATTAATATGAACGTTGGAGACAAAGTAATCTTTAATGTCGAAAATGCAGGAAAATCATTCCATTCATTCGGTGTTACAAAAGATGCTGAAGGCTTTGGAGGAATTATTCCTGGCAGTGAAGTTGCATTAGCATCAAATCCATTAAAACCAGGTGAAGGTGGTACATCAGAATTTGTTGCAGGTGAGGAAGGAACTTACTACTACATTTGTACAGTTCCGGGTCATAGAGACCAAGGAATGGTAGGAGAAATTATTGTAGGACCTGCGCAAGCTGGTTCATCAGGAGTAGCAGCTGCCCCAACAGGAGTATCACATGACTTTACTTTGGACTTTGTAGAATCTGCAGATTTCAGAACTTTGGCATTTAACGCATTACCAGGAGAAGAAGGACACAATCCAGACATTCGTGTTAACTCAGGAGATAAAGTAACTGTAACTGCAAATAATTTGGGAAAATCATTTCATGCATTTGGAGTAGTCTCAAATCCTGAAGACTTTAACAGCATAGTAATGGATTCTGCAATTGCAGCTGCAACAAACCCATTAAAACCAGGTGAAGGTGGCAGTGTCACATTTACTGCTGGTGCACCAGGAACTTACTACTACATTTGTACAGTTCCAGGACATGCATTACAAGGCATGCAAGGTACTTTCATAGTAGAATAATTTTGGCAATTCAGTATCTTGCATTAGCAACAATGATTGTTTTGTATTCTCTGATGTTTATCGGTGGATATATTTCAGCTGCAGGACTTGGATTGACTTGTCCTGAATGGCCTCTGTGTCCTAACGGAGTAATGCCATCTGAAGAATATCTTATTGAGTGGATTCATAGAACAACTGCTGCAACTACTGGAGTACTGGTAGTTTCAACCATGATTGCAAGTCTAATTAACAAGAATTCTGATTTGAAAATAAAAATTACAAGCTCACTTGCAACAGGTTTGGTAATTACACAAATTACACTGGGCGCTCTAGTCATTGACACAAAACTACATGCAGTACTGGTTGCAATTCATTTGGGAATTGGAATATGGCTGTTTGCTATGGTGTTGTTGACTGTACTCTTTGCATTTAGAATTTCAAAGTCTTCTAAGGCAATCACTGCTTAGACTTTTTCAATAATTTTGGCAAATAGATGTATAGCATTACTCCTAGAAATACAAAAGCCCCTGTAGTAATTGCGCCGATAAACACTATCCCAAACGGACTCTGTGTTCCCATGTTAAATGTATAAGTTAAAACTCCATCTGTTCCTTCCATGTCATACAAATCTACTTTGACAATATGATTTCCTATATTCCTCCAAACATAATCAAAATCCCAATGAGAACTCTGTACAGATGTGGGAGGAATAGCATCTACTTGCTGATCGTTGTAGAATACTCTGATTCCCATTGTAAAACTATCTACTTCATCATAATCAAACCCTTTAGTGACTTTGATGAGAAATTGAGATGGTTCATCAATTTGTGGGAACTCTGGGGCTGTAGCAACTTGGACTCTGTAGCCACCATATGATTGCTCAGCAGAATTGAACATGGAATGGGCATAAGCTGAACTAAATCCTGAAAATGATGAAAACATCAAAACAAAGATCAAAAAACATGATCGCTTTATCGTCATTCAGTTTTATGTATGGAATAGATGAATATATTGTAAGTCAAATTTATGAGGAAAATCTTCAAAACCTTTAAATCCTTATTGGCAAGAAACTCAATCGTTGACCCTCGTTACAAAATCAATCGATATCAAAACACCTGTAGAGAATGTTTTCACCTACTTTGCAAGACCAGAACATGTTTCTGATCAAATCAAAAATGACACTGTAGGCATGACAGTCGTTCCTATGGACATTAAAGAAGGAATGGGTGTTGGTACAACCTTTAGAATTATCGGTGACTTTAGCGGAAAACGTTTAGAGTGGGATTGTGAAACAACTGAATTCATCAGAAATGAAAAAATCACTGCCAAACAAATTGAAGGTCCTTTCAAGAACTGGCAAATTACCAACGAATTCAAAGCACTAGGTAATAACCTCACAAGAGTAACCATGTCAGTAGACTATGAAATGCCATTTGGTCCCCTAGGAGCAATTTTGGATAAAGCAAAGTTTGCAAAATCTGCTGAGAAAGGAATGGAAACTGCTCTATACAACGTTAGAGGACTACTAGAAGGAAACGGTTCAATTCCAGTATACATTACACTAGATGCATACCAAAAACTTCTAGCCGAAAAGAAAAAGATGAACGATGTTCCAGTTTCAACTGCACTTACAGCAATCATTGAAAAGTACAATGAAATTGAAGCTAAAGCACAAAACTAAAAATTTTCATTTATTTTAAAACTTAAGATTAATAACAACTCTAGGCTTATCCATTTTGGTGGGTCTATGGCGCAGCCAGGTAGCGCACCGGACTCTTAATCCGGTTGTCAAGGGTCCGAATCCCTTTAGACCCGCTTTTTAATTTTAAAATAAACTTCTAAAATTGATATTTTTTCTAAATGAAATTATTTTTCCACTTTAATTTGATTGTATTTTTTCGCAAGGGCAAGCAATTCGTTAATTCCCAATGGTTTTGAAATCACTTTGATTAATCCCTGTTTAATTGCCTCTTTGTTTTTTAAATCAGATTCTGAGAATCCTGTAATGATTACAACATTTGCCTTATTGTCAATTTCTTTAATTTGTTTGAATGCTTGATATCCATCAAGTATTGGCATATCTCCGTCCATGATTGTCAGATGTGGTCTGAATTCTTTGAATTTCTTTACCCCTTCTTCTCCATTAAACGCCATTTCTACATCAAACTCATGCATCTCTAAAATCTCTCTGTAAATTTGAATTAAATCTTCATCATCCTCTACGATTAGAACTGTCCCACTCATGACCAGATAAGACTATCATATTTTGTTATTAAAGAATAAGTCAGTATTGATTATAACATATTCCTCATTATCTATTATTTTTATCTATAAATTTTGGGAAAAATGCTATTGATTTTATGTGAAAATGTATATTCATCAATTCTAGAATATATGTCAAATCAGGAGAGTTGAACTTTGAGTGAGTCTATTTTAAAAACAAATTTGATTGATAATAAACGGATCTTAATCTGGCTAATTGTAACTCTGGTAGGATTTACCATTCTTTATCAATTAAGACCATTTCTTGATGATGATCAATTTATGTGGATCTCAATTCCTGCATATGCGATCCTTCCTGCATTAATGGCATCTTTTGCTATGTTTATTGCAGTAAAATTACATAAGCAAAAAAATCCAAACGCAAAGGCTTTTGTATTTTTTGCTTTAGGTTCCGTATTTTGGTTTATTGCTGAACAATTATGGCAATTATATGATCATGTGTGGCAAGGTGATCCATTTCCATCAGAAGCTGATATTTTTTACATTGCATCATATCCATGTTATGTTATATTTTTACTCATTCATCTAAAACCTACACTAAAATCAGTTAACAGAAATGTTTGGTTATTTGCAATTGCACTTTCTTTTTCTTTTCTGATCCCCTCTATTATGGCAGCATATGAAGACATGCAAGGAGAGGATCTATTTTCTACATCTATAGCACTTGCATATCCAATATTATCATCAGTACAATTGGTTCCTGCCATTGTTGGTATCATGTATCTTGTCAAAAAATCATCTCATGTTTTCTGGGTGTTAATTATAATTGGATTTATTATGTATAATATTGCAGATACTTATTTTTTATTTGCTGAATTAGATGGAACATATTATGATGGTCATCCTGTAGATTTGATTTTTGTTTATGGTTTCATATTTTTCATTTTCTCATTGTATCACCGTTCAAAATTCATACCTATCTCTGATTACAGTGATGATCTTTTTTCTGAAAAAGTTAAATTTGAAACAATAACTAAATTTGGAATTCCACTTACTGTAGCAATTGTTTGCATGGTTGTCTTGACCATTCTTATCAATTCAACTTTTGACACTGTTGAGCAAGATATTTCTCATAATCTTTTCTTTGGAGTTGTGGCGATATTAGGTGTTGTAGCAGTTATTGTATTTACAATCAACAAGAATCTCTCTCGTCTGGTTAAAATGAGAACTGCTGAACTTACTGAGCAAAGAGACAACCTTGAAAATCTAGTTGAAGAAAAAACTCAACAAGTGCTAAAATCTGAACGATTATCTGCAATTGGAGAATTATCTGGACGACTTGCACATGACTTGAGAAATCCATTATCTGTAATGAAAATGTCTGTAGATTTGATTAAACAAAGTCCACAGGATTTAAAAATATCTGATCCTAATATTGTAAAACGAGTTGAGTTAATCGAAAAGAGTATTAATAGAATATCTCACCAAGTTAATGATGTTTTAGGCTATGTCAGGCTTTCTCCATTAAAATTATCAAATGTCTCTTTGTATGATGCTATTAGTGGGTCATTGAAAAAAATAAATATTCCATCTGACGTCCAAGTGGTTCTTCCTCAAAATGATATGCGTGTTGATTGTGATGTCATAAAACTTGACGCAGTTTTTATCAATCTAATTGTCAATGCAATACAGGAATTACCTCAAGGAGGAAAAATTACAATTCAAATCTCAGAAAAAGATAATGCAGCAATTTTAAAATTTATTGATTCAGGAAAAGGAATTCCTGATGAAGACATATCCAAAGTATTTGAGCCCCTATTCACTACTAAACAAAAGGGCACTGGACTAGGTCTGGCAAGTTGTAAAAATATTATTGAACAACACCATGGAGAAATTAGTGTCACAAATAATCCTACAACTTTTACTATAATTTTGCCAAAAATGTTGTCAATTAAACACAAAAAATCTAAATAAAATTACAACTTTTTTAATAAAGTAAATCTTGGCTTTTCAGGCTCTATGTCTTCATGCATATCTACATTACTGACAAATTTTACGTTATAATCTAGCCATCTTTGTTTCATGTTGCGAAACTTTTGATTTTCATCAATTTGTTTTTCTGTCTCTTCAAACTTTTCACAATTCATTATGTATTTGCATGCAACCCTGAACATTTCTGAAATTCCTTTTTCTAGCGTATCATCATCCAAATAGTTCATTAATCCATGAGTAAACACAAAATCTACTGAGCTGTCTTCAAACGGTAATTCCACAATTGAGCCTTTTTTGAAATCTGCAATAGATAATTTTTCTTTTGCTATGTTTAATGCATTATCATTTAGATCAACGCCATAAATTTGAAATGTATTTGGAAATAATCTTAGATCAATTCCTGTACCGCACCCGATTTCTAGAACACTTGTACATCTCAAAGAAATGGCTAAATCCCGAACAAATTTAGAAAATTCTTCATTATACCTTGTTTCATTCTCATTAGAGTATATGTTCCAAAATTCTTCGTTGTAACTCATAGAATTTTTTAAACAAAGCTGTATTTGATACTAATTGTTTAGTGATTGCATTTGCATGGGATAAGTTTCGTATCAAAAGTGCAATCATGGGGTCCATCTGATTTTCCTTGCGTTGGAATTTCTTTCATACAGTCATTATGGCGACCTTTTCTACAAAACCAGCATATTTCTTGCGTGTCACCAGTAGCGCATGAATCCATAATTTCTAGTCTCTCTTGTGGCTAAAAAACTTCATGGAATTTAGATAAATGTCAACCATGGCAAGAATCTCTCATCTTTTCCCATGACTACGTCTGTAAATGATTTTTGTAATGCTTTAGTGATACTGCCCATCTTTCCATTTCCAATCTTTACTTTGTCTACTTGAGTTACAGATTTTACTTCAGCTGCTGTACCTGTCATGAAAATTTCATCTGCATTATAGAGATCGTCTCGTTCTAGATCCCGCTCAATAACAAATCCTCCATTCTCTTCAATCATTTGAATAATGCTATCTCTAGTAATCCCTTCCAATCCTCCTGCTGAGAGTGGTGGAGTTTGAATAATGTCGTCTTTAATGATGAAAATATTTTCTGCACTGCCTTCTGCAACTTTGCCGTGATAGTTTAACATAATCGCTTCATCATATCCATTTTCTAATGCTTCCATTCTTGCAAGTGCAGCATTTGCATAGTTTGATGCAGCTTTTGCTTGCATTGGCTGAGATCTTGAATCAATCTTAGTCCAACTTGACACTTTACATTTTGCTCCTGAAAATTTACCTGCTTTTGACTCGCCCATCTTCCATTCCCAACATGAAATTGAGACATCTACTTTATTGGTAGTGGGAGTTAATCCCATTGTTCCATATCCATAATATGCTAATGGTCTAATGTATGACTCTTTGAGCCCTCCAGCTTTTACAGTTTGTACAATTGCATCTGAAATTACTTTTTTTGAAAATTGCATTTTCATTGAATAGAGTTTTGCTGATTTGAAAAATCTATCAACATGTTCAGGCAATCTAAAAATTGCAGATCCTTTTGGGGTGTCATAGCATCTAATTCCCTCAAAAATTGATGTTGAATAATGTAAGGCATGAGTCAATACGTGAACTTTGGCATCTTTGAATGGTACTAATTTTCCATTCATCCAAATTTTTCCAATCTCTTTCATAGGAGAGCAAAAAAACAATGCTAATTTAAAGAATTATCTTTTTACCTACTTTTGAAGCATCTCAAACTTCATATTCTATTTATTATTAGTTCAAGTATGGAGTGGGCTCTAGGATTTGCTGGAATTGCATGTCTTGTCGTAGGTTTAGTTGGTCAGGCATTTGAAATGAGAAAAATTCGTCTGACCACATACAAAGATGAGGATTTAGGCTCAGTCAATATTTTCATGAATAAGAAAAACTACAAGTGGTATGCCTTGCTAGGAATAGGAATTGTTTTGTGGTACGCAGCTGAACGTATGTGAATGGATCTATATAGATCAGGTCTAAATACTATGAATTGTAATGTATAATATCGCGTGTTTTGGGTAACGCCGGACTAACTCTAGATAAAGGTCCAAGAACAAACCCACGAATGGTGATTACAGGTGAAAGCCCGTAACGCCACTTTTACATTAAACAAAATTAATCTTTGAAATTTCTTGATGTACTGCTTTGATAGCTTTTGTAATGTTGTCATGTGAATCTTCTACAACAATAATTATTCGTGAAGTTTCTTCTTGTGCATCCATGTTCAAAATGTTTAATCCTGATTCACCAATCTTTGCACTAGTTCTAGAGGCTACTTGCTGAACTCTCCACATCTCATCACCGATTAATGTAATGACGCCCCGGTTGTATGTAATCGTGGCAAGTGAATCAAATGCTAAAAGATACTTTTCATTCCTCTTAACATACTCTCCATCTAAGAATAATATTCTGGAGAATTCTATTCCATCTTTTGTAAATGGTGATAATATGATGAATTCACTGTAATGCTTGTCCTTTTCCAAAGATGTCAATAATCTTTGAATTGAATTAGTTTCAATTCTAAATATCGCGCAATTCTTTTTTCCTGTTACTATTTTGATTGGATGTCCTTTCTGCTCTTGTAGACTTCTTTTAATCGTGGTAATTTTTTCGGGATTTTTCATATTTGTAATTATGATTGGCATATCTACACCATTCTCAACAATCTCTTTAATTGCAATTGGATCTAAAATTTTCATTCCAAACATTCCTGCCAGTCTTGCTTCGTTATATGACAATTGAATTACTTCTCTTAATTCGGAATCTACTATTTTTGGATCTGCAGAAACTACTGCACTGTCCTTCTCAAAGTCTATGCTAGTTTCATATTTTTTATGAAATAATATTCCTAAATCTGCTGCAGTTCTGTCTGATCCTCCACGCTCGTATGTTGTGGTAATTCCATCTATTGTTTTACCAATAAACCCGCCTATAGTAACTACTTGATTATTATCTACCAGTTCTGCAATCTTACCCATTTTCTCTTTGGATTCTGTTCTGAGAAAATTTGTAAATTCTATATTGTGATCAGTAATAATTGGCCAGTCATCAAATTTCACTGCCTCCGTCCTGATATCGTTACTTCTTAGAATATGGGTCATTACATGTGACATTAAAATTTCTCCTGAAAACGCCAATGCATTTGAACGCACTTCGTTGACAAATTCTTTACTGTCAAATGCCTGATCTAGTGCTTTTTGTGCTTTTTTTAAGTGAAAATCAATTGTTTTTTTACAATTTTCTTTATTATCTTCATCAACCATATCCAGGATTTTTTGATAAGTTGATTTTACAATATCTAGAGATGGTTTTATTCCATTTTCTGCGTTTTTACCCTGCTCTAAAATAATATCTGTCAACGAACGCTTTTTTTCATTGTAAATTGTTAATGGGGCTGAAAAAACTGCAATTACTTTGGAATCTGTTTTTAAATCAGAAATTCTTTGAATTATTTTTGGAATTGTCTCACCATTTTGACCTATGGCACTACCGCCGAATTTGGCAACTATTAGCTTAGTCATAGTACTTTATCAAAACCAAATGGCCTTCTATTAAGCATTTGATTGCTAATTCGTTAGTTTCTGAATAATTTTTGCTGCAACTTTTGCACCATCTGTATTTACTTGGTTTCTTTTGGCTTCTAATTTTTCTAAAATTAATTCTTCTAATCTATTAATATCTCCAGACTCAAATCCCTCTTCTTTTGCATTGTCTTCTTGTTCAAAATGTCCTTTGATTGGTATGAATATTGCAGGAGTTCCATATGCGTTAGCCTCGTCTATAGTTGATTTTCCTGCCAATGAAATAACCACATCTGCTGCAAAAATTAATTCATGCAGATTATCAACAAATCCCAAATTTTTTACATTCTCAAATTTTTTGTTTAGTGTTGGACCTGAAACCAAAATCACGTCTACATCTTGATTAATTTTTGCAATAGCCCCTAGTGCTTTTTCGATTAGAAATAATCCTGCACTAGTTCCACCTATGGATATGATTATGGTCTTTTTTCCAAAAGAGAATCTCTTTCTTAATTCTTCCCTAGTGTAATTAGTTTCTCTGACAATAGGCCCAACTCTTTTAATATTGTCATGATCGTCTCCTAGTTCAGGAATTATCACTGTATCGCATTTTTTAATTATCACTTGCATCGACTTGTTCATCTTTTTTTCTACAAATGATGCTATTCCTTTAGTAAAGTGGGTTTCTAAGACATCTGTAATTAACACTGTTGGAATTTTCATCTCCTGTGATACAGTTAGTGATGCAAAATCTTCATCACTAATAACCAAATTTGGTTTGTCATTTTGTAGAATTTTTTCTGAAATATTTTTACAATCTCTATAATATTGATAATAATTCCATAACCACTTTGCTGGATTCTTTAGAGTTCCGTTTTCGATAGTAAACAAAGGTGGATTGTATGCATCTTGTACACTATAATCTAATTTTTTTAGAATTCTTGCAGCACCGCTTCCAGTTACAAAATTTGTTGAAATATTTTCAAAATTGTTTACTATTGCAATATCGCGAGTCACATGACCCAATCCAATTGGACTGGAAAAAAAACTAAAATTCATGATTTTCTTGATTTTTGATCAAATTTCTAGATTCTCTCTTGTCTCAAAGTTTAAATGGATTTTAACAAGGTAGGTTTCTGGGCTCATAGTCCAGGTCGGTTATGACGTCGCCCTTACACGGCGAAGATCCGGGGTTCAAATCCCCGTGGGCCCATTTTACGCCTAATTTAATGACTGAAATGAACCATCCTAAAAAATAGATTTTTGAAGTCATTATCTCACAAACTACTTTAAATTAAAAACACAATAAATTTCATGATCAAAAAAAGTCCAAAAGATCTCGTTCCAATGTTTTTCAATGATACTTCTAATTCATATGATAAAATAGTAAATTATACTACTTTTGGAAAAGATAGTTTTTGGAAACATAAAATCCTAGAACAGTTATCTGCTGAAAAAACTGTATTGGATCTTGCTTGTGGTACTGGTATTCTTACAAAACAAATTGCAGAAAAACTCCCTCATGCAGAAATAATGGGTGTAGATGTTACCAAAAACTATCTTGAAAAAGCAAAAGAAAAGTTAATTTCATTTCAAAAAGTATCTTTTGTGAATCAAGATGCTGAAAAACTTGATCTAGGAAAAAAATTTGACTGTATTACTGCATCATACTTGCCAAAATATTGTATATCTGATGTTCTGGTCAAAAATTGTATAAATCATCTTAATGATGGTGGAAAAATGGTTTTACATGATTTTACATATCCAAAAAATAAATTAGTTCAAAAACTATGGGATTTTTATTTCAAAGTTCTTTATTTAATAGGATTCTTTATCCCTAATTGGAAACAAGTTTTCCTTGATCTACCTAATCTAATAAAAACCACAAATTGGGTAGAAGATTATAAAGAGACTATGAAAAATTATGGTCTAAAAATACATACACAAGATTTGACATGGGGATCTTCAACTATTATTGTTGGAACTAAGATTGTCTAATCTTATTTCTTCTATAATGTTAAACCAAATTATTCCATTATGAATAATCTCATATTCTCTTGTTACTTTGCTCTCATCATGATTACGATTCAAGGAAATTATCTTTCTAGTAGCATTGATCTTATTTGCATTAAGAATATCACCAATACCTTGTTTTTTCTTTAAAATCTCAGCCATAATTAATTCTGGTAAAACAGTAGAGTCAAATTCCACATTAGCTTTTATCACTGGAAATCCATCTGCAGTAATTGAGACTTTTCTCACAAATTGATTTGGGGTTATGGCATTTTGTTCAATTACTTCTAGTTTGATATTATTATCAAGAATCTCTCTAAGAATAGTAATTACATTGCCTACTGGAGCATCTAATATTTTATTTAACAGATTCTCAGAAAATTTATTCATACTATCTTATCTTATTTTAATAAATTAAAGGTACCTTAACATGAAAAATAAAATTGTACTAAATATTACACTCAAACTTATGCTTTTTAGAATTATTTCATTTTTGTAATATGTTTTCTGATTTTCTTTTTTTAGTTGTTTATATTTCCTAGATGTAACTATCAAAATATAACTTAGAAAACCAGCAATTATAGAAAACATAATTGTTTCAACAGTTATAGAATTAGATTGAATTACAGCTCCTGCAAAAACAGGTAAAATCCCCCAGGAAATTACAAATGATAAATTATTATGAAATTTACCACGAAATAATTCAAGATTATATGCAAAAAGAAAAAACCCTTCTGCTATTCCTATAGGAATTAGTAACCAAGAATCTAAAAATGCGTAATACAATCCAATAGAAAAAGATATGATTAAGAAAACTATTGCTGTTGACCATAACTTTGAGTGTGATATGTCTCCCCAAGGTTTTTTCTTACTTCCGACTGCATCAAGGCAATGTGCTGATATGCCAATTGCAAAAAAATAAAGTAAACTGATGGATGCTAACCTATCCAGACTAAATCCTGCTGAAAGAGAACCCCATATGGCAAAAGATACTACCATTCCAGTGTATGGTAGAAATAAAATCCCTATTGATAATCTAAAATTTCTAGAACCAAATTTTGGGACAAACCATTCAGACAATCTGTCTTCTTGCATTACTTTTTAATGATAATCTAACATTAAATGATTTGAAAAAATTAATTTCATTCCTAACTGCGTCTCATTTTATCCCCAAAACAGTAGTCAAATCCCCGTGGGCCCATTTTTGTTCCCAAAAATAGCATTTTGTTGTTGTATCATTTGAACACAATTTACTTTTTGAGGCGATATTCATGACTATGATTTGTGCCTAAAAACGATGATAAACTCACTATTGAATTAGAATGTGAAGAAAAAATTATTTCTGAAAAACACAGGTTTGGACGAGTTCGCTCAAAGATGATGTCTCAATTAAGATCAGAATATGGATCAGAAATAGCAAATCGATCATTAGCAAGAATTAACAAAAGGATTTCTCTTGGATCAAAGATGACAAAAATTCATTCTGATGAATTTTCAATCTGAAAATCATCTCATTTCATTTTAATTCAACTTTGTTCATTCAAGTTCCCTTTCAAGAAAATTTTTTGTTCAAATATACAGCGGTGATTTTATGACAAATTCAATTACTGTGTGATTAATGACAAAAAGATTAGCAATAACTGCAATCACAATGTTTGCAATTATGATGGGAATTTCCGCAATCGCTCCTGCAATGGCAGACAAAGCCACAGCACCAGGACACAACAAAATTGACATTTGTCATTTTGATGATGAGGAAATGCAATATGTTCTAATCAGTATTCCAGAAAAAGCAGTACAAGCTCATGAGAAAAACCATGACATGGATATCATTCCAGCACCTGAAGATGGTTGTCCAGTCATTGAACCAGAGCCAGTAGATACTGATGGAGATGGATTAACTGATGACGAAGAAATTGTTTTAGGAACTGATCCATTAGTTGCAGATACTGATGAAGGTGGTGTATCTGATGGTCAAGAAGTTCTTGATGGAACTGATCCATTAGATGGTTCAGATGATTTGGTGATTATTACACCATAATCTCTTTTTTATTTTTCAATACTTTCTATTTTCATCCCTAATTTGGCTGACGCTTAGATAGTAAGACACCTACACCCATTGCAAAGAACACTACTAAAGGTACAAACCTGTATGGCTGATTTGTCTGTGTAGTAAAGCCTGTGAGAATTGGTGCAACTAGCAGCATTCCTGAGATAAATACCATCATAGATTCTCCATGTTTGACTCCTTTTCTTGATACAATGAAGAGCCCCACCATTAATGGAATCATGAATAGCATTACTGCACCATCTGATCTTAACTGGTATGCAAAGGATGTCAAGCCCATCTGAAACTCTTTTGCATCAAATGCTTCCTCTGTGCCTTGTGTCGGAGATAGGCTTCCAGTAGCTGCCAGTCCTCCAGCTAGAATCATTCCTGCAGTAATACTCGATACTATGATCTTCTGCTTTCTTGGGATCTGACTGCGTAAAATAAAATAAATTGACATTGGCAGAAACGCTACAGTTAGTGCCTTTGATAGAATGGATAACATATATGCTACAGGTGAGAGCGGCCAGAATCTATACACTGCATACAGTGATGCCAAATAAAATAGAATCCAAAAGTTTGTGTAAGACACTGTCGTGTCATATGTTAGAAACACTGAACTCTGCAGTAAAATTATTGTAGATATGATGCCTGCAAATCTCTTATTGGTAATCTTTGTTGTAATAAGATATGTTGTGATTAGTAATGCTATGCTTGCAAGAAATGGAATTATCTTGTAGCTTCCAAATAGATTCATTGATGCAGACAATAGTGCATATCTTACATGCGGCTCAAATGATGTTATTTTGTCAACTGACCAAGTTTCTAGTCTATTTTTCACTCCAACATAGTCTTCCAAGTTTTCTTGAGTTGCCAACTCTCCAGCTGATGATATGATATAGATTGTAAGTAATATTACTAAAACTATCAAAGATGTCTTTTTTGATATCTCAAATGAGAATATCTTTTCAAATAGTTTGGATAGTGCTGGAATCTTTTTTTTGTGGTGGAGTATTGCCAGACTGAAAATTATGATGCTTGTAATAATTACACCACCAGACCAAACTCCAGTTTCAAACGGATCAGGCGTTATTGGCTGTATCCCTGGAATTCTTACAGTATCTGAAGCTAAAATTAGCGCTGGAAATATCACAGAGATGAAGCTAATCAGTACAATTGATATGGAAAATAAAAACACAATCCATGGAATTATGGTGCTATTTGTGCTCGAATCTGTGATTTTGCCTTCCATCAAGATCATATTCATGTAAAAATTGGTCCGTTATATCCTCAACGGTACAGTAAATGGGATATTCTAACTATTATTGTCTGTCAGTTCATGTGTCTGCAATTCGCACTATACTGCCTGAACAATGGAAAGCATGGGATAAGATCCGTGAAGCAAGATTCAAGCTGGTAAATATGCCACGAAATACAAGATACAATACAAGGCTTGCAAGATACAACGATCAGAAAATGTGGAATAAACTGATTGGAAAAGACTAATTGTTATATTGTTTCAATTTTTTTACAATTGTGTTGCTTGATGTAAAAACAATGGATGCGATTGACACTCAAGGAATGTACAAGGTCTATGATAGATGGCCTGAGATTGCCAGAGATGCATACCATACTGATTTAGAACCAGTCAATTACAGTGGAATAGATCACATTGTCTTTGCGGGAATGGGTGGCTCTGGAGCTATCGGAGATTTGTTTGCATCTATACTGTCCAAGAATGACATTCACGTAAACGTGGTAAAGGGATATCTTTTGCCAAAGACAGTAGATGCAAACACGCTTGTGGTATGTACTAGTATCTCTGGAAACACTGTAGAAACCCTCACAGTACTGGAATCCGCATCAAGACTTCCATGCAAAGTAACTGCCTTTTCATCTGGCGGCATAATGGAAACAATTTGTCATTCCAACAAAATCGTGTTTCGTAAAATTCCAATGACCCACTCCCCTAGAGCTTCCTTTGTTGCTTTTGTTTACTCAATGTTGCATGTGCTAGATTCTGTTCTGCCAATCCAGAAATCTGACATTTTGGAATCAATTGAAAATCTTGTAGAGCAGTCTGCAAAAATATCGTCTGCAAATCTATCCCAAAATAATATGTCATTGAACTTGGCAGAATTCCTAGAGGGTATGCCATGTATCTATTACCCGCATGGTCTGTATGCTGCAGCCATTCGTTTTAAGAACTCGCTGCAGGAAAACTCCAAGATGCATGCATTTACCGAAGACGTAATCGAGGCATGTCACAACGGTATAGTTGCGTGGGAAGGAAGCGTTAACACATGTCCAGTGCTGATTCGCGGAACACAAGACTATGCAAAAACACAGGAAAGATGGGGGATAATAAAGCAGTACTTTGATCAGAACAATACCAAATACATAGAAGTAAAATCAGTTGAGGGCAACATACTATCAAAGATTGTCTGTTTGATTTACCTGCTTGATTACTGTTCCATATACAGGGCAGTAATCACTGGTGTGGATCCATCCCCTGTCAAATCTATTGATTTTATCAAGGACAGATTATAGTTTATGTGTTAATTATCTTTAGCAACTCCTTAAAGTCATAAGGCTTGTACAGGACTGCAACAGGACCTATCTGTCTTAGCCTTTCAGCAGTATTTTCTGTCTTGTCTCCTGTGACCATAATCATTTTGGCAGAGTCATAGCGGTGTATTCTTTTAAGCGCATACACGCCGTCATATCCTGGTATGGATACGTCAAGAATCACAATGTCTGGTCTTAGCCTTTAAAAATATTCCACAGCTTCCTTTCCGTCTTTTGCAGGGCAAGTACGGCTATCCCTGATGCTCCAAGAATCTCTGATGTCATGTTTAAGACATACTCATCATCATCTGCAATTATTGCAGTCTTCATTCTTCGGGCTCTTCTTCTGGATATGCCCACTCTGACCACAAATTCTCTATGTGTTTTTGCAGAATTTTTCCGCGCTTCATTTTTCTTGGTCCGCTTGATGGTATGGACACCTTGGCCTGATTAGCACAAACATAATGGCTTTTTTTCCTGACATGAAAAATAATTCTACGAAAAATCATAATACTTGTTCTTTTAATTGCAGCTAAATTCTTTTCATGCAAGCTAACTAGAGACTATGAAGAAAATGCCATTCTGTCTTTGTATGAGTGATTCTAATTTGGGAATCGTGCTTTCTGATGAGCAGGTGCAACATGTAAAGTACATCCAGTCCATGCTTTCTGATTCATTAAAAGAAGATGTCAGTTTTGAGGATACAGTGAGTTACTTGCTGTTGTATGGCATTGATGCTCAGAGATTATCACATGATGTGTATGATGTGTTATCATGTATTGAATGTGTGGAGATAATACAACATATGATACAATGCTCTGTATGCCTTGAGGATTACACTTAGCCTGATTGCTAATTTCTCAAAATACCCTCATACATTTTGATTATGTTTTCATAAAATGATCTCGTACTATATTTTTTGTCTAAAATTCCATATGCTGTATTTCCCATAGATTGAGACAGGTCATGGTCTTTTATCATTATTTTTATTTTCTCTGCCCATGACTTTTCGTTGTCTGCATCTAAGAGGAATCCATTTTTACCATCCTGTATTATTTCTGACATTGGAGGTATGTCCGATGCAATGACTGCCTTTTTTTGCTGAAATGCCTCAAGCATAACTAGCCCAAACCCTTCAATTTTTGATGGAAACAGCATTGCATTTGATTCTGCAATCACTACTTCCTTTTCTTTTGGAGTTACGTATCCTCTAAACTCTATGTTCTCATTTACATCCAGTTCCTCTGCTAGTTTCTCAAGCATGTTTCTGTACGGGCCGTCTCCTGCAACTATTATCTTAAAGTCTGGAAATTCCTCTGAGACAATTGATGCGGCCCTGATCAGTACCTGGACATTCTTGTAAAAAACAAGCCTTCCTATGAAAACAAACTGTCTGGAATTTGTCTTTACAGAAATCGGGTTCTTGTGCAAAATGCAGTTTGGAATTATCTGTACTGGCTTTTTTGCACCAAGTTGTACTATGTCGTTTTTTGTAGCTTCGCTTACCGTATGGATGCACTCTGCCTTTAGACGTATCATTAATTTTTCAAAGAATGGGACTAACCTTGCATTGATTTGTGATGTCCCTGGTTGTTTTGCCCACTCTGTCCAGAAATTCTTTCCATATGATGAGAAAACATCATGTATGGTAGTAATATGTGGGATTCCTGCAAGCATGGACAGAAATGATCCTGCAAGGACTGGTGCAAAATTATTTGAATGTATTATCTCTATTTTTTCTTTTTTTGCAATTTTGTATCCTGCAAAAAGCGCATTTATTGAATACTTGATGTTGTCAAAAAACGAGGGGGGAATTCCTCCGGCATACTCTAGATGCGGTTTTACTCTGACTATTCTGAGATTCTCTGACTCTTCATATGACTCGTTTTTTACATCATTGGTGACTACCCATACTCTGTGACCATTCTCTGACAATACTTTTGCAATTGTCTTGAAAACGTATTCTCCTCCTCCTTTTGTTGTGGAAAAAAACTGGGAAAAAAGCAGGACATTCAACTAGAAACCAAGCTGTCACCTAAAATATAAAATCAGTGTAGAGCATTTCTTCTCAAAATAGAGTATACCGGATAACTGCTCTTTAATCCCGATGAAAAGCTGCAGATCTGTTTGAATTGGTATGATGAAATCGCCTTTACCATCTGGAACATGTCTCCGCCTATTACCATCCCGTTTGGATGTGCCTCCCGGTTTATCTTGGCGCAAACATTGACTGGCGGCCCAAATATGTCTACGGTATCATAAAGCGTAACTGCAATGAGTACTGTTCCATAATCGATGCTTACTCTGTAGCTAATTGATGGAAGCCTGCTTTCAAACATTATGTTGTTGATCATACATCGTGACTCTATCATGGAAAGACCGCACTCTATTGCATTCTGGAATCCTTTCATGTCTGCAGAGTTGACCGTACTTGGAAAGTAAAACAGCAAGCTGTCACCTATATTTTTTACAACACTTGCATCAAACCTTACTGCAATATCTGCCATCTTGTTGAGAAATATGGAATAATATATTCCCAAACTTACTGGTGGCATCTTTGCTGCAATCTTTGTGGAATTTACGATATCTACGATTCCGATGCAATAGTTTCTATACTCACCGTTAAACGAAATGAGACTTTCTTGAACCTTGTCTCTCATTTGGCTTTGCTTTCTGACAACCATCATTAGTATTAGTGCGCACAAATGATTGATAACAGATCATTAGCTTGCGTGCAAAAAGATTAGTTTGTATAGTAACTAATAATGTAGCAGTTTGATGGAATCATACGGTCTGCAGTAAGGCGACACGGTAATGGATTCTTAATAAGATCCTATTCCGGTATATTATTTGTGACCTCAAAAATTAATGTCATAGCTGAAATCCTTGGATTGATGGAGGAAAACAAACAGACAAAGGACTGGCTCTTAGATAAAACAAAAATTCATCATATCAAAGTTGATCCAACACTTACCAGCTTTAAAATTTTAAAAAAATGCCCGATCAAGTTTCTAAATTCACTGTTAAAATCGTTGCAAAGTAATGACTATACTTATGGAGATATTGAAAAATTCACCCGTACATATCATTGGTTTTTTACAGACATTGTTGCAAGCGCAACACCAAAAAATGTGACTATTGAGCAACTTCAAAAGATTATTGTTTTAAATAAATTGATTAGTCAAAGTGATGTATTTCAGAAAAACAAGGATTATGCAGCACTGGTCCCAACCGGTGATGGTATTGCAATAGGATTTCCATTTAGTGCAGAGCATCCATTGCAACTTGCAATTGATCTTCATAAAGGCATTACAAAATATAATCAAAATAGAAAAGGCAGAGATAGACTTTCAATAAGAGTTGGGATTGAAACTGGCTCAGTCTACATAATAAAATCATTTACTGGATATGATAATTACTGGGGCTCTGGAATTATCATGGCAAGACGAATAATGGACACTGCAGGAGACATGAATATTTTTACATCAAAAACATTTGCTGAGGATGCAAGAAAGTTATCAAGAGAATACAAAGAAATCTTTCATGACATTGGAGAATATGGAATTAAGCACGGTGAAAAAATCAAACTATGCAATGTATATGGAAAAGGTTTTGGAAATAGAAACAGCCCACGAAAGACAAAGATTGTAAATAGGCAAGAATCAATTGATGATTTTAGAGGACCTAGTTCATTTCGATTCAATGAAGTTGATATCGAGTTAGTTGTAAAAGATCCCAAAACCATGCTGACACATCATACGTGGACTTGGAAGATTGAAAGCATTGCAAAAGAAGTGCGTGATGTGATATTTTATACAATTGCAGGTGATTCTAAAAAAGACTTTGCAGATCTGAATGTCAAAGTAACAGATAGAGGCAAAAGACTAGCATTAGATAGAATAAAAAAAGACGAGCCTAAACTAAAAAAGTTTTACATAAAATTTGCAAAGCCAATAAAGCCCAAACAAAAACGCATCCTAAAACTTGAATATGATTGGGAAGAGCCTGATCGGGAATTTTCTTACAATCTTGCCAGCAACTGTAAAAAATTCTCGTACAAGTTTTCAATTCCAAAAGATCATCCTATTGAAAGCAGAATAATTCACTCTGTTCCAAATGTCGGGTATGAGGCTTATCCTTCTGAGCCTGCCAAGATATCATATGGCAAAAAAAATACTGTAGTTACGTGGAAATCTACAAACCTAAAGGCAAACGATGAAATCACACACAAATGGTAAGAACATAAGACTTTATTATTACCGAACCAATTCAATTTATTGTCTACTGAATCATACAAGGGTAGAACTATAGAATTTGATGAGAATAATTTGAGCATTGACGGTGACAAGATATCTGTAGAAAAAGATAATTCTGGAAAATTTGTAAGCGTGAAATTTCCATATTCATCATTTGACAATCTCTTAGATCTTGCAAAGGCAATAATTGATAATATGTAAAGGGAAAAGATATGGGAGAAAGAAAGAATCAGTCTGAACTATCGTCGCAAGAAAAACAAGACTTTGTTGATGCCGTTCTTGCGCTAAAGAGTTCTGGCAAGTATGATCAGTTTGTGCAGATGCATGTTGATGCAATGGCAAACCCGACACCGTCAACTGGCAGTCCAATGATGAGAAACTCTGCACACAGGGGACCTGCATTTCTTCCATGGCACAGGGAATATCTTCGGCTATTTGAGATAGAACTTCAAAAGATAAATCCGTCAGTTAATCTTCCGTACTGGGACTGGACAGTAGATAACAACCTCAACTCGTCAATCTTTTCTGATAATTTTATGGGAGGAAATGGCAATCCCTCAAACGGAAATCGCGTAGAGACTGGGCCGTTTGCATTTGATAACAACTGGGAGCTGACAATTGACGGGCCTGCGCTGCGAAGAACAATAGGTAGCAGCATATCCTCACTTCCGACTTCTGTTCAGGTGGATGATTGTCTTTCAATTGCAACCTATGATTCTGCACCATGGGATGCAACAAGTGATCCTGCAACAAGCTTTAGAAACAGACTGGAGGGATGGCTTGGGACTGGCAACATACACAACCGTGTCCATGTCTGGATTGGAGGATCCATGACGCTTGGCTCATCGCCTAATGATCCACTGTTTTTTCTTCATCACTGTTTTATTGACAAGATTTGGGCCGAGTGGCAGCAAAAGCCACAATCTTCAGGATATCTTCCTACGGGCGGAACAAACACGGGACACAACCTTCATGATCAAATGTTTCCGTGGAGTGCTGGAACTACACCAGAAAGCGTATTGGATATTTCTAAACTGGGATATACGTATGATACCATGTCAGGTGGAACGACTCATAGTGTCAACCTTACCGAATCCATCGATGTGTCCGATGATGCAAACGTAGAAAAAAAGCCACATTCTAGCACAAGCAAACCTGCCCCTTCTACTAGTAAGTGTTTTATTGCAACTGCTGCATACGGCTCAGAACTTGAACCTCCCGTCCAGTTTCTACGTGAGTTTCGTGATGATGTGGTGCTACAGTCGCGTTTCCAAAAATCGTTTTCAAGGATGCTAGATGGATACTACAAATTCAGTCCGCCAATTGCTGATCAGATGCGAAAACACGACTCACTAAAGTATCTCATAAAATACTCTGTCGTGTGGCCATTTGTTGCAATAACTGGTGCATGTGCATTGGTACTGCAAAAGCTTGGGCTTTCAAAATAGATTACCGTATCTTGCTTTCCTGAAAACTAGATGCACTATTCCAGCAGTGAATAAAATAGTCATGACACCACTCCAAAAACTCTGGAGAGTCGCCGTAAAACATTTTTGACATGTCTGCCTCTCCGTCCTTTGGAAAGACAACTCCTGCCTCTTTTTCATTTAGTACCAGGACTATTTTTACATCCTTTACCATTTTGCGTTTTACCTTCCCATCATCTACGAATTTTTTGAATCCCTTGTTCTTGAATATCTTCTTTCTATCGCTTGGAACTACTACTGATTCAGAAAATATGGTAGATACTGTAATTCCATTTTTTAGTCCTGTTACTAGTGGCCTTGTTATGTCTTCCGTGTATGGAACTTCAGATAATATGTTGCAGATGTATTTTTGTGCATTGGCATAGATGTCTTTGCATGTCTCCATGACCTTTACGTATCCTTTGATCTCTTTTCCACTTGACAACTCGCCTATTCTACTTTGAAATTTTTTTGGCAGTTCGTCTAGAGTATGGTCCTTAAAGTAGGTCTGGCTCTTTGTAATGAATTGTAATTGGGGGAAGATGTTGCATACTAGTTTGCCTTTTGTTGTAAGGCAATAACTTCCATCGGTTTCTTTTTTTATCGCCTCCATCTTTAATAGACGGGAAATGTTTCTGTGAATCTCAGGTGCCGTGGCATTTAGCTTTTTTGCCATCCCTGATAGCGAAGTCTGCTCTTTTTGCAGCTGCATCAGTATTGCTATTCTTTGCTCGCTTGCCATCTCAAATAACTCAGCTGAGACAATCTCTGATACATCTACCATACACAGACTAGACATGTCTGTTTCTAAACATTTTGTTAGGATTCTGGCCAATTCCCACCACATCTATTACAGCATCCACGCAAGCCGTTATACCTTGAATCAGAAATTATGATGATCTTTGTAGAGCCGCAACCCATGCATGAATAATTGCCCATGGCTATTCTTGTTTTAGTTTATATATTATTCTGGTTTAGCTACCCTGTAGAATCTTTAGCTGTGCTAATAATTCTTACATAAATCCTATCTACTATAATGTAGTATGAATATGGGAAAATATCAAATGAATAGGACACTTGTATTGCTCCTTGTAGTCTTAGGAACTGGCATAAATGCAGTTCCGTATTCTGATGCCTCAAGTCACAGCATTGCATTTGATAGTGCAACATACTTTCTTAGCAGCGGTCAGGTTGGAGGCAGTGCTGTTAAAATTACCGTAACTGACTCATCGGCTAATTTAGATTCGGGAGCAATTGACACAGTTACAATTAACGTTTCTTCTGATACTGACACTTTGGGGATTTCACTAGTACTTTCTGAAACTGGAGTAAACACCGGAATATTTGAGAACACCAATCTGATATTCATGGAAGCTAACTGGCAGTTTGCAATAGCTAACTCTGTAACGGTTACAGTTGATGATTCTTCTGCTGACACTACGGCAGGAATTGATTCCACATCAGTTACCGTAGTTTCTGAGTCAGATGGTACAGGAATTACTGTATCACTTCAAGAGACATCTGGTACTTCAGGAATATTTACTGGCACCTTGCAATTTACAACCGGAACATCTAGTGGAAACGCAATCAAAGTTGCACAGGGAGACATTGTAAGTATCTTTTATGCTCCAAGCTCTCAGATATCAAATGCGTTGATTATACCAAACCCTGATTCTGGAAAAGGCGCCTTGCAGGCATTGGTAGGTGATACCATTACTGCAACGTATGACTCTGTATCTGATACTGCAACCATTGGAAGCTCCGGTGGCGGTGGAGGCGGGGGCGGAATAGCCCGTGCAGGACTAGTAGTTGATGCAGTAGCTGGATTTGGCGGAGGATGCAGAAGTGACTGTACTCCACCAACGCTTGGAGTCACAAGTAATGGAATAAGATTAGTCACTGATGGTTTTTCATACAATGGAAATACAGTAGATGTACAACTTTACTATACGCCATATCCGCTAATTCCAGTAGAGGTAGGCCAGAAAAATACTGCAGTACTCAAAGTGTATGAGAATGGTGGCATTGAAAACATACGACACGTCGAGCTTGGATTTGGAATAGGAAAAGACAAGGTAATCAGCCAGAGCAAGGCAGTAATTAATTATGATATATTCTTTGATGGTACCGCATCAGTTGATGTCTTTGATCCAGAAGACGCACTAGATGAAGTGGATGTGTCATCTAGGCCTGTTCCATGTACGGACCAGTCCCTAGAGGAGAAATGTCTTGAGGTTACCATTAACCATATGTTTCGCACACCATTGGAGTTTAACATGGTTGGAACAAATACATGGGATGCAAAACGAAACAGCTGGCAAAACTATTACAACCACGGCATAGAAATAACTGGAGAATCACTCAATCCTCCAAAGACAGTAAATGTTTTGGATAGGGTTGGGCATCTACATACAATTACGCTGATTGACTCTGAACATGGAATAGACAAGTCTGGAAAGTTATGGTACAAAGAAAAGTTTTGGACGCAGGAGATTGACACGTCTCAAAGACATGACGTAATAACTTCACATGGAATTGACAGAAATCACATGCTGTTTTATGATTACATGCTTGACCAGACAAAGATTGCACAAAAAACACTTGATGAAATAGTTCGGGGAAAGATAATCCATAACTCTGACTATGGAAAAAACTACTATCTGCAAATCTATCCAGAATCTGTTTCCAGATCTGAAAATGAATTGTTGCAAAAACAAATCATACAAGAAATACTACAAGCTCAATCTGTTGTAAATGAAAAGTGGCCATATATTATGCTGACAAAAAATGATAAATAGTAACTGCATATTCATAATGACGGGGTGTGGGAATTGCCTAAAATAAAATTATCTTATAATATTATTTTACTTGCAATGGTGAGTTTATTTTTTGTTTTTGGAACTGATTCAGTTTATGCACAATCTTCATACCCTCAAATTATTTTTATGAATCAGCTTGAACCCGAAGATCCTATTGTTGAAAATTCTATTTTCATATCCCATGGATTACATATACGAATTTTAACGGATTCAAATTTTTCTGATGATACACTCCAAGTTGACATAGAATCAATTGTTGGTAATAACATCAGAGCAAAGTTTACTCCTAAACTAACGTTTGAACGAATACCTAATACCAATTGGTTTGATCTACCTACTACCTATGTTTACTTTAACCAAACTGAGACTGATAATGACAAACCTGCATTATTTGCAGAGATTGGTGATACAATCAAGGTAAGTTATGGAGGTGTTGAAAATACTGTCAAGGTAATTGACGATGAAATAGGAGAAATACCTTACATAGATCCTGACATTAATCCCTACTATGCTTTTCCACAATGTTCCGATGAACAAAAGGACCCTGATGGATTATGTACATCATGGAAAAAAAATAACGGATTGGAAATAACATATACAAATTCTGAATCTACTGGTGTGTTTTTTTGGCCCTGCTCTGATCTTGACTCTGATCCTCTAAATAATTGCCCAACCGTCGGAGGCAAAGATATCTACGTTGAGATTGATTACATGATAGGTCATGAACCTGATGTTACTGCATTAGAAAATATTGCTGAGGCCTTCTCCAAACAAGGAATAACACTACACGTCAATATTGATGATAGAATTCCATATCATAGTGATACGATGTCTCCTCCCTCCGAAGGTGGAATCATTGATCTTTCAAGCCCATTAATGCCTGACTTTGACAAACTAAAAAAATCATATTTTGGAACTACTGATGAACGCAACAATGCTTCTAGTGATGCAGAACTTCAAAATATTCTGACTGCAAAAAGAATGGCAGTTCATTATGTTATTTATGGTCATTCTATTCCTAGCGGTTCTTCTGGAATGGCAGAGATTCCTGGAAATGACTTTTTGATAACTCTTGGAAACTGGGCTGGAGGAGTTGGTTCTTCTGATGATCAGGCAGGAACATTCATGCATGAACTAGGACACAACCTTGGATTGTTTCATGGTGGACATGATGATGTAAACTGCAAGCCAAACTATCTTAGTGTCATGAGTTGGTCAAGACAGTTTTCAGATTTCTTTACTACCACCAGAACACTTGACTATTCATCTGAGTATTTGATATCTTCTACTACGTATCCTGTGGATGTTATTGATGAATCTAATCTTGATGAGCTTTTCGGACTTACTTCCATGCAATCAGATAAACCAATAGAGTTTGTGTATTCTGATGATATAGGAAACATTAAACGTGGATTTAGTGGATACTGGACTGGTCCTGACATTACTGAGAACAATTTTCTAAAGTTAAGGAGTTAGAAAAAGAAATTGAAAGACTTGAGGCTGTAGATATTGAACATGAAATTATACAAAAATTACGAAAGCAAAACAAAAAACTAGATGATATTGAAAATAATCTAAATTCTCAGAATAGTTCTAAATCAAAAATTTCAGAAATAGTTTCACAAGAAGCATATTGTGTAAAATGTAAAACTAAAAGACTTATCAAAGATCCTGAAGAGACTACAATGAAAAATGGCAAACCTGCTATTAGAGGATTTTGTTCAATATGTCAATGCAAAGTTTTTAGAATAGGAAAAATGAAAAAATAAAAATTTTAGCTAATATATGAAAATTACATTTGTCCAGATTGCCATGCCTGATTAAATTTTTTGATAGCCTCTTGATATGCTATTATTGAATCATCTCCAGATGTTTTGAGAAATTTTTCCCATTGGATATTGAATTTTTTTATTGATTCGATGTTAGTTTCTTTAAAGATATTCTCCATCATCTTTGTTTGTTGTTTAATGTATTCTGGACCAATTTCTTCCCAAGTATTTTCCCAACTTGAACTAACTTTTTTTAATAATTCAGCATCTGATTCTAATGCTTTTTGACAGGCATCATGATATGTCATCAAAGTTTCATTTGTAGCCTTTTGCCATTGTGCAAGAGATTCTTTCCAGCCATTCAAGGCAGAATTGTAGTCATTCCATGCTTTTTCAAATTCAGGTTTTTTTGATGTAGCTTTGCCTTGTTTTTTTGATTTAGATACCGTTTTTTTTACCGTTCTTTTTACTGTCTTTTTGGGATTTTTTTTCTTGGCTGCCATATTTTGCTTTAAAAATGGTAGATGTTAAATCTTTCAATGATTCTATAATTTAAAAAGGAATTTGATTCGCTAAGAATTTGATGCCTTAGAAAATTTTGGAACATGTTTTTTATCTTTATTAATAAATAATTTGTAATGCTCCTCACACAAATTTCGTGTTTCCCGAAAACTAATTTTTACTGTTTCTATTGATTTTTGTTTACATTCTGAGATACTACATCGCATAATCAAAAATTGATATTATTTGCTAATAAAACTTTGAAATAATGTAATTACCAATGCTAACTTTTTATCATTGTTTCATAACAAAAAATTATGAATGATGATGAAAAAGGAAAGCGGTTTTTAGAATTAATTGATGATCAAAATAATTTTCAATGGGAAATTGTTGCAAAATTAACTTCTTTAATCTCATCTGATTGGAACTCTGAACAATTAAAAAATGAATTAAAGACTTTGGTAGAAAACCATTCTAAAATAACCAAGGAACTTAATAGTCTAGATGATAAAGGCAGTATTTTATAATGCAGAATCAACCATTAATGCAATAAATAACACTGCCAAATATGGACTAGAAAATTTAAACAAAGTCCATGCAGCTTTTTCCATAGGTTTGATTATGACCCATATTGACAATCCTACCATTAATGCCCCTGACGCAATAGCTGTCCATAGATACACTGCACCAACCATTTCTTCACCACTTTGAGTTGTAATAAAAAATGGAGCAATAGAAAATAATACCATAACAACTGTTGAAAGTGCAATAGCTCTTGCAGAAGTTTTTTCTGATTGTACGGCAGTTAACATTGGAACATTTACTTTGTTATAGTCTTCTTTGAAATGTAAAGTGAGTGCCCAAATATGCATTGGAATCCAAATAAACACTAATCCAGCCATTGCAAGACCCATAGTCCATAAATCTGACATACTAACAGCTACCCAACCAATCATTGGTGGCGAACCTCCACATAATCCTCCCAAAATTATATTGGTTCTAGAATTTCGTTTCAGAACATATGAGTAAATCAGAATGTTGTTTACTAATCCAAACGCAATGAAGGCAGTTGCCCATGCACCTTGTTCTAATGTAGTAGTAAAAGAAATTCCAAATGCTAAAACTAATGAAATGCCTGCTAATGCTAATCCAAAATTCCTTGCTTTAACTGCCGGATAGATTCTTTTTGAAGGTAAAGGTCTGTCTTTTGTTCTCTCCATAATAGCATCAATGTCTCTATCATGATAATTTGTTAGAGTATTTGCGGCAGCTGAACCGGCTGCAACTGAAAATAACATCAGAAGCCATGTTGCTGGAGAAATCTCAATATCATAAATGTTAGATGCTGTTAGTGCTGCACCAAATGCTGTAAAAACTAGTAAATACCAAATTTTTGGCTTTGTTAATTCATAATAAACTGCTACTCTAGATTCAGATTTTTGTTTTTGCAATATTAGTCACTATCCTTTGATGGCATATATGGCATTGCTTTCATTCGTGATTTCATTTCAATAAATGATTCAGAAGATTGAATACCTTCAATCCTCCCAATCCTCTCAGAGACCATTTTATGCATTTGATCCAGTGATTTTGAATACATTGTTACGAGAATATCAAATCTACCTGTAACTTCAGCGACTTCTCTAACACCATCAATCTTGAATAATTCTTCAATAATATGATCTCGTTTTTTTGTATCCATATTAATTCCAGTCAATGCCTTGACATTATATCCAAGTTCTTCATCATTTACCACAATTGTAAAACGCTCTATCAGTTTTCTTTTAACTAATCTTTTGATTCTTGAATATACTACAGATGAATTAACGTTAATTTTTTTCGATAAACGAGGAACAGAAATTGAAGCATCATTGGATAACTCTGATAAAATTTGTAAATCTAAGTCATCTACTTTTGCCGTTTAAAACACCTGAGTCGATCTAGTTTTCTGGATCTTATAAAGTTATTATTGTAAAAATTGCAAAAAATTATCTAAATCTTGCCTTTTTTGTATAACATTTCTGCTAACAATACTGCACCTTTTGCTGAACCCATTTTCTTATTGTGAGAGAACAACATGTATTTCAGACCATTGTCAAATAATTCTTCCTTCTCTACTCTGCCAATAGTTGTAGTCATTCCATCTCCAACAGATCTTTCCATTCTTGGTTGAGGTCTTGTAGGATCTTCATGAAATGCATAATAATTCTCTGGAGCTGATGGTAGTCCTGCTACGGAGATATCTTTGTTATATTCATTATAGGTATCTTTTGCTTTTGCTGGATTAATTTCCTCTGTAGTTTCAACAAAAACAGACTCTGTATGTCCATCAATTACTGGTACTCTTGTACATGTACAACTAATTCTAATATCAGCATCCTCTATTTTTCCATCTCTTAGTTTACCAAGGATTTTTCTTGTTTCTAATCTTACTTTTCCTTCCTCTTTTGGAATGTATGGAATTATGTTATCTGTGATACCCATAGCAGATACTCCTGATTTTCCACCACCTGATATTGCTTGCATTGAAGTCATCATAACTTTTTTTGCTCCATATTTTTCAAGTAGTGGTTTTAATGTTATTGCTAAACCTGTAGTGGTACAATTTGGTAATGGTGCTACCCATCCTTTCCAATTCCTATTCTTTTTTTGTACTTCAAGTAATTCTGTCTGCTCATCATTGATTCCTGGAATTAAAATTGGGACATCTTCTTCATATCTATAAGCTGAACTTGTTGAAATTACTGGCAAATCTGCTGCCATTTTAGTTTCTATGGCTTTAGCAGCTTCTGATTCAACTGCTGAAAATACTAAATCCAATTGAGAAACATCTAATTCATCAATTGATCTTACTGTCATTTCTTTGATATATTCTGGAATTTCTCCGCCTACATCCCATGCAACTATTCCACTTGCATCTTTTATTGCATCGAGATACTTTTTTCCTGCAGAACGTGAAGACGCAGCAATTTGAGTCACTTCAAACCATGGATGATTATTTAATGATTGTACAAATTCCTGACCAACAGCACCTGTAACACCAATAATTGCGACTCTTTTCTTATCCATGTTAAGTCATCGATCGCTTTCACCTAATAATCGTTTTCTGGATTACCAAAACATACTAAATCGGCTAATTCTATTTGGAACTGTGAAAATAAGAACAAAATTATCTATTATCAGACATGTGCCTGTAATTCATGGAGGAAGACCTCTTTTAACCAATCCTCAAATCATTGATTTTAGTTCAAATATCTCTCCAATTGGTACTCCGTCATCAGTAAAAAAACCCTTAAAAAAATATTGATAATATCAAAAATTACCCTGATTTTAGCTCATCATCAGTAATTTCAAGCCTAAAAAAATACACGAAATTAGAGAAATCAAATATTTTGGTTGGAAATGGAGCAATCGAAATAATCTATAATTTTTGTTTTGCATTCTTATCTAAAAAAACAAAAGTATTGATTCCAATTCCAACTTTTCAAGAATATGAAACAGCAGCTAAACTCAATAATTGTATAATTTCATATTTTAAAACAATGAATATATCTGAAAATCTTAATTTGTTTATTTCACAAATTCCAAAAAATGGATGTGTGTTCATTTGTAACCCTAATAATCCTACAGGAAAACTTTTGCCAAAAAACCAATTACTTGAAATAATTAAAAAAGCAAAAAAACTTTCCACATTTGTATTTGTTGATGAATGTTTTATTGAAATGGTTCCAGAATCAAATGAATCTGTAATATCATATATTAAAAAATATGACAATCTTTTTGTTTTACGTTCGTTAACAAAATCTTTTGCATTACCAGGAATAAGAATTGGATATGCCATAGCATCAAAACAAATGATTGAAATTTTGCAAAAAATAAAAATTCCTTGGAGTGTTAATTCTTTAGCCCAAATTGCCGCAAATAAAGCTCTTGACAATAAATCACATCTTATTAGATCAAATTTAGTAATTAAAAAAGAGCTGAATTACTTGACAAATAAAATTAATAGATTGGATGGATTTGATTGTATTGATTCGTCTACAAATTTTATTCTGATAAAAACAAAAAAAGATTCAACAAAATTACAAAAAAAACTGCTTGAGCATAAAATCTTAATTCGTGATTGTAAAAATTTTAGAGGATTAAACAATCATTACATTCGAATCGCTGTTAAATCTCATAAAGATAATTTAGAACTTGTTAAAGCATTGGAGAATGTATCATGAAATCATTAATGATTCAGGGTACATCATCTGGTGCAGGTAAAACAACATTAGTAGCCGCACTTTGCAGAATTTTTTCTGATAAAGGTTACACTGTAGCTCCATTCAAATCTCAAAATATGTCAAATTTTGCATATATTACGCCTGAATTTGAGATATCCCGTGCTCAAGCAATTCAGGCTATTGGTGCAAGATGTAAAATCACCACTGATCTGAATCCAATTTTGCTTAAACCTATGGGAAATTACGATAGTATTGTGTATCTTAATGGAAAACGATACAAGAAAATGCATGCAAAAGAGTATTATGAAGAATTTGTAAATAGTGAAGGAATTCGTATGGCCACAAAATCGTTAAAAACATTACAAAAAAATTTTGATTTGGTTATTTTGGAGGGTGCTGGCTCTCCAGCTGAAATAAATCTACAAAAATTTGATATTGCAAATATGAAAATTGCACAAAAGGCTAATGCCTCTGTGTTATTAGTTTCAGATGTTGATAAGGGAGGTGCTTTTGCAAGTCTTGTTGGGACAATGGCTTTGATTGAAAAAAAATATCAAAAATTAGTCAAAGGTTTTATTTTTAACAAATTCCGAGGAGATTTAGATGTACTAAAACCAGGATTCCAAAAACTTAAAAAAATTACCAAGAAACCTGTTCTAGGAACAATTCCTTTGATGATTCTGGACTTACCCGAGGAAGATTCTCTTAATGCTAATCCTAAAGAGATTTTGTGGACTAAAAAAAACATTTCAAAAATTGATAATGAACTAGATAAATTAGCAAAAACTGTCAAATCAAACATTGCAATTAAAGATATTGAGAAAATGCTACAATGATCATTGAATCTCTATTAATAATTGGCATTGCTCTTTTACTTGATTTCAAGTTTGGTGATCCTAAAAATAAATATCATCCCACGGCTTGGATTGGTTCTTTTCTTGCAAAACTCATCCCAATTACAAAAAATAAAAATTCTACCATAGAAAAATTTGGAGGAGCCTGTGTTGTAATAATTACTTTGTTCATGGTAATTTTACTACTTTTAGCATTGAATATTGGAATTTCTTTAATTACGGTTGACTATGTCTCGTTAATCGTTTCTGTAATAGTTGGTGCATTATTATTAAAAAGTACAATTGCCATTCATGGAATGGAAAAACATGCAAGATCTGTAATTGAATCCATTGATGAGAAAAACCTCGATATGGCTAGAAACAATCTATCAATGATTGTAAAAAGAAATACCACTAATCTGGACAAAGATCACATACTTTCAGGCGTGCTTGAAAGTATTAGTGAAAATACAGTTGATGGAATAACAGGACCTATGTTTTATTATGCTCTTTTTGGATTACCTGGAGCATTTGCATATCGTGTAATAAACACTGCAGATTCGATGATTGGATACAAGACTGATATTTTCAAAAATGTTGGGTGGTTTGCAGCAACCTGTGACAGTATTTTAAATTACATTCCATCTCGACTCACAGGACTAATCATGATCATCTCTGCTGCTATTTTGCAAAACAATTGGAAAGAATCATACAAAATAATGATTAGAGATGGCAAAAAGACTGAAAGTCCTAATGCTGGATATCCTATGGCTGCATTAGCAGGAGCATTAGAAACAAAATTTGAAAAAATTAATCATTACAAATTAGGTGATGGTGAAACTATGCTGACAAAAGAACATGTCCATTCTGCAATTGCAATTATGAAGCTGACATCATTACTTTTCTTTGGAATAATAACTATTCCAATAATATGCGTTCTGACATTACTTGGATGGTGGGTACATGCTTAAAGAAATTGGATCTGTTTTTTCATTTTTAACAATTTTTCCATCATCAAATGCTACTTTAGATAACATTGCAAAATACATGTTTATGTTTCCCATTGTTGGAATCGCAATTGGACTTTTAGTTGGTTCATTAGGTTTTGGTTTATCTTTTTTCTTAGATCCTCTGTTAGTTAGTCTACTAGTTGTTGCTTCTCTAGCAATTGTTACTGGACTACATCATGCAGATGGCCTAGCTGATTTTGCAGATGGGCTCATGGTAAAAGGCACAAAAGATAAAAAACTAAAAGCTATGAAAGATCTTTCTACTGGGTCTGCAGGAATTGTTACGATTGTTTTATATCTGATTGGATTGATTATTACTATTTCTCTTACTAGTGGATTTGATTTGTTTAAGGCAATCTTGATTAGTGAAATATTGGCAAAATTTTCAATGGTGATGATGGCCAGTTTAGGTAAATCGGCATCATTAGGCTCAAATTCACCCTTTGTTGAATTCATGAAGGATAAGAAAAAACTTGCAGCAGCATTTTTGATAATGTTGATTCCTGTTATTGTGATTGGTGAAACAACCGGATTGGTAATGCTTGGCGTGACTGTTACATTAACTTTATTTCTTTTAGCTCTTTCTACTCGTAGTTTTGGTGGAATTACAGGTGATGTACTTGGTGCAACAAATGAATTTACACGATTAGCTTCATTGATGGTATTTGTTTCAATATGATTGGTATTGTTATGGCTGGTGGAAAAGGCACTAGGATGAATTTAGATAATGAAAAATTATTACTTGAATATAAAAAACCTATAATCCTTCATGTAGTTGATTCATTAAAAAATTCAAATTCATTTTCAAAAATATTGGCTATTACTAGTTGCAATTCTCCTAAAACAAAAAAATTCCTTGAAAAAAATAATGTAGAAACTTTTGATACTCCTGGAATTGGTTATGTGGAGGATCTTAATTTGGTATTAAAAACTATTCATGATAAAGTCTTAGTTACATCCGGTGATTTACCATTACTGGATAAAGAAATCATTCAACACATTATCAATAAATTTGATCCTAAAAAAATTTGGACTAGCATTCTTGTTACAAATGAATTTTTAACTTCCCTTGGTCTTGAATCTGATTACTCAGTTATTTTTGATGGTAAAAAATGTCATTATACTGGAATTTCTTTGGTAAATTCAGAAAAGATTTCTTCACTAGAAGATTTGGTTGAAAATTATATTGTTATTGATGATAAGAGGATTGCTTTTAATTTAAATTCAAAACAAGATTATGATTTACTCAGCACTACCTGAAATCTTTCCATTTATTTGAGCCTTTGATCCTGTTGGCTCTGAAATAGTATTTCCACAGGAATTACATGCTATTTGGGTTGATGCGTGAGAATAAATTATTTGTAATTCACCGCATTCATTACAATTAACTTTTTGAAACTTACTTGAAGGCTTTGGAATTTCAACGTGATCTTTTTTCATGCTGCAACCAACTCAAATTTCTTAATTCTAACACCTTTTTTATTGTATTTCTTTTTGCATACAGTACAAGTCATAAGTGGAGTAACTTTCTTTGTAACTTTAGCTGGTTTTGCTAATTTTGGGAATTTTTGTCCACCATATCCCTGTTTACGCTCTGCGTGTCTACGTTCACCCCTAGCAGAACCTCGTCTTTTTCCAGCCTTGTAAATGGAGACTTTTTGTTCAGTATGTGTTTTGCATTTTGCACAGTACTTTCGAATCACCTTAGGGATGTTCATATCAACAAAACCTCTTAATCCGTAATTTAAGCATTGAATCTATAATAGGCGCAAAACCCAATACAAAGACGTGACTTCGAGCCTAGCAAATTCGATCTCTAATCTTAATTCAGTAGCAATGGGTGACAAGAAAGCCGATCTAGTTTTAAAAAATTGCAATTTGTTATCAGTCTACACTAGAGAAATTATTTCAAATATTCAGATTGCAATTGTTAAAGAAAGAATTGCATATGTTGGTCCAGATGCGTCACATACAGTTGGTCCAAAAACTATTGTAATTGATGTAAAAGGAAAATATGTTGGTCCTGGTTTTGCAGATCCTCATTTACATATTGATCAATTCGTATTGCCGTCTGAATTTGCAAAAAAGGCTTTACTTTGTGGTGTCACATCTTTATTTTCTGATCCAATTGATATTGTTAGTGTTGCAGGATATCGTGGTTTTCAAGAATTTCTTAAACTTGGAGAAAATCTTCCAATTCGAATCTTCCAAGTGGTTCCAGGAGGTTTACCTGTAGATAAAAAATTTAGTAGTAGTAAATCATTAACTTTGTCACAAGAAAAATCTGCAATAAAACATCCTCATGTTCTTGGAATGGGAGAAGTTTTTTCATGGACTAAAGTTACACTGCGTGAACCAAAAACAATGAAATCACTTTCAACAATGCTTGAGTGTGATTGCATAATTAATGGACATACTGCTGGTGCAAGTGAAAAAAAACTTAACGCATATGTTTCATCTGGTGTACTATCTTGTCATGAGCCAATCAATTTTGATCAAGTTTTAGAAAGATTGCGCCTTGGAATGTGGATAATGATTAGAGAGGGCTCCATTAGACGTGATTTGAAAGAAATAATTCCACGGGTTTTATCTCATGGAACATACCAAAATCGCTTAATGTTTTGTTCTGATGGTCTTGATCCACTTGATATTTCTAAATTTGGACACATAGACCATTGTATACGTGAATCAGTCAAACTTGGTCTGAAGCCTATAGATGCAATTACGATGGCGTCAAAGAACAATTTTGATTATTACAATATGGCAAAAGATCTTGGTGGTATAGCACCTGGAAAATTAGCAGATATTCTAATTTTTGATGACATGAAATCATTCAAACCAAACAAAGTCTTTGTTGGTGGAAAACTTGTAGTATCCAATGGACAAATTGTTACTCCTATCAAAAAGAAAATTATTCCTACATGGATTAAAAATACTGTTAAACTAAAAAATTTCTCAAAAAATGATTTTCTGATAAAATCAAAGAAAAAAGATGTTGTTGCAAATACCATCTACATGCAAACTGAAATAATTACAAAGATTGGTTCGGCTGAACTTCATTCTAAAGATGGCTATGTATCTGCTTCTTTAGATTCTGATATATGGAAAGTTGCGGCCTTTGATAGAATACATGGAAAAAATAAACACGCGATTGGTTTTCTTGAAAATTTTGAGGCAGATATAGGAGCTTTTGCTTCAACTTGGAGTTTTCATGAAAATGATATGATTGTCATTGGTTCAAATGATTCTGATATGGCTGTTGCCTCTAACTATCTAATCAAGAATCAAGGCGGTTTAGTTGCAGTCAAATCTGGAAAAATTCTTGCATCTTTACCATTACAACTTGGAGGAATTATTTCCACTGATTCATTTGAAAATGTCTCTTCTAGTTTTGAAAAAATCAACAATGTAATTGTAGATTCAGGTTCTAAATTTTCTAGACCTCATTTGATTCCTTTATTCTTGCCTTTTCTTGCTCTACCATCGGTTAGAATTCTTTCTGGTGGTATTGTTGATGTGAAAAAACGAAGCTACATTTTACCGATCAACTAAGTAATGTTAAAAAGGGGGATTTAGTGGATTGAAGCTGAATCTAAATGGCATCAATTCAACAAGGACCAAATGGACCTGTTTTAGTTCTCAAAGAGAGTGCATTACAGCAAAAAGGTAAAGATGCTCAACAAAACAATATTGCTGCAGCAAAATTGGTTGCACAATTAGTTAGAAGTAGTCTCGGACCTAGAGGCCTTGATAAAATGTTAGTTGATTCCTTAGGTGATGTAACTATTACAAATGATGGTGCCACAATTTTGAAAGAAATTGATGTTCAACATCCAGCAGCCAAAATGATGGTTGAAATTTCTAAAACTGTTGATAACGAAGTAGGTGATGGTACAACTTCTTCTGTAATTTTTGGAGGTGCATTATTAGCAAAAGCTGAAGATCTTCTCAAAAAAGATGTACATTCTTCAACAATTATTGATGGATACCAAGCCGCTGCAGATAAGACCCTTGAAATTTTTTCTGACTTGGCAAAGAAAATCCAACCTGATGATAAGGCATCCCTTCTAAAAATTGCTACAACAAGTATGCAATCAAAATTAATTTCTGAAGATAGCTCATTACTTTCTAAAATTATAGTCGATGCAATTCTTAGTATTGCAATAAAGAAAGGCGATTCTTATTCTGTTGACCTTGAAAATATCAAAATAGAAAAGAAATCTGGCGGTTCAATTGATGATACCCAAATTATCAAAGGAATTGTTTTAGATAAAGAAATTGTTCATAGTGGAATGCCTACAAGAATCGAGAATGCAAAAATTGCATTACTTAACTCAGCATTAGAAATAGAAAAAACAGAACTAAGTTCAGAAATTAGAATTACTGACCCAACACAAATGCAGATGTTCTTAGAGGAAGAAAATAGAATGTTAAAGTCCATGGTTGACAAGTTGCATGATGTTGGAGTTAACGTATTAATTTGTCAAAAGGGAATTGATGATATTTCACAACACTATCTTGCAAAATATGGCATTATGGCAGTACGTCGTGTCAAAGAAAGTGATATGATTAAACTTTCTAAAGCAACAGGCGGACGTGTAATTAGTAATCTTGATGATCTTTCAGAGAATGATCTTGGGACTGCAGATTTGGCTCATCAAAAGAAAGTTGAATCTGACAAATGGGTCTTCATTGAAGGATGTAAACATCCACAATCTGTTACAATGTTAATTCGCGGTGGAACTCAAAGAGTAATCGATGAAGTTGATCGTTCAATACATGATTCTTTAATGGTCGTAAAAGACGTTATCGAAACACCAGCAATTGTTGCTGGCGGCGGTGCCCCTGAAGCATTTGCAGCTTCATTACTCAAAGATTGGGCTGATAATTTTGATGGAAGAGAACAACTTGCAATCAAAAAATATGCAGAAGCATTAGAAACAATTCCACTTACTATTGCTGAGAATGCTGGAATGGATCCTATTGATACTATGGCTAATCTTAGAGCAAAACAAAATCAAGGTCATAAATGGACTGGAATTGATGCTAGAAATATGAAGATTTCTGATATGATGGCAATTAATGTTATAGAACCAATTGTAGTTAAAGAACAAATTATCAAATCTGCAACTGAAGCTGCATGTATGATACTCAGAATTGATGATGTTATCTCTATATCTGGGGCTCCAGGCGGTGGCGGCGGCATGCCTCCAATGGGCTAAAATTTTAGCTAAAGCTTAAGCGTTTTCCTTTTTGATATTCATTGTTGTACAAACTTGGTGTTGATTTAGGTGGGACCAAAATTGAAGCCATTCTATTAGATGAAAACTTTGATGTCATCACAAGAAAAAGAATTTCCACCCCTCAAGATGACTATGAAAAGATTTTAGATTCAATTTCATCTTTGGTAAGAGAAATATCTGAAAATATATCTGATTTTTCATTAGGAATCTGTACTCCAGGAGCAATTTCAAAACAAACAGGATTAATCAAAAATAGTAATACTCAATGCTTGATTGGAAAATCACTAAAAGATGATTTAGAAAACAAGCTCAGAAAAAAAATCTCTATGGAAAATGATGCTAATTGTTTTACAATGGCAGAAGCAACATTAGGTGCTGCCATTGATTTTGATTTAGTTTTTGGTGTAATTATTGGCACTGGTGTGGGTGGTGGAATTGTAATTGATAAAAAACTATATCCTGGGCGGACAAATATTGGAGGCGAATGGGGGCATCATACATTACATCGTAATGGCAATCTTTGCTACTGCGGCAAAACTGGATGTGTTGAGACTTACATTAGCGGCCCTTCACTTGAAAATCAATGGACAAAATTAACTGGCAAATCTTCCTCTATACAAGAAATTCTTACTAATGTTGATAGTGAAATTGGAAAAAAATGGAAAGATGAATTTATAGAAAATTTTGGATTTGGTCTTGCAAATGTCATTGACATTTTAGATCCTGATGCAATTGTTTTAGGTGGAGGTTTATCTAATATCGATTTTTTATACACTGAGGGAAAAGAATCAGTTTACAACAAAGTTTTTTCAGATTTAGTTGACACTCCAATTCTGAAAAATAAACTAGGTGATTCTGCAGGTGTTTTTGGTGCCTGTATGCTCTAATTTGGACATCCTTCCATCTTTGAAATTGAATATCCATCTGTCATAATTTCAATTTCCATATCTTCTGGAACGGATTGTGTATGACAAAACTTACATTCTTCTGTAGTTACTATAGATGATTCTTCCCCAATTGATTTTAGCCATTCTTTTGCATATGAAATTGCTTTTTCTACGTCACTATTGTCAGTAACTACATCAAAATGCATTGTATGACCATCTTTTGCTTTTACATATGTATCAAAAACATGAAAATCCATACTAATCACAAATTATGAAGAATATTGGTTTTTAATTGTTATAATTTTTTCTACTATTGAATTTACATCTATATCCAATTCTGTGCTGATTAAAATCAATCCTGCACCTCCAATAGGAATCGTTATCCTGTAAATTTTCTCATATTTTGCTAGTGCAAAAATTGGCTTTCCAATTTTATCTGCAGTTTTTTTCCTAGTTGACCATCGATAAACTGCTTGTGATAAAGATATTTCAGTTTCTTCTTTTGTTAAATGACTCTTTAACCCTGGACGCATTTTCTCATAAAGTTCACCAAAATCATAAACTCCTACATATCGAATTTTTTTATCAGAATCTAATATCTGATCACACATTTTTTCATATTCCATTTTTATCATTATTGTGGTTCAATTGTTGCTGGTGGTTTACTTGATATTGTATAGGTGACCCACGTAACATCTTCAATCTCATTTGTTATTCTATTACTCATTTTTTCTAATAATCCATGTGGCAATCTTGTCCAATCTGCGGTCATTGCATCAACTGAATCTACAACTCTAATCATTACAATATTTCCATATCTGCGTTCATCTCCAACAACTCCCACTGCCCTATCATCACCTACTGCTGCATATGCCTGCCATACTTTTTCATACAAACCTGCTTCAATTAACTCCTCTTCGACTATTTTACTGGCTACTTTACAAATCTCTAGTTTTGTTGGAGTAACTTCTCCGATTATCCTTACTGACAAACCTGGACCTGGAAATGGGTGTCTCATGAAAAGTTTTTCTGGAACTTGAAGAATTTTGGCAATTTTCCTTACTTCATCTTTATACAAGTCCCTTAATGGCTCTAAAATTTCTAAATTCAGCCATTCTGGTAGTCCTCCTACATTATGATGTGATTTTATTACTGCAGCGGGTCCTTTTGATACTCCACTTTCAATCACATCTGGATACAATGTACCTTGAGCTAACCATTTGAATGGACCATTTCCTTTAGCAAATTCAGTAAATACCTGAATAAATTCTTCTCCAACAATCATTCTTTTCTTTTCAGGATCTTCTACTCCTTTGAGTTTTCCAAGAAATGCATCTGCAGCATTTACTGCTGTAAAATCTACTTTGAAATTATCTTTGAACATTTCCTCAATCTCTTTTTCTTCATTCAATCGTAGCAAGCCGTTATCAACAAAAACACACTTTAGTCTATCTCCGATTGCTTTGTGAATAAGCAATGCAACTACTGTAGAATCTATGCCACCACTAACTCCACAAAGCACATTTCCATCGATTTTTGAGATTTTTTCAATAGCTGTATCGATAAAACCTTCCATGGTCCAATCTTGTTTGGCACCACAAACTTTCAAAACAAAATTTTTTAGAATTTCTGTACCTTGCTCTGTATGTACCACCTCAGGATGAAATTGAATTCCATAGATTGATTTTTCTTTTAATGCAATTGCAGCTGCCTTTGCACTTTCAGTATGACCTATTACTTGGAAACCCTCTGGAATTTGCTCTGCCTCATCCCCATGACTCATCCATGCTCTGATTGATTCACCAATTCCGTTTAGAAGGTCTTCATTACTATCGATTGTTAGTAATGATGAACCATATTCTTTGTTTGCCCTTTTTACTTTTCCTCCATATTTGTTAACAATCAGTTGATGACCATAACAGATTCCAAGTAATGGTAAGTTCATATCAAAAATTTTATTTTCTGGAATAGGTGCATCTGAATTATAAACACTGGATGGGCCACCCGAAAAAATTATCCCTGTAGGATTTATTTTTTGTAATTCCTCATAACTGATATCATAAGGAACTAGTTCTGCATAGACAGAAAACTCTCGAATTCTCCTACAGATTAAATGGCTATACTGTGATCCAAAATCTAAAACTACAATTTTATCCATACTATCACTTGTTTACATTTTCTAGCATTCGGGTTAATGACCATCCTGCCGTATTGATTAACTCATTTACTCTTTCTTTTTGCCTGTAGTTTTTAATTATAATTTCTCTAATGTCTGCCCCATTTTTGTTAACGATGTAATCAATAACTGACTCTTTTTGGATTTTTCCACTCTCTGCTTCTACAACATCTTTCTTTTTCATTTCTCCAATTATTCTGTCTAAAAAGAATGATTTGAAAGGCGGTGTATCTGCATTAATTGCAATTTCATTATCTAAAACTATGGAAACTTGATCTGGTGTAACAAATGCCTTGGCAATAATTTTACCATCATTGACTCTTTTGATAGGAATTGAATTTTCTACAGGCTTTTCTTTGATCTCTGGTTTAGGCTTTTCATCTTTTCTTATTCCTAACTGAGAAGCTTTTGTAAAACTAGAGTCTTTTAAGAACAAGTCTAAAACACTGATGTTTTTTTCTAGCATTTCGATTCCCTCTTGATGTTTACTGATTTGCTCGATCAAACTCTCTTTCAAAGCAACAATCTCTTTTACTTGCTCCTCTGAAAATCTCATAATCTGATTAATGATGAATGGGTATTAAATGCATTCTAGGTAATTATAATATCCAGTTCTTTATATGATATTTTTTTAAATCCTTTGATTGACTTTGACGTAGTAAATAATTCCGATTTTGTAAATGTGGATAGCCATTCTAAAAGAGATTTTCCTCGTTTTAATTTCATTAGTTTAATTTTTCTCTCTGATTTTTTTGTTTTTGAATATTTACCTATCTGCTCTCCAAAATCCATCCCAAACAAAACAATTTTTTTTGCTTGAAAATAGCTTGCTAGAAAAATACCTCTGTCCCCATCTGTAAATCCTCCAAAGTTTTTAATTTTACTAAATGGAGTTGATTGTGTTGTACCAATACAATTTTTGAATTTTTTAGTCAATCCTAATTTTTCTATATTGTCTCCATGTGCATGTACAACAAAAATAGAATCTGTTTTTCCAATTTTTTTTAATGTATCTTCATCACCATCTAAATCTGTAACAACGATATCTGGAATGATCCCTTTTTCTACAAGTGGTTTAATTGAGCTGTCTGCAGCAATTTTAATAATTTTCTCATATTTTTTTAATTTTGGAATTGCAAATGACAAAGAAGGCCCTGAGCCGATAACAAACACTGTTCTACCTTTTAACATATTTGAAATTCTCTTGTTAGCATCAGATTTTTTTAAAATTGAATTCAAAATAATTGCCGATTCTGTATCTTTCTTTTCACTGTATCTGAATTCTCTTAAAATATCATGATATCTCTTTTTCCAACCTAAAATCATCATATCACTCAAATTGTATTAGATTTGATAAACCATGTGGCAAAAATTGCAAATGTGGGTGTGGGTGGAACGAATCCTGTCCGAATCATGGGAATTCTAAACACAAGCCCTGAATCATTTTACAAAAAATCTGTCAATACTAGTAAAACAAACATAAGAAATACTGTTAAACTAATGGAAAGTCAGGGAGCAGATTTTATTGATGTCGGTGGCATGTCTACTGCACCATATCTATCTACGATGATTTCAGAAAAAACTGAATCAAAAAGGATTCTTAACGCAATTAAGATTGTTCAAAATTCTACAAATCTTCCAGTATCTGTAGATACTTGTAGAGCATCTGTTGCAAGAGATGCTTTAGAATGTGGAGCTGAAATAATCAATGACATTTCTGGATTAAAATATGATAAAAAAATGCAAGATGTCATATCAGAATTTTCCCCATCTTTAATTTTATGTGCATTTGCCCCAAAAACTGTATTTGGAAATCCTGTCACATCAACTAAAAAATTACTTAGAGACAGCTTACAAATAGCAAAAAAATCCAACATTTCTTCTGAAAACATCGTTTTAGATCCTGCCATTGGCTTTTTTAGAAAATCTGGTAAAGGCCCATTTTTTACAAAAATCAAATCAGATTGGCTAGAAAGAGATCTATCTGTGTTAAAAAATCTGAGTTCTATTAAACAGACTTTCCCCATTCTGATCTCAGTTTCTAACAAATCATTCATAGGAAAAATATTGGGAAAAGAAAATCCAAAGGATCGAATATTTGGCTCCATTGCAGCAGAAACTATTTCTGTAATGAATGGAGCTGATGTCATTCGTACTCATAATGTGGAGGCTACCAAAGATGCAATAACGATCACTTCTAAACTGTACAAAAAACACAAAGGCTTATAATCAATATTTTACTTTCTTAACAAGGTTTCATTGGAATTCAAAGAAGGATTAACTTTTGACGATGTTCTTCTCGTACCCAAATATTCAGATATTACAAGTAGAAGTCAGACCGATCTAACTACAAAATTATCTCGAAATTTATCAATTAACATTCCATTTGTGAGCGCAAATATGGATACTGTAACTGAATCTATGATGGCAGGAACAATGGCTCGTGCTGGAGGAATTGGAATTATTCATAGATTTTTGACAATCAAAGAACAAGCAAACGAGGTTCTCAAAGTCAAACGATCAGGCAGTGTGATGATTGAAAATCCATACTCTATATCTCCCGACAAATCTGTTGCGGAAGCCATTGATTATGCAGAAGATAAAGAAATTTCTGGATTATTAGTTATTGATTCTAATTCTAAATTAATAGGAATTGTAACTGAACGAGATTTACTATTTGCAAATAAAGCAAATAAAATTCAAGATGTAATGACTAAAGATGTTGTAACAGCAAAACTTGGTGTCACATTAGATGAATCTAAAGAAATCTTACATAAACATAGAATTGAAAAACTACCAATAGTTGATGATTCTGGAACTGTAAAAGGTTTGATTACGAGTAAAGATATTACCAATAATGCCGATTTTCCAAATGCATCTAAAGATAAGAAAGGTAGACCATTAGTTGGTGCAGCAGTTGGAGTAAAAGGTGACTTTTTAGAAAGAAGTGAATCTCTTTTAGAGGCTGGTGCAGATGTCCTTGTAGTTGACATTGCTCATGGACATAGCGAAAATGCAATGAGCACAGTTCGTAATATCAAAAAGGCATTTCCAGATTGTGAACTAATTGCAGGAAACATTGCAACTGCTCAAGGAGCTGAAGATTTGATTAAAGCTGGAGTTGATGCGGTCAAAGTTGGTGTAGGTTCTGGATCAATTTGTATTACTAGAGTTATTACTGGATCTGGTGTTCCTCAATTAACTGCTGTAATGGATTGTGCAAAAGTTGGAAAAGATTACGGTATCCCAATAATTTCTGATGGTGGTACTAGAACTTCAGGTGATGCTACCAAAGCATTAGCTGCTGGTGCTTCAACTGTAATGGTTGGAAGTATGCTTGGAGGAACTGATGAATCTCCCGGTACAGTTTTGACTAAAAATGGAAAACGATTCAAAGTGTATAGAGGAATGGCATCATTAGCAGCATCGATTGGAAGAAAATCAAAAGAATCAGGCACAATATCACTTGATGATGATCTGAATGATTATGTTGCAGAAGGAGTAGAGGCAATGGTCCCATACAAAGGGACTGTAACTGATATTCTAAAACAATTGACAGGAGGAGTACGTTCTGGTTTGAGTTATTGTGGTGCACATACAATTCCACAAATGCAAGAAAATGCAGAATTTATCAAAATGTCAAGAGCTGGATTTGCAGAGAGTCAGCCTCATGATGTTTCTTTGATGTAGATAATTTTTTAAACAGTATCCAGACCCATACAATTATGCTTTCTAAAAGAACTATTATTGGATTAGTAGTTGGTACTACTATTATTGCAATTGGAGGATATTCTTTACTTTCACACATTGGAACAATTACAATTAATGAAAATTATGTATTGGGAGTAGGTGATGCAATACCTTACACGATTCCTGCCCCTGCTTCAACTCCACAACATATGAAAATAGTTGGAGATGCTTTTGATCTTAAATTACAAAGCCCTGCAGATGGATTACAAATTCCAAACACTTCTTACAAAAAGGAGCTAACTTTAGATTGGGTTCACTTCGAAGATGGTGAGACAAAAATTCTGATTCAAAATACAGGAAATACTGAATTAACTATCACTGGAAAATTAATTCGTAGTTCTGATCCTATTTGGTTTACCTTTGATCTTATGGTGATTACATCAGGAATGGTTATCATTGGATTTAGTATGGGTTTTACTCTTAGAAAACCAAAAGGGTTTTAGCTCAATTTAGCTGAAGGATAGGAACCTAAAACTTTCATAAACAGAGTTTCTTGTTTTATTTTTCCTAACATCTCAGAAATTTTAGGGTTGTTTTGATGTCCTTCAAAATCTACATAGAAATTGTATTCCCAAGTATTCGTTTTTGTTGGTCTTGATTCTATCTTTGTTAAATTGACATTATTTCTGTGAAAATTCTCTATTATTCTAAACAATGAGCCTGGTTCGTGCTTTATTGAAAAAATTATTGATGTCTTATCATTGCCTGATTCTGAGTTACTTGTTTTTGACAAAATCAAAAATCTGGTATAGTTATTTAGATTATTTGCAATATTCTCCAAAATTATTGGCATATGATATATCTCTGCAGCATCTTTGCTAGCAATACATGCACAATTTTCTTTGTTTATCTCTTTGATCATTTTTACACTTCCTGCAGTATCATATGCAGGAATTGTTTTCATATTGTGCTCTTCAATGAATTTCCTACATTGACCTAAAGCTTGTGGATGTGAATAGACTGTATCTATTTGATCAATTTTTCCAGTTCCAATCAAACAATGTTCTATTCTATGATATATTTCACCTGTTGCATTAAGAGAAGTAGAATATAACAAATCATAACTCTCGCCTACGCTACCTTCTATAGAATTCTCTACTGGCAAAATAGCAAATTGTGTTTTATCATTGCTAGTACTCTCTAATGCTTCAGCAAATGTGGTATGAGGAACTGTTTCAATTTCTTTGCTAAAAAATAATCTTGCTGCAGCTTCACTATAAGCTCCTCGTTCACCTTGGAACGAAACATGTATCATTTCTTACCCTCTTAAATTTACGAAATCACTATTTCCAAAATTTGAAGAAAGTTTTCTCTCATCAATCCACGCACAGTCTGTACATTTTATTGCATCACGCATTGGAACAACCTTTCCTCCACATTTTCTACATTTGGTAAATAAAACTCCTAAATTTGGTTCGCTAATTGATGCATGAATAGTACCATTGAGATGGCTGATAATTTTTAATGTAACAATATCGTTAACTAGTGCAACATTTCTGATTCTTAAATTTCGTGTTCCACAAATACATTCCACTTTTGATGTTGTTGGTTTTCCATTAATGTAATCAATTGAAACTGCAATCATAGATGACATTACAGCGGCAACTGTTCCAATTATGATATCGCCTGCTCTTGGGATTGATAGAAGTTTTGGATGCTTTACGTTGGCAGTTCGTGTTTCCTTGTCAATGTCCTTTTCTCCGACTGTTGCTGCTCTCACCATATCTCCGTCATCAAATGCATTATTTCCTGCCTCGTATTCTTCAATAGATGCTATTTTATCACCTGGAAATATTGCATTTTCAGACATATTGAGAATCTTGTTTTTATGATTATAATTGTTTGTGGTTTGATGGATCTTTGATAAATCATATATTTTCAAAAATTAGATGAAAATCATGAAAGCTCTAGTATACGATGAATATACTGTCGATGATGATTTTTCTAAAATCTTGAAAATTAAAGAAATTCCAATACCTGAACCAAAATCTAACGAAGTAATAATCAAAGTAAAAGCTGCTGCTCTAAACTATGATGATATTTGGGGAATGAGAGGTAAGCCATTGGCAATTCCATTACCTCATATTTCTGGTACAGATGCTGCTGGTGAAGTAACAGCAATTGGCACTGATGTAAAAAACATCAAAGTTGGAGATAGAGTTGTATCACATGGAAATATGTCTTGTAGAGTTTGTAAAGCATGTACTGATGGTAGAGAGTTTGATTGTAGAAAACGAACTATCTGGGGTTTTGAAACAGGTCCACTATGGGGTGGTTACTGTGAATTTACACATCTTCCAGAAGTTAATGTTGTAAAAATCCCAGAGGGTGTTTCATATGACGAAGCAGCTGCTGCATCCATGACTTTGTTGACATCATGGCATATGTTAGTCGGTAGAGCAAAAATCCAACCGGGACAAATAATTTTGATAATGGGTGGCAGTTCTGGAGTTGGCAATTATGGAATTCAAATTGCAAAACTTTTTGGATGTACTGTAATTGCTACTGCAAGTCCTGATAAATTAGATAAATTATTGGAATTGGGAGCTGATTTTGCAGTAGATCATAGAAAAGAAGATTGGCATAAGGAAGTGCGTTCAATTGCAAAAAAAATTCCAAAACCATTAGGTGATGTACCTGGAGTTGATGTAATTTTTGAACACATTGGTGGTTCTCATTGGAATAAAGAATTAACTTTGTTAAATTATGGTGGAACAATAGTTACGACTGGCGCAACAACTGGATATGATGCCAAGACTGACTTGCGACATATTTTCTTTAAAGGCATCAATATTTTAGGTTCTACTCAGGGAACCAGAGCAGAACTTGAACAAGGTATGTATTGGATGTCACAAGGTAAAATCAAATCCATAATTGATTCAGTATATACTCTAGAAGAGGCATCTGTTGCTCATACAAAGATGCTCAAAGGTAAAGGACTGTTTGGAAAAATCTTAATCAAACCTGGATCTTGATTGATGTGGAAGATCCAAAAACAAATTCAATTTTAGATGAAGGCAATAGGTTATTTTTGCAAGGAAAACTACGTGAAGCTATCATATATTATGATAAAATTTTAGATGTAAATCCTCAACATTTGAGTTCTCTTAACAATAAAGGGTATGCTTTGAGCAAATTGAAAGACTATGATAATGCATTAAGATGCTATGATGCTGCTCTGGAGGTTTCTCCAGATGATTTGTCTGTACTAGTTAACAAAATATCGTCATTTCGTAAACAAGGAAATTTTGATAATGCATTATCTATTTGTAATAATATCCTAAAGAATAATCCAAAATACAATATTGCCCTATATCATAAAGAACGAGTTTTATTTTCTATGGGTAATTTTGATGAATCTGTTTTATGTTGTAATCAAATTCTAAATGATTATCCTAACAATGGTGATGTATTATTTGATAAATCATGTAATTTTGCAATGTTGTCTAGAAATGACGAGGCACTAGATCTTCTTGAGCATGCAATTTCCCAAGGAATACAATACAAGATTAAAGCTAAAAAATCAAAATCATTTGAAAAACTATCAGATAATCCTAGATTCAAAAAATTAATTTTATGATTATAACCAATGTGGGATTTCCAAGTATTCATCAATGCTTTCTTTTCTTAAAATTTTTAGTAGTGCATTTGCCTGTGGTGTTGATAAAACAGGTTTATCAAATTGATTATCTGTAGAAATTCTTGGGCATGCAACTTGAATAAATGCATCAATTCCCCTAAGATTGTTTAATCTTTCATTTGTAATGTCTGTAAGTGCAAATAACTGAACCTTTTTTCCTTCCTTTTCTAGTTCTTTTTTAAATTTCAAGCCGAATACTTTTGATAGTTGCCCTTCTTTTAACCCGATAATTATTCCAAATGATTTTGCCTCTGCTGCTTTGAATATTGCTAGACTTGCTTTCTTTTTTAGCATACGTGCAAATTCTGTTACTTCTCTTACTTCATTAAAATAAGGATCTAAAACAAATGTCGGTAAATTTGTTGACAATGCTATTCCTGCAGCATGAAAATTACTTTGTCCTAAAAATACATAGGCATCAACTTCTTTTTTTAATTCTGTTGCAGGATAAAACTCACATCCAAACACTTGACCGTCATTTAATTGCCCTTTCCCCTTTCCAATTTTTACTTTAATGCCATTTTTTGTTAAAATTTTTTCAACTTTATCCATTTGATGCAAATGTTGACTGTCTGTAACTAGTGAAATTACTTTTCCTTTTAAGAGTTCTGTGCACTTTTCTGCAACAGTATCAAATTCAACATCATCAAATGCATCAATTAAAACTAAATTCTTTTCTAGTGATTCTGTATTAATTGTATGTCCTATGTTAAATTGAATTTCTGCTCCTAAAATTTTTGAACCTGTTGTGTTTAAGTCACAAGTTCCCCATGTTGTATCTGCTAAAACATATGCTGGTATTCCATATTTCGTTGAAATTTTAATTGCCATATCTTGAACTTGAGGTAACATACCATCTGGACCATTTAATGAAACTGATGCTGGTTTCTTTTTTTCTATTTCTTTGAAAATTCTTGCTTCATCTATTATAATCAATTCAGCTTGGAATAGCACATTATTAATTTAAATCAACTGTATAGTACAACAACTAAAAATGTCTGATTAGTTAAAACAAGTCATGGAAAAACCAACAATTCTCAATGTAGGATTTGATGATACTGATTCCCCTAAAGGAATGTGTACAACCTTTCTTGCTTACAAAATTGTTGATTTGTTACAAAAACAGAAAACAGAGTTTTTGGATTTTCCACGATTAATTCGATTTAATCCCAATATTCCGTGGAAAACAAGGGGAAACGGAGCAGTTTCTATGAGGATAAAGACAAAAAATCCATCTAAAATAAAAAACCAAATCAAAAATCTAGTTGCAAAATATTCTGATACCGAAAATGGAGCAAATCCTGGACTAGTATTTTTTGAAAATGATTTGATTCCGTCAGAATTTACCAAATTTAGTAAATTAGCTTTATGGCAACTGATTAACAGAAACAATGCAAAAAAATTTGCTAAAAAAAATAATCTTGAAATTTACTATCAAGGAAACGGTCAAGGATTAGTAGGTGCAATTGGTGCAATAGGTTATGATTTTGATGATCATACATTAGAGCTTTTGAGCTATCGTAAAAAGCCAAAGTTTGGAAAAGAAAGAAAAATTTCTACTGAAAGTGTTAAAGTCATGCAAGAAAAAACTTCTCCTAATACGTTTAACAGTTTTGATACTAAGAAAGGGAGGATCCTAATTACTCCTCATGGACCTGATCCTGTTTTCTATGGTGTTAGAGGTGAAAATGTAGATTCTTTAGTTTATGCTACTAAAATTCTAAAGACCACTGAAAAATTAGATGGCTATATGATCTTCAAATCAAATCAGGGAACAGGTGATCATTTGAAAAATGAGTTAAATTTTGAAAACATGAAACCATATGCATCTGGAAAAATTACTGGAATTGTATCTAACATGCCAAAAACTGTAAAGGGCGGACATGTATTTTTTAAAATTATTTCTAAAAATCATGAATTTTGGTGTGCTGTTTACAAACCAACCGGCATGACTACAATTGCATCTAATCTGTTAAAGGGTGATAAAATATGTGTGGGAGGCGGTGTTAGAAAGGCCTCAAAAAATTTCCCTCGTATAATTAATTTAGAATTTCTTGATGTGATTAATCTTGTAAAAAATACCCTCCTATCAAATCCTAAATGTAAAAAATGCAATAAAAAAATGAAATCTAAAGGTGTGAATCAAGGATTTCAATGCATTCGATGCGGAACAAAATCTTCTAAAAAAATAACCATTGAAAATTCAAGAAAAATAAAAAATCAACTATATCTTCCAGAAATATCTGCCCATAGGCATCTTAGTAGACCTTTGCAGAGAATTGGGATTGTCAACAAATCTGCAAAATTTGATAATTCTCTTTCGTGGTTTTGTGTATATGATAAGTAGCGGGGAGTAGATTTGAACTACTGAACTGCGGGTTATGAGCCCGCCGGGATGACCTGGCTTCCCCACCCCGCTGAACATAAATGAAGTTGAGCCGTATATACGCTTTATCAAATTCTTGAAAGTAATTAATAGGATTTGTAAAGATTGTTTTCTCATGGATAAGAAAATACAAATTGCTGCAATTGCTGTAGCAGCAGTATTTTCTATCTTGGTTTTAACATCTCCTACTGATCCAATTCCACTACCTGAACTAAATTCAAATTCTAAAGGTGACTTTGTAACTATTCTTGCTGAAAACCTTGACAAACCTCGTGCTATTGCTGTTTCAGATGATCGAATTTTTGTTACAGAAAAAGATGGAATGATCAGAGTAATTCAAAATAATACTTTGTTAGAATCCCCATTAGCTACACTACGTGCTGCTGATGTGTTTGATGGTGGATTACTAGGCATTACAGTACATCCAAATTTTTCAAACAATCATTATCTGTATGTGTTTTTGACATATGATGAGAATGGAAATTTATGGAATAAAATTTTAAGAATTACAGAATCTAAAAATAAATTAGTTGATGCAGAAACTATCTTCGATAAGATTCCTGGCTCTTCATTTACAAATGGTGGTTTTATTAAATTCGGTCCTGATGAAAAATTGTATGTAGGAACTGGAACCGTTTCTGATGCGTCACATCTTCCACAAGATCTTAACTCTTTGTCTGGAAAAATTTTGAGATTAAATGATGATGGTTCAATTCCAGATGATAACCCTTTTTCAAACTCACCCGTCTATTCATTGGGACACAGAAATCCTCAAGGGATGACTTGGGATAACGATGGAAATTTGTTTGTAGCAGAATTTGGACCCGAAAAAAATGATGAAATTAATCTGATCCAACCAGGAAAAAACTATGGGTGGCCTGAACAACAATGTTCTGGAAATGAAAATTTCCAAGATGCGATTCTCTGCTATGATCCAAGCATAGAACCTGGTGGCATATTGTTTTATTCTGGAGATACGCTAAATTTTGAATCTTCATTCATAATGGCGTCTATGAGGGCATCAAATCTATATCAATTGGATTTTGAGGAGGGATTGAGTTCGCAAAAATCAATTCTTAGTGGTATAGGACGTGTTCGTGATGTAGTTCAAGGTCAGGATGGAAGTCTTTATGTGATCACTTCAAATACTGATGGAAAAGGTTTTCCAGACAGTATGGATGATAAACTATTGAGGATATTGAAATAAGATGCCTGATTCATCAATTTCCAAATTCTTTGAAAAATCTAGAAAAGATAGACTAGACATCGTTGCAAACTTTGCCAATCTTTCAGATGAAGACATAGATGTTTTACAAAATGAAAATGGTGGAATTTCTTTTGATAAAGCAGATAAAATGGTAGAAAACGCCATTGGAACATTTTCACTTCCATTAGGAATTGCAACAAATTTCAAGATAAACGGCAAAGATTACATTGTTCCTATGGTCATTGAAGAACCATCCGTGATAGCCGCAGCATCAAAGGGAGCTAAAATTGCACGAATAAAGGGTGGATTTGAAGTTTCTGCAAATGAATCTTTTAGCATTGGGCAAATACAGATGTTAGATGTTGATATTCCTTTAGCTATTTCACAAATTAAAAATTCTTCAAATGAACTTCTCGAACTAGCAAATTCAAAAAGTAATACTTTGTCTAAAATGGGAAAAGGTGCCAAAGAAGTCTCATGTAAAGAAATTGATACTCCTTCTGGAAAAATGCTCATTGTTGAATTGTTAATTGATGTTGGTGATGCGATGGGTGCCAATGTAACCAATACCATGTGTGAAGCTATTTCTCCCTTAATCGAAAAGATTACTGACGGTAGAGCACTACTTCGTATTTTATCTAATTATTCTACTCGAAGAATAGCCAAAGCAAAAGCTGTATTTGAAAAAGAAGCAGTTGGAGGTGAGCAAGTAGTTGATAACATTATTTCTGCTTTTGAATTTGCTGACAATGATGTGTATAGAGCTGTCACTCATAACAAAGGTATCATGAATGGAACTATAGCTGTTGCAAATGCTGTAGGTCAGGATAGTAGAGCCATTGAAGCTGCCGCAAATGCATATGCCGCACAATCTGGAAGATATCGCTCTTTAAGTAAGTGGAGTAAAGACAAGGACGGAAATTTGGTTGGAATTTTGGAAATCCCACTTTCTGTAGGTATTGTAGGAGGGATTGCCAATGTTCATCCAGTAGCTAAAGTCTGTACAAAAATTCTAGGAGCTTCTTCGGCACAAGAACTAGCATGTATTATGACTGCTACTGGTCTGGCTCAAAATTATAGTGCAATTAGAGCACTTGCTACTGAAGGAATACAAAAAGGACACATGCGACTTCATGCAAGAAATTTGGCTGCTGCAGCAGGTGCCACACCTGATCAAATCGATGATATTGTTCAGAAAATGATTAAAGAAAAGAAAATTTCACTTGATAGAGCTAAAGAATTACTTGAGCAAATTTAAACATGCGATTATATACACTAAAAAGTGAAAAAATTAAAAATGTCTGAAGTAAAATTTGCTATTCCAAAAGGAAGTTTAGAAGAGGCTACATTCAAACTATTAGAAAAATCTTGGACTAGAGTAAATCGTAAGAGTAGAACTTATCGAGTTTATCTTGATGATCCTAGTATTGTTGTCAAAATGCTTCGCCCTCAAGAAATTCCAACATTGGTTGCAGAAGGATTGTATGATGTAGGAATAACTGGCAAGGATTGGGTGGGGGAAACAAATGCTGATGTTGAACCTATCTTAGATTTAGAATATGGTAAAATTAGATTAGTAATTGCTTTTCCTGACAAGTATCGCTACAAAAATCTTGACGAAATGATTGCAGATTATGGTAAAAAGAAAAAAACACTTAGAATTTCATCTGAATATCTTACAACAGCTTCAAAATTTCTAAAACAATCAAAATCTTACAAAAAATATTATGGTTCCAAAGATCCTCTCATTGTTACCCCTTGGGTAAGATTAGGCAATAACAAAAATGTACAAATTCATCTATCCTTTGGTGCAACTGAAGCAAAACCTCCTGAGGATGTAGATGCAATAATGGATGTAACAGAAACAGGTACAACTCTAAAACAAAATAAACTCAAAATTGTCGATGAGGTCCTAACTTCTACTGCACATTTGATTGTAAATAAAAAATCATTAAAGGATCCTAAAAAACGTGAAAAAATATTTGATATTGTAACTTTAATGCGAGGTGCAGTTCATGGCAGAAAATTCTTACACATTTACCTAAATGTTGAAGAAAAAAATCTGAAAAAACTTTTGACCCAAATGCCTTCTCTGAAAAAGCCTACAATAAGTCCATTGAGTGAGCAAGGATGGTTTGGTGTAAATACCGTCATTAAAAAAGAAGAATTTCACAAACTTATCCCTAAATTAAGGAAGATTGCTCAAGGTCTTGTAGTTCATGAACCCCGACAAATTCTTGAACTTGAGGAGATAAAGCGTGACGAAGAAAATTGATGAGAATAATCAAAATTACTAATGTAGAAAAGTTTGCAGCAAAAATTCTCCCAAAACAGCCTCAAAATAACAAAACTATAGTTGAATCAATCCTAAAAGATGTTAAAAAAAATGGCGATACTGCAATCAAAAAATATGAAAAAAAGTTCAGCAAGGCAAGCATTCCTTCATTACGCATATCCAAAAATGAAATTAAAAATGCATACTCTCAAGTATCAAAGACCGAACTTGATGCATTAAGATTAGCAAAAGCCAAGCTTGGAAAAACAGAATCAACTGTTAAATCATTACTAAAAAATACCACAATTAATCAAGATGGAATAAAAATCACAAAAAAATTTATTCCTATTCAAAGTGTAGGATGTTATATACCAGGCGGATTAGCAAAATATCCCAGTTCTGTAATCATGTCTGTGGTTCCAGCTAAAATTGCTGGAGTCAAAAGAATTGTAGTTGTATCTCCGCCAAACTCTGATGGAAAAATTGATCCATTAACTATCGTATCTGCTGATATTTGTGGAGCTGATGAGATTTACAAAACAGGAGGTGTACAATCAATTGCAGCATTATCTTATGGAACAAAATCAATTCCAAAAGTCGATAAAATTGTAGGTCCTGGAGGAGCATTTGTAACAGCAGCAAAATCTTTGATTAGTGATCAAACTGGAATTGATATGCTTGCAGGTCCTACTGAATTGGGAATAATAGCAGACAACTCGGCAAACCCAAAATTTGTTGCTTTGGATTTAATTTCTCAAGCAGAACACAGCAATGACACATTTTGCTATTTGATTACTACATCTCAAAAACTTGCAATATCTGTGAACAAAATTCTTTCTGAATTAATTCCAAAAATCCAGAGAGGAAAAATCACAAAATTCAGTCTTAAAAATAATGGATTTATTGGAATATGTAAAAACAATTCTGATATGATAAAACTTGCAAATATTTTGGCCCCTGAACACTTGCAAATAATGACTAAAAACCCAAAAGCCATATCTTCAAAAATTACTGCATCGGGTCTGGTTTTAATTGGAAACAACACTCCCTCCTCAGCAAGTGACTACATTTTAGGCTCAAATCACATTTTGCCTACAAACGGATTTGGAAAAATCAGAGGCCCACTTTCGGTCTTGGACTTTATCAAGGTAAATACACAGATTTCATCATCAAAGAAATCATTATCAAAAATATCAAAACATCTCCAAGTCTTGACAAAAGCTGAAGGATTGCCTAATCACTATAAAGCAGTTAGAGGTAGATTGAATTGAAAAAAAATTGGTTTGAAGAAAAAATCACAAAATTCAATTCTATTGGAGGCTATCAAAAACCAGAACTCATTCAAGATTCGGTGAAACTTGATTCAAATGAAAATTATGTAATTCCAAAACAATTCCAAAATGATATACTTTCTTCTGCAAGAAAAAATTCTGATGTTAGAGCATATCCCCTTGGTGGAGTTGAAAGACTGATTGATACATTATCAAAATTTATCAAAATACCCTCTTCTATGATTGGAGTTGGAAATGGTTCTGATCAAATATTAGATTTGATTCTATCCAATTTTGCATCAAAAGAAACCAAAGTTTTAACCTCTAATCCAACGTTTGGATTCTTTGAAGAGCGTTGTAAATTGTACGGTATACCATTAATTGCAATTCCTTTCTCTGACGATATGAAATTAGATATTACAGATTTTCTAAAACAATCTAAAAATGCAGATATTCTTTATCTTGACTCTCCAAACAACCCTACTGGCTTCCAATTTTCAAAAAATCAATTACAAAAACTGATCAAGTCTTTTAATGGACTTGTAATAATTGATGAGGCCTATGGAGAATTTGGTGAATACACTATTTCTGACATGGTTAAAACTCAAAGTAATCTCATTGTAGTGCAGACTCTTTCAAAGTCATTTGGTTTAGCAGGAATCCGATTAGGCTACTTCATAGCAAGTAAAAAATTCACTGAGGCCTTCATGAACGTTTTACAATACCCATACCCTCTAAGTACAATTACAATTGAATCTGGAATTGAGGCTTTGAAAAAATCAAATATTATGAAAGACACAATCGATAATATCAAAACTGAAAGAAAACGAATTATTGAGACTTTGCAGAAATATGATACATTTCAAGTATTTGATTCCAAGGCTAATTTTGTACTTTTTGATGCACATGGCTCCTACAAGCGGGTTTATTCCGCACTATCAGAACAAGGAATCTCAATTCGTAAATTGGGAAAAATTGGAAATCATGATGGATGCCTCAGGGTTACTATTGGCACAAAAGAAATGAATTCAAAATTCTTATTGGCAATTCGTGATTTATTGAGATGACTCTGAGAAAAAAATCTGATGGAATCTATGTAGATGATTCTAAAATTGAAATTCTAAATAAAATAGATGCTGTGGTTTTTGATTGTGATGGAGTGCTAATTGATATTACAAAGTCTTATGATTTGGCAATAATTAAAACAACTCAATATGTTCTAGAGCATTTTGCCAAAATTGATGACTCTATTCCTATTGATTTTAAAATTATTGACGGATTCAAATCTACAGGTGGATTTAACGATGAAGTTGATTTGACATATGCTGCAATAATTTCTATAGTAGCTGCAAAGAAATTAGAAAAAGATCAAACTAAATTCGTCTATGATGTTATAGAAAATTCTGACTCCACCGGTATTATTTCTGTAGAAAAATACATTGAAAATCTTGTTGATATTTCTGACATCAAAAAACAGCTGTCTTATCCTGGAACTCATCATGAAAATCCACTCTATCGTATTTTTGATCAGATTTTTTATGGTCCTGAACTTTATGAAAAATTATTTCATAATACATCTAATTTTTCTGATCCTGGATTGATTGAACAAGATGATGTGATTCTAAATGATATTTTGATTGAAAAATTGTTAAAAAAATTTAATTCAAAAATTGCTATGGTTACTGGCAGAGGAAAAGAATCTGTAAGTTATTCATTAAAATCATTATTGAATAAATTTGATTTGAATAATTCTGTGTTCCTTGAGGATGAATCTCGTGAACTTGCAAAACCAAACCCTCAACCTCTCTTAAATTCAATTAATGGAATGAATAGCACTTCTACTCTTTATGTTGGAGATTCTTTTGAGGATTTCATAATGGCAAAAAAGACGACTGGTTTGGGACATGAAACTACATTTTGTGGAATTATTGGTACCAGTAAAAACCCCCAAGAAAAATTAAGACTATTTGAGAAAAATGACGCTATTTTGGTATTGGATTCAATCCATCTGTTACCAAAGGTATTAAATTTAGAATAATACAATCACATAATCTGTGAGAAAAATGGCACCACGAAAGGCATCAATTAAACGAAATACAAAGGAAACTAGTGTCAATGTATCTGTAAATTTAGACGGTACTGGAAAAACATCCATTAAAACTGGAATAAACTTTCTTGATCATTTGATTGTATCATTTGGTACACATGGAATGATGGATCTAAAAGTTGTTGCAAAATCAAATGATGGCATTGAACACCATTTGATTGAAGATACTGCAATTACAATTGGACAAACAATTGACAAAGCATTAAGCACTAGACGTGGAATAACTAGATTTAGCTATGCTTCTGTTCCAATGGATGAATCACTTGCTGAGGCTTCAATTGATTTAGTAAAACGTCCATTTTCAAAGTTGACTTTATCTATTAAACGAAATAAAATTGAGGATGTGTCAAAAGAAGATCTTGAACACTTTTTTCAATCTTTACTGCAAAATCTGAATAGTTGCATTCACCTTACTGTAAAGTATGGAGATAATGATCACCACAAAGTTGAAGCTGCCATTAAATCACTTGCCGTCGCATTAAGAAATGCATCAACACAAGATAAAAAACAAAAAGGAATTCCAAGCACAAAAGGTTCAATGTAATGGTAAGTGTTGCAATTTTTGATTATGGTGCTGGAAATATTTTCAGTCTGAAAAACTCTCTTGAAAAAGTAGGTGCCACAGTTGATGTAATCACTACCTTTGATAATCAAAACACATATTCTGGATTGTTACTTCCAGGGGTTGGCAACTTTGATCCTGCCATGAATAGTGTAAGGAATTATTCAAAGGTTGAATTTAGAGACTATGTTGGTAGTATGCCTGTTCTCGGAATTTGTCTTGGCATGGAAATGTTTTTTGAAAAAAGTGAAGAAGGCAAGGAGAAAGGCTTGGATGTAATTGATGGTGAAGTAATTGTTCTTCCCCCATCTATGAAGGTGCCACACATGGGATGGAATGACCTTGAAATTAAGAAACCTGGAAAAATACTTGAAGGAGTCAAAGATGGCTCTTGGGCTTATTTTGTTCATTCGTATAGAGTAAAGCCCAAGTCAAATGATGTAATCACTGCTGAATCTGATTATGGAATCAAAGTGCCTGCAGTTGTTGAGTATGAAAATTTTTTTGGTACGCAATTCCATCCTGAAAAGTCCAGTATTGTTGGAAAAATTATGCTAGAAAATTTTCTCAAAGAGTGTAAGAAATGAAAATAATTCCTGCCATTGATCTGATGAATGGTCAAGTTGTAAGACTGTACAAAGGTGATCCTAAACAAAAGACTGTGTATAGCAATGATCCTGTAGATATTGCAAAACAGTGGGAATCTGCAGGCGCTGATATTCTTCATTTAGTAGATTTGGATGCTACCTTAGGAATTGGCTCCAATATTGAAATTATTAAAAAAATTCTTGACACTATATCCATTCCCATTGAAGTAGCTGGTGGTTTGCGAGATAAATCATTAGTGTTGGAAATGGCGAACCTATCAAAACGAATAGTGTTAGGAACATTGGCATTCAAAGATAAACCTCTTTTAAAATCACTATTGTCTGAATTGGGGCCTGAAAAAATAGTCATTTCAGTTGATCATAAAGATGGTGAAATTGTAATTCATGGTTGGCAAAAAGGCACCGGAATAGAATTGATTCCATCCATCAAAGAATTTCTTGAAATGGGATTTACTGAATTCCTATTAACTAATGTTAGTCGTGATGGTACACTTGAAGGGCCTGATTTAGAATTTCTAGAACAAGCTTGTAATTTACCAAATACGAACATCATTGCAAGTGGAGGCATTTCAAACATTAATGATGTTGCAGACGTTAAAGAAAAAAATGCATTTGGAGTAATTCTTGGAAAAGCACTATATGAGAAAAAAATTTCAATTGAAGAGGCAAAAAAACTATCATGACACTAACTAAACGAATCATTCCTTGTTTAGATGTAAAAAATGGACGAGTAGTTAAGGGATTGAACTTTGAATCAATCAAAGATGCAGGAGATCCCGTAGAACTAGCAGAAAAATATAGCAATGAAGGTGCAGATGAATTAGTATTCTTAGATATTACTGCATCTGATGAACAACGAAAAACAATCAAAGAATTGGTAAGAAAAGTTGCATCCGTTATTGATATTCCATTTACAGTAGGTGGTGGAGTAAAATCATTAGAAGATGCAAGGAATATCTTACTTAATGGGGCCGACAAGGTTGGTATCAATACCGGTGCTATAAAAAACCCCAAAATCATTACAGAATTGATGGAACTGTTTGGTAGACAGTGTGTTGTAGTAGCTGTAGATGCTAAAAGAAATTATGTCATTGATGATTCAAAAAATATCTTTTCTGAAAATGGTCAACAATTTTGGTTTGAAGTTTTCATTTACGGTGGAAAGGAAGGGACTGGAATTGATGTAATTGACTGGGTAAAAGAGGCAGAAAAATTGGGTGCAGGTGAAATTCTTCTTACTAGTATTGATAAAGATGGAACTAAAGACGGCTATGATATTTTGCTGACTAAAAATGTCGTTGATTCAGTAACTATTCCTGTTATTGCTTCAGGTGGATGTGGCAAACCTGATGATATGGTTGATGTTTTCAAGGAATCAAATGTAGATGCAGCATTGGCTGCTTCAATATTTCACTATGAGACACATGGAGTTAATGGTGTGAAATCATATTTGAAAGAAAAAGCAATTCCTGTAAGATTATAATACTGATTTTTATTTTATTTAATATGGAAAAAACCATTGATGATATAGATTTTGAGAAAAGTGGTGGTCTTGTACCTGTAATTGTTCAGGATGCTAATACAAAAGACGTTTTGACATTGGCATATACAAATAAAGAATCTTTGGAACTTGCAAAAAAATCTGGCAATTCCTGGTTTTGGAGTCGTTCTAGAAATAAACTTTGGATGAAAGGAGAAGAATCAGGCAACACACAAAAAATTAAAGAAATTTTAGTTGATTGTGATTCTGATGCAATTATCTATCTGGTTGAGCCTTCTGGACCTGCTTGTCATTTAGGTGATAAAGTCTGTTTTCACAATAATTTGAAATAAATTAACAGACTGGTTCATAAGAATCTTCATCACCTGGAAGAATTTTATCTGTTATTCTAAATTTTAGATTTTCATAATTTGTTCCTCTAAAAACTACCGTCCAATCTCCTACAAGATCATCAATTGAGCATATACCATTTTCCTTTGAGATTTGGGGTTGTATGTAATAGTTGAAAACATTTTTCTTTGAACCATCAAACGGAATCGTTTGATATACTTTGTAATGTGTATCGTTAAGTGGTCTTAGAAATGCAACTTGTCCTTTTTCATACTGTTGTAATCCACCAATAACGAGAAATATTTTCTCACCTAGTACATATTCACTACGATCAATCTGGAATGGTCCTGATGTAATCCACTCTCTTTCTTTAGGAGAATATTCATTTTCTAAATTAATTCTTTCAATCTCATCTAATTTTTTTTGTACTTCTGGTGATGTATCTTCTTCTGGCATTAACTCCCTATCTAGTATATCTTCGACCTCCATCTGATTTGATTCTTGATTTGTTATTGCAATAATTCCTATCATTACTATTATCGCCCCAACAACAATTGGAATTACAATCTTACCTTTCACAAAAATTCTCTTACAAAAATGTCTAAAAACCTTCCTCAGAATTTATTATTTTAAAAAATTTGATTTTTGATCGTTTTACCTATCATTCCCCTTATGATTACTATTAATCATTATATTTTTTAGTGATAAAATTAAGTAATACTTAACTTGATATTAGGATTTTTTATCTATATTATCAAAGGTGATAATGATCTTGACTAGAACTTCACTGCAATGTAGAGAATGTAAAAAAGAGTATGATACTGCTTTCAAGTATATTTGTGATGAGTGTTTTGGTCCCCTAGATGTAAAATACAATTTTCCTACTATAACTAAGGACACTTTTACAAATCGTGATCATACGTATTGGAGATATTTTGAATTATTGCCCATAGAACAAAAATCAAACATTGTAAGTATTGGGACAGGAATGACTCCTCTGATAAAAGCTGATAATCTTGGAAAAAAATTAGGACTAAACAATCTTTACATCAAAAATGATTCTGTAAATCCAACATTTTCATTCAAAGACAGACCAGCCGGGGTTGCAATATCCAAAGCTAAAGAATTTGGCTTGTCGGCAGTTGGTTGTGCATCCACTGGTAATTTAGCATCTGCTACTGCAGCACATGCAGCTAAAGCTGGATTGCCATGTCATGTATTTGCACCAAGTAATATTGAGATGGCAAAAATTGCTCAGGCATTATCGTATGGTGCAAACTATATCGCAGTTGATGGAACATATGATGATGCAAACACAATAGCTGCACAAATTGGTGATAGCAAAGGCATTGGTATAGTGAATATTAACATGCGCTCTCATTATGTGGAAGGCTCTAAAACATTTTCATTTGAAGTTGCAGAACAACTTGATTGGCAAGTCCCTGATCAACTGATAGTTCCAGTAGGAAGTGGTGCAATGCTTAACGCAATATGTAAAGGATTTGAAGAATTACAAACTGTATCATTACTTGATGATGTATCTAACATGCATATGGTTGCAGCTCAACCACATGGTTGTGCACCAATAGTAGATGCATTTAAGAAAAATAACAAAGAAGTAATTCCAGTTGAGAATCCTGATACTATTGCAAAAAGTTTAGCAATTGGTGATCCTGGAGATGGAAGGTATGTTTTGAAACGCTTACAACAATACAATGGATTTGCTGAAGAATCAAACAACAAAGAAATACTTGATGCCATTTTATTATTGGCACAAACTGAAGGAATATTTACAGAACCAGCTGGAGGAGTTTCAATATCTGTTTTACAAAAAATGGTTGAACAAGGAAAGATTGATGCAAACGACAAAGTAGTATGTTATGTTACTGGTAATGGTCTGAAGGCAACTGAATCAATCATGGAAGTTTTAGTAAAGCCTACAGTGATGAAGGCAGACGTGAATGAAATATCGGCGGTAGTAAACTAATGACAAATATCACATTTACAATCCCTTCTGTGCTTAATCAAAGTGGTGGCGAGAAGAAAATAGAGACTTCTGCTGACTCGTTACAAGATGCATTTATCAAAGTCTCTGAAATCATGGGTGATGATTTTAAGAGGCGCGTTTTGGAAGGTGACGGAACTCCACGCTCATTGATAAATATCTACATCAATGGAAAGAACGCAAAATTCTCTAGTGGCATGGAAACTGTTCTAAAAGACGGTGATGAGGTTTACATTTTACCTGCAGTAGCTGGTGGTTCAGAAGAACTTTCTCCAAAAGAACTAGACAAATTTTCCAGACAAGTAATGTTAGAAGAAATTGGTTATGGTGGACAATTAAAATTAAAAAATGCCAAAGTTTGTGTTGTAGGAACAGGTGGTTTGGGACATCCAATTATCTCTAGACTAGCTACAATGGGTATTGGAACTTTACGTATTGTTGACAGAGATGTAATAGAATTATCAAATCTGCATAGACAGATGATGTTTGATGAAGATGATGTTGGCCAAGTCAAAGTTGAAGTTGCTGCAAAAAAATTACAGAAATTAAATCCTGATTGCAAAATTGAAGCACTAGCTGTATCTGTCAATGATTACACTGCATTAGAAGTTGTTGAAGGTTGTGATGTTGTAGTTGATGCACTTGATAGTGTCAATGCAAGATACGCATTAAACAAAGCATGTGTGAAGTTTGAAATTCCTTTTGTTACAGGAGCTGCAGTTGGAACATCCGGACAAGTCTTTACTGTTATTCCAAAAAAATCTGCATGTTACTATTGCATGTTTCCATCCCTTGATGAGGATTCCATGCCAACATGTAGTATTGAAGGTGTTCATCCGCCTATACTTTCTATTGTTGGTGCAATCGAAGTTTCAGAAGCTGTTAAAATAATTCTTGGAAAACCCCCAAATCTCTCTCAAAGAATCTTGCATATTGATTTGGAAAACCTTGATTTTAACAGTACTAGAACATTCAGAGCTGATGAATGCCCCGTTTGTGGGACAGGCAAACTAGACGTTGTTACAAAAGAAGAATTGATTTTAGAAGAATTATGTGGACGCAATCGTGGTAAGAGGACTTATTCTATTACTCCTACTGAAACATTTGATGTTGATGTAGATGCTGTAACTAGAATCGCAAAGGAAAAAGGATTCATTGTAGAAAATCAGGGTAACTTGGGACTGTCTATGAGAACTAATGACTTGTCTGTAAGTTTCATGAAAAAAGGCTCTGCAGTTGTGGTGGGACCAAAAAATGAACAAGAAGCTGTTATTTTATACAAAGAATTATTAGGCCAAACCATCAAAACAGCAAATTAATTATCTACTATTTTTAATTGATTTTATGAATAAAATTATATTTTTTTATTTGTTTTATTTTTAATTCCTGCAAGTTGTTCTTTTGGTGAAATTCAACCTGAATTAGAAGATGATGTCTTTATCTTTGTACAAACTACCTTAAGAAATTCCGATGGAACACTTGTAGTATATCTGGAATCTGTGAAATTCTCAGATCTTAATCTACCTGCACTAAAATCATTTTTGGATTATGAGGCAACACGAGGAAATGATCCAATTATTACTGTAGATGGGCAGAATTTTCAGGTGATAAGAAGAGTGCAATCACAATCATTTGATTCAGAAGAATTAGTTGCAAGTACCATTCTATCTGATGCAGTTGATGGAAAAAACATCATTCTTGCAAGATTTGCTCATGATGGATATTCTACTATTCCTGGTGATACTTTGGAATCAATGTGGACATTTGTCCGATCTGTCGCTTAGATAATAAAACACCTACTCTCATTACAAAGAATATTACTAGAACAAACTCATATTTCAAATGATTTAGGTGTAATTGGCTGAACTCACTAACATTAACTTCTATTTTCATCCCTCATTTGGCGGCTGAATCCACATGAGCATATATTTTATTTTTACATTTCTTGAAAATGATTACTTTATGAAGTAGGATTCATCAAGGCTGCCCTCTCTTTGACTTTTTTGTCTATTAGAGCATTAACATACTCACCTTGTTGCACATTACAATCTCCAATATTTGCTGCAAAACCATCAAAAGTTTCTACAATACACCCAGATTCTGTAATTGCTATCACTTTCAATATATTCATCTGGAGAAACATACCACATCAGATATGCAAAAAGAGTCAACGCTCCTATAAGTATGACCCCTCCAATAATGAAAATAGATTTTTTATCTGATGTACTATTTGATTGATTATTTACTGCTGACATAATCTAATTGTGTCAGTTTTAAATAAAAATGAAAATGTATATTTTCAAAGATGGTTTTTAGTAAAGCAAATCATATCTAAATTCATTTTCTATCAGAATTATTTTTACAACAAAAATTTTAGACATTATGACAATTTTTCAAGAATTTCATGTTTTTTTGGTATGCCTGTAAATTCTAATTTGTCATCAATTACAATTCCTGGAGCAGTAAATATTGGATATTTCTCCAAATATTCTGGTTTTTCTGTAACATCTATGATTTCATATAAAATATTTAATTCATTTAGAATTTTTTCAACTAAATTACAATTTCCACAAGAAGGAGTTGTCAGAATTTCTACTTTATGACTCATTTTCAAATTGCTCTGGATTATTTTCAAATGCCCATCTACAGCTAGCACAACAGAATATGTATTCTCTACCTTTATGCAATAACTTTTCTCCTTTCTCCCCAAGTTCCATTCCGCAAACAGGATCTTTCATGCATTTATCCTCCTCAATTTACTAACCGAAAGCACAAAAATTGGACTCAAAATTAACACTGCAAATAAAGCAGGATAGAATATTTTAAAGTCTTTTCCAGAATCTCCATGTCCATGATCATGCTCTTCCATCTCAAATTCAGGAGGAATTGGAGTCATTTCAATTAAATTATTCCATCCTTGATGGATGAATGTTTCTTCATACCATTCATGACCGTCTGGAAAACCATTGATTATCAAGAAGGAACCGATGATTATCAACATCCATCCTGATGCTTTTTCTATGGATTCTCTTTTGACTGTAAGACTTTTTGTTGCATTAATTCCTATAACTGCAAGTACTGACATCAAAATCAAAGGAATTGCTCTGCCTACACCATGCACGACACCTAATGATGCCCCTACTTCAATACTTCCAGTTCCTGCAATGTAAATTAAAAGCCAATAGAACAAAGGATTAGGACAACCTACTCCTGCATTTCCCAATAATAATCCCATGAAAAATGATTTTGTATACTCTCCACGTTTTTGAATGAATTTAGGAGTTCCTGAATAAGATGGTAGTCTCAAAGAAATTATTTTCAATTGCGATAACCCAAAAACAAAAGCTGCAATTCCCGCTATCAAAAACATTATAGTAGAAGCTTGATCTAATGATGCGGTTTGTCCTATTGTAGCAATTCCAATACCATATGCTGTAATAGTCAAAGTTAAACCTAAACCAAAAAGCAGAGCCATTGTTAGTCCTTTCTTGTAACCGTGTCCCATACTCAATGGAACAATAATGAACACCAAAGGTAGAGTACAAGGCAAAACAATCATGGATAAACCTGCAACATATGCAATCATTATCCATGAAAGAAATGTGGTTTGCTCTTTTTCTTCAATTGCAAAAGTTGTCCCTAAAGAAAATATAATCCCGATAAAGATTAACGAAAATAAAAAAATACAATTAATATCATTGATTTTTTTGCAAGTATCTCTATCGACATATCCGATGTATCTATTCTTCATATTTAACAAGCTTTATGTTTGTAAATATTGTCGTCTTTTTTCTTTATAGTGTAAAGAAAGATTATTAGCCTTAATTCTCCCTACTAAAATATGACTGAATTCTCTTCTGAAGAAAAAACCATTCTAGTTCAATATGGGATTAAAAAATACGAGAATGAAGAAACGATCTTTGAAAAATTAAAGACAATATTACCTGAAAAAGATATTCAAAGAAATATTGACACTCTTCTTGGAACTCAAAGAGTTAGACGAATTGGCCCTGAAAATCTTCAAAATAATGAAAGTCATACTGAATTACCGGATCTTCCTGAACACCTCAAATCTATAATTGATAATCTTTAACTTGAAAAATTCTTAAACTACTATAACACATGATTTTGATATGAATAAAGTAATTTTATTTTCAGGCATTTTAGCTTTGACTTTTATTTTAGCATTCTCAATCGGTTCTGCCTTTGCACACCCACATTCAGGTCAAATCCTCATTAATGGTCATACTCATCAACCTCAAACTGAAATCATTTCATTAGGTGGAAATATCGCACTTGAAAAATCAACTATCTTTTTCCACTCTCCTGAAGAAAACTCATTGCCATGGGCATTTGTTGAAGGGAATATTGCAAATCATGTTGAAGGATATCCAGTAATTATTCAAATTTTCAAAGAAAATGATGCAGTTCACTTTGCACAAACAAGTGTTGAGCAAGATGGTGACTATGAGTATAGATTCAGAGTATTGAATTCTGAAAATGGTGTAACCAGTAAAATATTTGATGGGGATTATCTAGTCAAAATTTTCAAGGTTGTATACATCAATCAAGAAAATTTAATCTAGAATCCACGTAATCCTTGCGGGCGTACAATCTCTGGATGTTGCTTCATCCATTCTACTTTCTCTAACATTTCTTGCTTGTCTTGAGGGAATGTCCCTTTTACTGTATATGCATTAGAACCATGATTTACTCTAAATACAATTTCGTCTTTGGTTTCAATCTGATTTATCAAATCATAGAGTTCTTCTAATGATTCATCATCATTTATTCTGACAAATTCACCTTCATACTTGTCAATGAATTCTTGTTTGATCCCATTTTCTAAATACAGTGTTAATGCTCCAACATAATTTGGTGAACATGCACTAATCACCTCTGCAGTTCCTTTGATGTGCTCTTTTGAATATTTTTTTCCACCCAGTCCTAAAATTACCATACAAGACATTACATATCCTGCATCCTTTGCTTTGTTAACTGATTTGATAATTGTTTTTGCAACTGCACCTTTTGTTACTTTTTTCAGAACAATGTCTGAACCACTTTCAATTCCTAGATAGAACATATCCAAACCTGCCTCATTCATTTTCTTTAATTCTTCAGGTGTTTTCTTTAGGATATTCATAGGCATAGCATAACATGAAATTCTTTCAATATTTTGAAATTTTTCTCTAATGTACTTTACAATTTTAACCATATACTCTGAATCAATATTTAGTGCGTCACCATCTGCAAGAAACACACGTTTTGTTTCAGGCAGATAACCTGCCATCATGTCAATCTCTGCTTTAACATCATTCCACGGTCTCTCAGAATATTCTTTGGATCTATACATGTCACAAAATGAACATTCGTTAAATGAACAACCAAGAGTCACTTGAAAGATAAGTGATCTAGCTTCTGATGGTGGCCTATACAATGGTGCATCATAATTTAACATCATTTTCTAATTCATTCAAATTTGTCTGATTTGTTTTTTATACTTTCTACTTTTACCTATCTCAGAATACCTTTTAGTAGTAAATGAGAAGAACCTTCATAAATTATGGCCAACGATCCCGATGCAAAAAGACTGCTGTGGTTTGTATTTGCGGGCTCACGAGGGGGATTAAATCGGTTAAAAATAATTTCAAAATTAAAGGAAAATCCATTTAACACAAATCAATTAGCAAAGGAATTGGGTCTTGATTACAAGGCAATTCAACATCATATTAGAGTACTAGAAAAAAATAACATGATAAGCAAAGTTGGAGAAAAATACAATGTGAACTATTTTATCTCAACTTTTCTTGAAGTGAATATGGAGACATTTGAAGAAATTGAAGGAAAACTGGATAAAAGTAAATAAAAGATTGACAGGTGTTTTAGACTAAATGGAATCTACTTCTCTAGTATTATCTATTGTCTCGATTGCAAATATGAGTATACTTGGAATTCTAATCTGCATATTTGGAAAAATGTATGTCAAGACTAGAGCAGAACTTCCATTGGGTATGATAGTTGTTGCAGGAATGCTATTCTTACATAATGTAATTGGTGCATTTGCCTATTTTTCTATGGAAGAGATTTTCTCTCATGAAATTTTCCCATACATGTTAGGTGTAGGAATTGCTGAGCTTGCAGGGTTGATCATATTTTTGAAAATAACTTTGGATTAATCTTAGTTTATTTGTAACAAACAATGTTCTAATACGTGTTTCAAGAATATCTAAAACTAAACAAAAATGTCCTCATAGCATTTGCTGCATCAATAATAATTTCAGCAGTAATTGCTCAAATATTATCTGATCAAGCTGATTATCTTAACACAACATATACGACGATTGCAGATTATGTGATATATTTTTCAGTTTTTAGTTTCTTGTTTTATGTGGATAATAGAAAAAAGTATCAACTAAACTCTGGAAAAACTGATATTACAAAATTAAAAAATGATTTAAAAAAATTAATTACATCTCTTGGTATTGCTGAAATCATATACACTGCAGCTAGATGGGCATTGCAATATTATTTTCTAACAATAAACTATGATCCATATTTGGCATCAATTACATCTCAAGGAATCTCTACAATTATTTACATGATAGTGTTAAATCTAACTGTAAAGATAACAAGGTTGTATAAAGATGGAAATTAATATTTACGTTGACGGTTCTGGTGGAACCAATAGTGGATATGGTTATTTTATTAAAGAAACCGGAGAATCGTTCTATGAAAAAAAACCTGACCTTACTAACAATCAGGCGGAATATCTTGCAATAATTTCTGCATTGAACAAATACGTTGATTCAGATGAAGAAATTATCATTCACAGTGATTCCAAAAATACTGTGAATCAATTAAATCATGAATTTGCAATAAATAATGAAGAATTAAGAAATTTGGCTAGAGAAGCATGGGAACTTATGGGAAAATTTTCAAACTTGTCTATCGTATGGATTCCTAGGAAAGAGAATCTAGCTGGAAAAATGCTGGGAAGCTAAAACTAGAGATCAGAAATTTCTATGAATAACTTTATTATACAAAATCCTTTGATCAGTTTTACATGGCAGAATCTGTCTTTTTATCACCAAAATCAATTGCAGTAATTGGTGCATCTGACAAGAGAGGAAGTGTTGGAGCTACAATTACGTCAAATATTATGAACGGTTTCAAAGGAACTGTTTTTCCAATTAGTCCCTCAAGGGATACTGTCTTTTACAAAAAAGCATACAAGAGTGTTTTAGATGTTCCAAAATCAATTGATCTTGCAGTAATCGTCATTAAAAATACGTTAGTTGCACCAGTGTTAGAAGAATGTGGAAAGAAAAAAGTCAAAGGCGTTATCATTATCACAGCTGGCTTCAAAGAAGTTGATGAAGAAGGAGCTAGACGTGAACAAGAAATAAAAGATATTGCTAAAAAATACAAAATCCAAATCATCGGACCTAATTGTCTTGGTGTCATGAATCTTGATCCAAAGACAATGATGAATTCTACTTTTCTTAAAGTTACACCAAAGTCAGGAAAAATTGCATTGGTATCTCAGAGTGGCGCAATCTGTGCAGCACTAGTTGAAGATGCAAGTGCTCAAGGAATTGGTTTTTCTGCTGTTGTAAGTCTTGGAAATAAAGCTGCAATGAGTGAGGTTGACATCCTAAAAATTCTTGCAAATCATAAACAAACCAAAGTTATTGTGATGTATCTTGAAGACATGGGAGATGGTCAAGAATTCCTCAAAGTTTGTAAAAATATTACTAAAAAACTCAAAAAACCAGTACTTGTACTAAAATCTGGACGTAGTCCAGAGGGTGCAAAAGCTGCAATGTCTCATACTGGAGCTTTGATGGGTTCAGATGAAATCTATGATGCTCTTCTTAAACAATCAGGCGCAATCAGAGTTGATACTATGGAAGAATTATTTGATTATGCAACAGCATTTTCAAAACAACCACTTCCAACAGCAGGTGGTTTAGTTATTGTATCAAATGCTGGAGGGCCTGCAATAATTTCCACTGATGCATGTTCTAAAGCTGGAATTAGAATGGCAAAGATTGATAGTATTCGTTCAAAGATTGATGAAGTAATTCCTCCTTGGGGGAGCTCTAGAAACCCAGTTGACATTGTAGGTGATGCTGATTTTAACAGATTCCATAACGTGTTGGATCGTGTACTGAAACATCCGAAGGTAGGATCTGTGATTACTATGTGTACACCTTCTGGAACTCTGAATTATGATAAACTTGCTGAAGTTATTGTTGAAATGTCAAAGAAATACAAAAAAACAATGCTTGCAAGCTTGATGGGATTGGATGAAGGCATTACAAATAGAGAAATTTTATCCAAAGGAGATGTTCCTTATTACACATACGCTGAAGGAGCAATTAGAACTTTAGCTGCAATGATAAAGTTTGCAATTTGGGTAAATACCAAAGAAGGAAGAATCACAAAATTCAAAGTAAACAAAGCTAAAGCAAAGAAAATTTTTGACAAAGTCAAAAAAGAAAAAAGACCCAATCTGTTAGAAGAAGAAGGACAAGAAGTTCTCAAAGCATATGGCTTACCCTTGCCTCAAAGTGCACTTGCCAAAAATGAAACAGAAGCAATAAAAATTGCCAAAAAAATTGGTTATCCTGTTGTAATGAAAATTGCATCACCTCAAATTATTCACAAGTCTGATGCTGGTGGTGTTAAAGTAAACTTGAACAATGATGCTGAAATCAAAGATGCATTCAAAACCATTATCAAAAACGCCAAAAAATACAACAAAAATGCAGAGATCAAAGGAGTCTTGATTGTAGAGATGGTAAAAGGTGGCAAAGAACTCATTATTGGTTCAAAACTTGAACCAGGATTTGGTCCTGTAATTATGCTTGGAATGGGTGGAATCTATGTCGAAGTTCTTAAAGATGTAACATTCAAGCTTGCACCTGTAACTGATAAGGAGGCTGATGATATGATAGCCTCAATTAAAACTCAAAAACTACTACAAGGTGTGAGAGGAGAAAAACCATCTGATATCACAAAATTATCTGAGTGTATTCAAAGACTATCCCAATTAGTTTCTGACTTTAAAGAGATTAAAGAATTAGACATGAACCCTGTTCTAGTAATGGAGAAAGGAAAAGGCTGTAGAATTCTTGATGTCAGAATTGGACTTTGATCGCAATTCATACCTAAAATTTTACTTACACTACTCTAGAATATTTATACAACATAAAGATGAATAATGTTACATGGCTAATGTCTTGAAGACAATTAGAACAGGCGATGATTATATTGAAAGTCTTAGAGGGCGAGATCTCAAAATTTACCTCTTTGGAGAATTAATTAAAGAACCCGTGGATCATCCAATTATTAGACCATCCATTAATGCAGTTGCAGAAACTTATGATCTTGCAGTTCGTGAAGAAGCATTAGCTTCTGCTGATTCATCAATTACTGGGTTGAAAGTTAACAGATTTTTACACATTGCAGAAAGTGCACAAGATTTAGTATTACAAAATAAAATGCAGAGAAAGCTTGGGCAAAACACAGGAACATGTTTCCAAAGATGTGTTGGAATGGATGCATTGAACTCTTTACACTCTACTACATTTGAAATTGATGAAAAACATGGAACTGATTACCATAAGAGATTCTTAGAATTTGTAAAGATGGTGCAAAAAGAAAATCTTGTAATAGGTGGTGCCATGACTGATCCTAAAGGGGACAGAAGTAAAGGTCCTTCAGAACAAGAAGATCCTGATTTATTTACTAGAATTGTGGAAACTGATGAGAAAGGAATCTATGTTTCAGGTGCAAAAGCGCACCAAACTGGATGTATCAATTCACATTGGATTCTTTTGATGCCAACAATCAGATTAACAGAAGCTGATAAAGACTGGGCTTTTGTTGGAGCAATTCCAGCAGATGCAAAGGGAGTCACCTACATTTACGGTAGACAATCTTGTGATACGCGAAGTATGGAAGAAGGTGACATTGACGATGGTAACGCAAAGTTTGGCGGTCAAGAAGCCTTGATAATTTTAGATAAAGTGTTTATTCCATGGGACAAAGTATTCATGAACGGTGAATATGAATTTGCATCAATGCTTGTAGAACGATTCACATGTTATCATAGACGTAGTTACGTATGCAAAACTGGTTTAGGTGATGTGTTAATTGGAGCAGCAGCAACCATTGCAGATTATAATGGAATTCCCAAAGTATCTCACATTAAAGATAAAATTATTGAGATGACTCATCTAAATGAAACAATATTTGCTGCAGGTATTGCATCATCACATCAAGGACATAAAATGAAGTCTGGTGTATTTCTAAATGATGACATGCTTGCTCAAGTTTGCAAACATAATGTAACTCGATTCCCATATGAAATTAGCAGATTGGCACAAGACATTGCTGGTGGGCTAGTAGTTACACTGCCATCTGAAAAGGACTTTAGACACCCAGAAGCTGGACCATTGCTCAAAAAATATCTTGCCGGAAGAAAAGGTGTTGATGTTGAAAATAGAATGAGAATTTTAAGATTAATTGAAAATATGACCCTTGGAAGAAATGCAGTTGGATATCTTACAGAATCTATGCACGGTGCAGGCTCGCCCCAGGCACAAAGAATCCAAATTCAAAGACAAATGCAAGTTGGATACAAAAAGAACTTGGCAAAGAATTTGGCTGGAATTAAAAATGATATTCAAGAACCAAATGAACCCTCTGATTACTTTAAGCGTGTATTCAAAACAAAAGATTCCGTTCTTTAAGTTAAATAATTTTCAATTTTTCTAAAATTAGTTCTTTTTAATTTCATTATTAACATAGTTGGAATTGCAATATACATTCCTACATTCATCAAAATTACGCCAATTCCGTAACCAAATACTTCAGATTCTGATTCTGCATATGACATTACAGATAGTGTGGATAACAGTGGTGTAATTCCAATTTTTACCAATTCCTTGAATAGTGGGCTTTCTCTTTCCATGTCTGCTACATATGGTGAGAATGAATAGTAAACCTGGTTGAATCCTGCCATAAATAATGAGCCTGATTGTGTATCCATCAACTGATTATCTCTAATTTCTCTGAGGAATTGAACTTGTGGTGCCATTTCAGAACCATATGTTGCAGTAGCAATGAGACAACCTCCGCCCTCAGTAGTATCAACAATCCAACACTTTCCATCTATCAGTTCAGCACCTTCATCACATACCGTTTTTATTTCAATATTGTTTTCATTTGATTCTTTTACAATTAATCCCTCTAATTCTTTTTGTTGCTGTTCAATCTCTTGAGGGATTTCTTTGATATTGACAGGTTTTGTATCAATTTTTCCTTCTTCTGCCTCTTTGGTGCTTTCCTGGATTTCTAAACTATAATACATTCTACTAGCTTCAATTAATTTCTGATATCTGTCTGGCTCTGAATATAACCATAAATCATCATTATACAAATTCCCACACAATCTTGATTCAATAGAGTGATGATGATGTTCAAAAAAATCATTTCCCATAAAATAATACAATTGATAATTTTCTTCACACCACTCTATTCCATTTAATGTCAACCCTGCAGTATCACGAAATGGAGTTTGTGCGTATGCCGATCCAACCAAAAAAAATATTGAAAAAACAAGAAAATATTTCAATCAGGAGTTTTCTTTTCTACTACTTCATAAATGATACTACTATTGAAACTAATAATTTCTCAGTATCCTTTTTTAATAATTTTGACGTAATTATACTACCAAACAAACAGGACGATCTATTGCACTTGTCATACGTGCATAATGTGAACCTGTTTGTCTGAATATTGGTAAAAATTATTATTCTTTCTTCTTTGGATTTTCATCTCTTTCTTTAGAGTCATTTTGTTTACCTTCAATAGCTTCCTCAATGTGTTTCAATTTGTCTTCAATCTCAGATTTTTTTGCTAAATCCTCAGGACCTTCATTATCTTTTAATTTTCCTGCCTCTTCTGTTTTTTCAATATGTTCTGAATATTCAGAATCTTTTTCAATCTTGTCAATATCTGACAATTCTTCAATAGTATCTGGATTTTCTGAATTTAATGGATCTGTAAAGGAAAGTTCTTTTTCACTTTTCTTCTTAACTACCTGTTTGACCACCATGATTCCCACAACTATTGCAATTATGACATAGTTGATTGGAGGCTTTAGTAATTGTGTAACATATCCAACTTGTGGAAGCGTGTATGCTACTTTTCCTATGTACTCTTTTTCTGTAATTGGAAAATCTGTTCCTGGAATTGATGCTGGATTTGCATCTCCTTGTGTTCTGATTGTTTTAGGATCTTCTTGAATTATTGATGCAACTCTATGCACAATAACCCTGTTATGATCTGATGGCCGATTAAAAACAATAATGTCACCAACTTCAATATCTTCAAAAGGCTCATGACCTTGAACAATTAAAACATCATAAACTTGTAAGACTGGAACCATACTTCCACTTGCAACAACATAAAATGGATTTTGAGTTCCAAATGCAACTTGAAGACCTATCCATATTACTAAAACTCCGACACCGACAATTATGATATCTTTGATAACTCCTTTAGGTACTGATCTTTTTGCCAATTATAATATCGCCTTTAGCATCATTGATTAAATTTACCAACTATCAGATCTTGGTTCCACATTCTTCGCAGAATTTGGAGCCTTCTTTGTTTCCAAATCCACAGTTAGAGCATTTTCCTGGCTGAGTATCTTCTTGCGGATTTCCTAAAAGAACCACTTCGCCAATTTTTTTGATATTGCTCCAAGGCACGCTGCCTTCTGTACCATCTTCTTTAGTAATAACAAGAACCATTGATTGAGTAGAATCAATTCCAACTTGTTTTGCAGTTCCTATTTTGTTTGCATTCTCATCAAATACAATTTTCCCTTCAATTGAAGTGACTGAAGTTGCAGGACCTGGCTTAGTAACTGATTCTTGTGTAACCGTTGTAGGTTGTACTACTTGTTGTGGTGTAATTTCAGATTGCGGTGCACTTTGAACTTGAGGTTCTAATGGTTTTGCACTTCCAACTTCGCCTGCTTCATCTTCTTTTTTGAAGTCTCTGTATTCTGCAATTGAAGCATTACATGAATTACAAATGTATTGACCTCTTTCTGCAAGAATTAGATTTTCAGCAACTTCTTCATTTGGATTCTCAAATTCAATTTTTGGAGGACCTTCAAATTCTTTTTCACAAGTATTGCAAAAATGTTTAGTAATTTTTTCAGGATCTAATCTTCCAATTGGTGCTAAAAATAGATCTGGACCTCCTAGATTGCCTTTCATTTGTTGCTCATCTGTAACGGTGGCCATAACATAACCCCCAGATCCTCGTAATTTTTTAAGTCTAAGTTCTGAACTCATATCTGAGATTTGGCAAAACGTCATTTAAGTATATATCAAAATTAATTTTCCAACAAAAAATACGGTGCTGATTCTGGTGAACGTTTTTAGGTATGTGCAATGAAATAATGATAGAATGGCTGTAACACAAATTTCAGATGCAAAATCATGGGAAGTAGATGTGATAAATTCTGACATTCCTGTATTTGTAGACTTTTGGGCCGAATGGTGTGGCCCATGTAGAATGGTAGGTCCAGTAGTTGAAGAACTGGCAGCTGACTATGAAGGCAAAGTAAAATTTGTCAAGGTTAACGTTGATGAGGCCAATGAATTGGCATCAAAATACAATGTCTTTAGCATTCCAACTTTAATCATCTTAAATAAAGGTGAAATAGTTAGTCAGCAAGTAGGTGCTGCATCTAAAGAATCATACCAAGGTATGATTGATAGAGCACTTGCATAATTTCAAACACACGTTTTTCCTCTTTTTTGATCCTAAAGTAATTAATATTCCAAAAATCGAGTGAGAATATGTCATTTGGTGAAGTAGATACCCTGAACATGCTCTTTGATAAACTACAGAGTTTGTTTGATGAATCTCAGGGATACTATGAATCATTTCTAGACACAAATAACATGTACAAAAAAGGACAAATCAGTGATAAAGAATTCTTCCAAAAATTAGGTGATTATACTGTTGCGTACTCTGCATTAGAATTTCTAGCAATCAAAGTAATCTTTGAATTAAAAAAATCTATAGGATCTGGCTCTGGAAATACACAGTCTCCAGGTTTGATGCCAGGAATGGGTCAACCAGGGATGATGGCAGGTGGAATGGGACAACCACCAAGAGCCGGAACTGCACAAAATCCAGTAGGTGGGGGTCCACCTGGAATTGTTTCTGCACAGGAATCATTTGGAGATGTTGGAACTTTACCATCACCTGATCCAGCTTTGATGCCAAGACAAACAACGCAATCACAAGGTGGAAATGGATGTTCTTCATGTGGAGCATCACTTAGAGCAGGTGCAAAGTTTTGCACAAAGTGTGGCACTAAAACATAAAATTAGTAATCAATTTTTTTTATTCTTGTGTCGTTCCACATTCAGGACAGAATTTTGCAGTCGCAGAAAGACTAGTACCACATTCAGAACAAAACTTTCCACTTGAAATTTGCTCATTGTATGCATTTCCAACAATAGCTGAACTTTTTACTGCACCAGATGGTACGTATGTTTCATCATCAATTAAGACTGGTTCAAAGTCTTGCTCTACCAAATATGTCATCATTCTTGGAATTCCTTTTCCTTCATTTTTTGGATCTGGAACAGAGTCTCCTAACCAAAATGCAAATCTCATTAAAGTTAATTCAGGTGTAGAGAATGCTAGAGTATGCTTTGACATGTAATCTTGTGCAGCTTTTTTGCCGTCAAAAACTTCCATAATGATGATATTTTTTATTTATGTATAATAGTTTCTAGAAAAGTGGACCGGGAGGGAATCGCACCCTCGACATCCTCGTTGCGAACGAGGCATTATACTCCTAAACCACCGGCCCTCAGAGTATCTCTTTTCAGTTGTTCTTTTATTCATTTTCTCAACGCATAATAGCCTCAATCTCATAAAATTTACAGATGACGTATGACACTGTAATTACTGATTCACACGTTATCCTTCCTCAAGGGATGATTGACAAAAATATCATAATTGATGAGGGAAAAATTGTTGGATTTGCAACTGATATACCTGCATGTGATCATAAAATCAATGGTGCAGGACTAGTTTCAGTTCCCGGACCAATTGATACTCATGTTCACTATGGAGTCTATTCTCCAATTAATGAAGCTGCAAAAACTGAATCTCATGCTGCAGCAATAGGTGGTATTACTACAATGATGCGTATGCTTAGACTAGTTGATCCTTTTTCAAGATCTTTACAACCTCAACTTGATTCTGCATCTGAAAATCATTACGTTGATTATACAATACATGCTTCTATTTTCACACCACAGCAAATCAACGAGATGAATCTGTGTGTTGAAAAAGGAATTACATCTTTTAAAATTTACATGAATCTTGGTGGTGAAGTTGGACATGTTTACATGGATATGCCACCAAATTCTCAAAACCTTGTTGCTGCTCAAGTAGATGTTACTGATGAAATTGTAGAGCAAACAGTAAAGACTGCAGCTGAGCTTGGTTGCCCTGTATTGGTTCATGCTGAAGACTATGAATCATGTGGATGTGGAATTAAAACCGCAAAAGAAAAACATCAAGATGGATTGTCTGCATGGTCTTCTAGTCGTTCTCCAGAGTTTGAAGCTAAAGCAATCAAAACAGTATCAAAATTTGGTAGAGACTATGATTGTGTAATTTACTTTGTTCACATTGGCTCTCAGCGTGCATTAAAACAAATTGAAGAAGAGAAAAAACTTGGAACCAAAATATTTGTAGAAACATGTCCTCATTATCTGACACTATCTTATGAGAAGCAATCTGGTTATCTTGCAAAAGTAATGCCGCCAATTAGAACGGAAGATGATCGTAAGGCTGTATGGAGTGCACTGATGAATAACCAAATTGATACGATAGGTACTGATCATGTTGCAAATCAACTCAAACTCAAACTAGGTGGAGATGATGTTTGGAGTGCTCTTGCTGGATTCCCTGGAATAGGCACAGTAATCCCAATTTTACTCAATGATGGCGTTAATCAAAACAAAATAACCTTAGAACAGTTTGTACGATTTACTAGTCAAAACGCTGCTCAAATCTTTGGAATGTATCCTCAAAAAGGAACCTTGGAGAAAAATTCTGATGCAGATATTGTAATGTTAGATTTGAAAAAAGAAAAAACAGTAACTTCTGATCTTTTTGGCGGGTTCTCTGATTATATTGTATATGAGGGAAGAAATCTCAAAGGCTGGCCTGTTAAAACAATTGTTCGTGGAGAAACTGTTGCTGATAACTTTGAAGTAATAGGTAAACTTGGTCATGGTAAACTAGTAGACAGAAAAATTAACTTGTTTTCAAAATAACTGATTAGTAAATTTGGTTTTTTACGATTGCTTTTTAAGAGAAAAACACAAATTGTTTTTATTGAAATCTCATTTTGTATTTTTTCTGGCTTTGTTGCTAACTCTTATTATCAGTCCATCGTTCTTTGACAATTCTTTTGCCCAACAAATGACTCCTCCTCAACAGTGGAAAAAATTTGCTGATATTGATATGATAACTTGTAAATCTGGATATTTATTATTACAAAAAAGTAATGGCAATCCCGTATGTGTAATGCCTTCTACATATTTGAAATTAGTTGATAGGGGATATGGTTCACATAATCAATCCATGATGGAGAAAAATCCTGAAATGATGAATCATTTGATGAACAGCATGGCAACAAATGAGAACCTTATGTATCACTGGCATGAAATGATGCAGAAAAATCCTACCATGATGATGCAAACTATGAATGATTGGGTGTCTCAAATCAAAGCAAATCCTGAATTGCTCAAAAACATGCTAGGACCAATGACTAGTGATCCTGAATTACGTGAAAAAATGATTCATACAATGAAGAATCATACTCAAATGGAAAATCATCTAAAGTCTCATTCTGCATGGATGGATTCAGTTCATCAACCTATGATGGGTTCTGGAATGGGACAAGGAATGCATCAATCAGGATGTATGTGGTGTTCTGATTATGAACACTATCAAATTAACTCTCATGGAATGATGATGCATAATTCTGATAAAATGATGGATATGATTCATCATGTATGGATTAATTCTGATATAACTAAAGATATGCATACTATGATGCTTGAAGATCCTTCTCATATGGCTATGATGTCAAACCAAATGATGGAACCTATGCTTAATGCTATAATGGATGATGCGGATTTGCGAGAACAGATGATAGAGTTAATGTTAGAACACAAGGATTTTATGAATTCTATTAGACATGAAAATCCTCAAACAGATCACTAGTGTTTGAGTTCAAAAAATTACCGAGTGTTTTTAATTGTAAAAAATCTAAATAACTATAATTGTCAAAAATTGAAAAAAAATATCGCACTGCAATAAATGATTTAATCATTCATCTAAAAAATTCAAAATTTCTAACTGATGACAATGTAGAATCTGCATTAAGAAATATTCCAAGACATGAATTTGTTCCAGAGTCCGAATTAGATTATGCGTATAACAATGAACCTCTGCAGATCATGAAAAATCAAACCATTTCCCAACCTGGAGTTGTTACAAGAATGACAGAATGGTTAGATGTTAGAGATGGACAAAAAATTCTAGAAATTGGTACAGGTTCAGGTTGGCAAAGTGCAATTCTTGCTTACTTGGTAGGAAAGGGAGATGTTTATTCTGTCGAACGACATCCAGAACTTGTAAAATTTGCACAAGAAAATCTGAAAAAATTAAACATTGACAATGTTCATGTAATTTTAGGTGATGGCAGTGTTGGATATACTGACAAATCACCTTACGATAGAATAATAATTACTGCAGCATGTTCTGAAATCCCCTTGCCATTGTTTGATCAACTAAAAGAAAATGGGCTCATAATTGCACCTGTTGGTGATTCATCACAATCATTGATTCTTCTGCAAAAGACACCCAAAGGAATTGTTGAGATTAAAAATCAACCAAAATATGTTTTTGTTCCATTACATGGAAAATTTGGAAAAAATAATTGTTTTTGTATCACTATTAAACGAATTTTATTGCGCCATAACCTACTACTGATTCTGTATCTCCTGACACATCTCCACTTGTTGCATAGCTTAGTAATTCTCCTTTTGTAGCACCCATCTTTTTACATGCAATCATTGCTGATGCCATTGCTCCATAACCACATGCAGTAACTCTTCTTTCATACAATACCTGATAGAATCTTTCTACATTCATCTCCAAGATTGGTTCTATCAATGCTTTGTCTTGTTGATGTGCAAAAGAATTTTCTTCATAATGTGTAAAATCAGATGAGGCAACAATTATTGCATTTTTTCTTTTTGCAATTTCATATACTGCATTTCCAACATCCATAGCAGTCTTCATATCTTGCGCACGCAAAATTATAGGAAGAATTTGAAATTCATTTGAAAGCATTTCCTGTAGCATTGGGATCTGTACTTCTAGGCTGTGATCTTGAGAATGAGAATATTCATCAATTTCAATAAACTCTGATATTTCTGCCACTTGTTTTGCTGACTCTGAATCTATACTGACCATTCCTAAAGGGGTCTGCCACTGGGAATCAATCATTGTAGCAGCATCTTTTCCTACACCAAAATGATTTGGTCCAATAATTATTGCAAGTTCTGGATTCTGAGATGAAATGGCCTTGTAAGAGTGACATGCAGTGGGTCCTGAGTACACATATCCTGCATGGGGACAAATAATTCCATATATTTTATCATTTGAGGTTTTAGGATTATTCCCTGGTCCATATTCGTGATCAATACAATACCTGATCATGTTTTTCAAATCCTCTTCCTTTTCAGGATAAAACTGACCTGCAACTACCGGCTCTCTGATCATTGTTTTGTTTAGTTTGTTATTTTATAAAAAATCATCAGATGATTCTCTGATGATTGTTCCATTGGGGGTCTCTTCTTTGAAAATTACTCCTTGGAATCTTGAGATTTTAGTGTCTTTATCTTTCCATACATACTTCTCTAGTCCTGCTTTCTGACATGTATGTTCAAGAAATTCCTCTACGTCCCATCCATATTCGGTTGGAACTTGTGGTAATAACAAACCTGATGAATATGAATTCTCTACAATCAATCCATCTCTACCAACTTTGATCTCTTTGAGGTATTCTGTGGATTTCTCTACTTTGATTTCAACAGGTGGAGTGAGAACTGTAATCTCAAAAGTAATCTTGTCTAATTCATCAGCATTTACAGGACTGAATCGTGTATCTTGCGTTGCAGCAGATATTGCTGCATCAATTAGTCCTTCTGATAGTTTCTTTACAGGAAGAGGATATCCGATGCACCCTCTCAGTGAATCCTGTTTATTTAATGTTACAAAAACCCCAGAACTAAAATCAAATTTAGCATCAAATGCTGTATCATGAATTTTTGAATTATTTCTTAAAAATTCAGTGACTGCTTTTCTTGCCATTTTTACCAATTCTTTTCCATCAGAATCGGAAAACTCCTTTGATTCTTTCATATTTGTTAAATATGTTAAAACATAATAAAAAACATTGACGACTATACTTGGAAAAGAAGCCGAACTTTATGAAACACTTCCTAATGATAAGGTAAAGTGTACAGCTTGTGCACGATATTGTGAGATTGGCAAAGGCCAAATTGGTTTATGTGGAATTCGAGGAAATGAAAATGGTAAACTGCAGTTATACGCCTATGGTAAGGTGATCTCAGGTCATGTTGATCCAATTGAGAAAAAACCATTAATTCACTATTATCCTGGCAGTAAAGTATACTCTATTGCTACAACAGGGTGTAATTGGCTCTGTAGATACTGTCAAAATTCTGATATTAGTCAGCGCAGAACTGTTGAGGGCATTGATATGACCCCCGATGAAGTTGCAAATACTGCAGTAAAATATGGTGCACATGGAATCGCATATACCTATAATGAACCATCTATCTTCATTGAATTTGCACGTGACTGTGGAATTGCTGCAAGAAAGAAAGGATTGTTCAATGTTTTTGTCTCAAATGGATATGATACTCCTGAATCAGTTTCAATGATGAATGAATTCCTTGATGGAATTACTGTTGATTTTAAAGGAAGCGCAGAAAAAGAGTTCACTAGAAAATTCATAGGAGTGCCTGATCCCCAACCTATCTTTGACACTCTCTTAGAAATTAGAGATAAAACAAAAATCCATGTAGAGATTACTGACTTGATTGTTCCCAAAGTAGGAGATGATTTGGAGCATGCAAGAAAACTTTCAAAATTCATTTATGATGAATTTGGACCAGAAATGCCAATCCACTTCTTGAGATTTCATCCTGATTACAAAATGATGGAGTATCCTAGCACACCTGTAGAGACTTTGGAAAAGCATTATCAAGTTGCAAAAGATGTAGGATTAAAGTATGTGTACCTTGGAAATGTTCCTGGCCATAAATGGGAACACACCTACTGCTCTGAATGCAACAAAATAGTTGTAAATCGTTACGGATTCAGTATTAGGGAGTGGCATCTTGACAAGAACAATTGCTGTGAATTTTGTGGAAATACTATTCCTATAGAGGGTAAGTTACAAGAAGGCTACAAGCAAGATCGTTTTCAGTTTGTGTCTTAGATTAGTAATTACAAAAACAAAAAAAAAATAAAGTTACTGAACAGTTATGGATTTTTTCTTTTGAGGAGATGTTGGTTTGTTTTTTGGAAGAGTTACATCTAAAACTCCATCAGTTAGTTTTGCCTTTACTTTTCCAGGAATGACTTTTTCAGATAGTGGTATGGTCTGATAATATGACATACTGTGTCTTTCCTTTCTCAAATAGTTCTTCTTTTTCTCTTCCTCTTTATGCTCTCCTGTTACTTCAATTGAATTGTCTGTAACATTGAGTTTGATCTCATTTTTCTTCAATCCAGGCATGTTCATCTTCATACGAAGTTGGTTTCCTTCGTCAATCACATCGCATCCAGTTTCATGCAATTTTGGAAATGATGAAAAATCTATTCTTGGAAATGAAGAAAATGATTTTTCTAAATCTCTCCTAAAATTGTCAAAAATCCTGTCAAATTCTGAAACACCCGATTTTGCTGGTGTTGATGCTAGTTTTTTTACAGGTTTTTTTGCCATGAAATGTAAAATGATACATTGTTTATCAATAGATTCCACAATTCTCAAAAATGAAAATTAGTAATTTTGATGATTTACAGTAGTTGAAATTTTAATCATTATATGCTAATTTGAGGATTAAAGATCTGTTCTACTAATTTTTGCAAGTTCTTTATCCTTTTTTGAGAAATTCCTGTTATTCTGGAAATTCTTTTTTCATCATATCTCAAAATGTCTTTTGCAACCATCATGTTACTTTCAGAAAAAATTCTCAATTCATTTTTCGATAAATTAAGAATTGTAATGGGATACAAATTGTATTTTTCTATAATTTTTTCAAGACCATTTGCTCCTGGATATCTCCAAGAAAAAATCTGCTGTCCTATGCATTTTGCATATTTTTTTGCATGATTTGAGACTTGAGTATTGCAGAAAATTACTTCTCCTGAAAATTTTGGTTGCAAATCAAGAAACCTTGCATGTGTGTATAATGATTCTTTTAACCCAACATATGCTCCACGAATAGAATGATATTTACATTCAATTAGGAATTTCTTGTCGTTTTTTCTTCCTATTAGATCAATTTCATGCATTGCACATTTTCCTGAAATTTTCGATCTTACTCCTAATACATGATAATCATAATATTCTAAAATTGATGCAATATAATTTTCAAATGCAAATCCTGCAGGACCCATTTTCATTATTGCGTTTTTTAATTGATATCTCTGGTGTAAAGCTTTGAGACCTTTTTCCTCAGAAATAGCACGAAGAACTTTTTTGTAAACGTCATTTGAGGTCATATCTCGATATACTTCAGATTTGACTTTTTTTAGAATTCTTTTTGCAGTGTGTCTACTAGCTCCTGCTCTGATACATGTACTAAGAATCTTATTTTCATTAAATCGAACTCTGCTTCCATTTGCTTTATAGATGAAGAATTTTCTAGGAGCTATGTTTTAGTTAAATTCCAAGTAAATTAATCCTTTACTTTAGGGTTATTTTTTATGACTTTGATTGCGTTTAATCTTAGTTTTATATGAAAAGTAAATTTTAAGTCTAAAGAAATTTCTAAATAATTTGTGAGTGAGTCAAGATATCTTTCATCATTAAAAAATAAAGAATTCTTAATACTGAATAAATTATGTTCTAATTCAATTTCTTCTACGGATAAAGAACTATTGGAGAAGGAACTAAAAGAACTTCGTTCAGAGATTGAAAAATTAAGGTAGTATTTTGACAGAATGGATGTGCCATATTTGTCTTAAAAGAGGAAAAATGAAAAAAATGGATAGATTGTATTTGTGTAAAACATGTTTTGATAAAGTTACAGAGATGCTAAAAACAAAATCTTCAAAAAATAAATAAAAAATTATTTTACAATGACTGAAGCATTAGCCCAAGGGTGTATCATACAAAAATAGTCATATTCTCCCAATTCTTCAAATTTGAACGAGAAAGTCTCATCTGACAATATGAGTCCACTATCAAATTGTTTGTCTGGACCACTGACAATATTTCCACTTGTAACAGTATGTGCAGAAGAATCATCATTTCTCCAAATCACCTCTCCTCCTTTGAAAATTATTAGTGTTGAAGGATCATAACACTTGTCTCCATCTTCACAGCCAGGAACACTGGTACCTGTTGGGATAATGACTAGTCTTGATGGAAGTTTTGATGTCGTAAATTCTTTGGCCTCTTCTCCAATCTCTTTTGCCTCCTTTACCACTTGTTTTGTCTTTTCAGTAACTTTGTCCATTACCTGAGAGCCTGATTTTGCAAGTTCTTGGATTTTTTCGCTAGTTTCCTTTGTAGCCTCTTTTATTGGTACTGCTGTCTTTTCTATGGTGACAGGAATATCTGCAGGACTCCCAGTTGCTAAAAAACCCAAGGCAATAGATACTATTACAATTGTAACTATGATTCCAGCCTTGTCTATAGATGTCATAGTATTGATTATTGATTTGAATAAAAAAACAAGTATCTAATTGTCAGAAATGATAATGTCTGACTAGTTTAACTACCAAGAATATGATCTAAAATCATGGTGTCCGATAATTTCTGTCATTGTGGTTCATGTGGGCATGAAAAAATTGATGAATGTTACACAAAACAATGTGCCTGCTGTCTAACAGACCATCAAGGTCCATTTAGCAAGAACAGATGATCAAAAATTTTCATCCGATAAAATAATATGTAAAAATTATTTGTATTATTCTGAAAAAACTTTAGTTCTAAATAATGTCAAATTTACCATTTTCTTTGGCTTTGTAAATGATATCTGGTTTTCTCAAAAATATCCCTGATTCTAAAACCCCTGCAGTCTGTTTGATTTTTTGAGTTAATGCTTTGGGATTCTTTATCGTTCCAAAATCACAATCTAAAACTATATTTCCATTTTCTGTAAAGAATGGATAACCTCTATCAAGTGAACGGATTTCTGCATCTCCTCCGAGTTTTTTAATCGAATTAGTAACAGAGTTTCTTGCTAAAGGATGAATTTCAACTGGAACAGTTCTAGTAAAGTTTTTTACAAATTTTGTTTTGTCTGCCATTACCACCACTTTTTTTGCAAGACTAAACAAAATATTTTCTCTTAGTAATGCTCCTCCACCACCTTTGATTACGTATTTTTGAGAATCAATTTGGTCTGCACCATCAAACACTACATCGATATATTCCACTTGATCAGCTTCTACAAGCGGAATTCTTCCTTTTTCAGCAATTAATTTAATTTGTAATGACGTTGGCACACCTCTAACGTTGTAGCCTTTTAGTTTGATTAGTTTTGCAAGTGATTTTACAAGTGCAGTTGCTGCACGTCCACTGCCTAACCCAATAACATAATCATCTTTTACAAATTTTAACGCGTCACTTGATAATGCCTTAATGGCATCATCATATGTCAATTATTCTACCTCTGCTTGATCCAGTTTTGATAATACTTTCATGATGTCACCTTTGATTTTGTCCAAATCATCTGCATCATCATCAAAGTCATCATCTGATGTAACTGGTTTCTCCTTAATTGGTTCTGGAAGTGCCTTGTGCTCATTAATTTTTGCGACTTCTTTGTTAATGTCAGGTTTAGTCTCAAGTTTGGTTTCAGGTTTTGCTGTTACAGATTGGATGATCTCAATTTTATCTTCAATTTTTGGCTTTGGTTGTATAATTTCTTGAACAATGTCTTCTTTTGGTTTGATTGCTTCTGTTGGGGCTATTCTTGCTTGTGGCATTGGTTTTACAATCTGTTTTGCCTCTTCAAATAATGGGAATTTTGGTTCTTTTCTTGAAATGTTTGTAAGAGTAGTTAATTCAAATGATTGTCTTGATTTTGTTGGAGGGATCTCAATTGGCTCCATCTTGTCTTCTTTTGGTTTGTCAAAGTTGAATGCATTGGATTTTTTCTGCTTTGTTTCTTGTTTTACTTCTGGAACTTTTACGTTTGGCGTTTCAACCTTGGCACTTAACATCTTTGATGATAATTCATATAATCTGTCATCTAATTTTGATAATTTTTGATCCATCAATGTAATCAAGCCATCTCCAACTGGGCCCAAATCTGGATGATTACTTGCTTGCTCAAGTTTCTCTAACTTAGCTAGTACAATTCCTAACTGGTGTTGATACTTTAGCAGTAACTTATCTTTTTGAATTTTAGAAAATTCAGAATCTGCTTGATATAATCTTGAAATGGTTTTAGTTAGAATATCTTTTTCAATTTTTAATGAACTGATTTGACTTTTGATGTGTGAACTTGCTCCTAGACTGAGCAACTGATTTTTGTCTCTTGGCATTTTACGGACGGCAGCAGCTGTAGCAACACCTGCTAATGAACTAAGAATTAAAACAATTTCTTGCATCTATGTATACCATTTAATCCAGGAATACTTTCTGCGTTTAGCCTCTGGGAATCCACAACTTGCACATTCATGGTGACGTTTGTGAAGGGAGTTCTTACCACATCGTCTACATCTGATGTGAACTTTCTTCTTTGTAAAACCACCCATAGAAGTTGTACCTTTAGTCATTGCAAATCACCTAATTCTGTGCTGGTGGAGGAGATATCATTACTACATTGTCTCCTCTAACTACAATGCTTCCGAGGCTTTTAGAATCGCCTTCAGCAGGAATTTCCTCTGAAGAATCGAGTAGCAGGTTCATGTGTTGATCAAAACCAAGAAGATTGCCTCTAATGGTCTTGTTTCCTTTGAGTTTTATCAATACGACTTGATTAATACTCTCATCCAATACTTTTACTGCCATATCAACGGACATCAATAATCACTTATTGACTAGGATATCGAGGCGTTATATTAAATTTCCATTGGTGAAACTATGAGCTATGCTCAGTAAGGCAAGTTTGACACTTTTTTCCGAGATTTTTGACGATTTCAGCTAAAATTACTTGTCCTTCTCTCTTTGTAGCTTTTGTAGGATCCCCCCAAATTCCATTTTTGGTAGCTTTTGGAAATGATTGATTTGCTAGTTTTCCAATCTTTGCTATTTGTTGCTTTGTCATTCCATCTGTGATTAGTCCTTTCTTTGCTAAATTCATTTTTACATTTTTTGAAATTGCCAACATTAGAGATGTTTCGACAAACCCTGCATGGTCAAACTCTCTTTGCATAAAATGCCAATATGATAGTGAAAATACCTTTAGTTTATTTTTTGAGATTTTCTTGAGTTTTACATCTAAATTCTTAATTGGTTTTAGATTCCCATGATGTCCATTAATAATGAAAACTTTTTTGATGTTGTTTGATAACAATGATGAACACAAATCTGTAAGAACTGTACGCAGAGTTGATTCTCTAATACTCAAATTAAAAAATGGTGCATGTTCGTATGAAACACCGTAATTTAATGTAGGAAGTAAAAGATAGCCATTTTTTTCAGAGATTTTCTTTGCAACCTCAGTTACAATATCTGAATCAGTTGATACTGGTAAATGTGGACCATGCTGTTCTATTGAGCCTACAGGAATTACTGCCACTTGTTTTTTTGCTGATATTGTTTTTCTAAGAATCGGATCAAACTGAGTTTTGATATCTGTCATTTAATTCACTTATTTGATGTGAACTTTTCTCCAGCGAACTTCAAGTTTGTTTTCTAAATGCATTTTCATTGCTTTGAGTAACGTATCTGCCTCTAGCTTTTGTCCCTTTGCCTTTATTTTTTCTAATGTATCATTTGGATCTACCTTGAACGAATCTTGAAAAATTATTGGTCCTTGATCAAGGTTTTCTGTTACATAGTGAGATGTAACACCGACAATCTTTGTACCTCTTTCATAAGCTTGTGCATAGGCTAAAGCTCCTGGAAATGCAGGAAGCAATGATGGGTGAATGTTAATTATTCTGTTTGGGTATCTCCAAACAAAGTTAGGGCTAAGAATTCGCATGTATCTTGCAAGTGAGATCAAATCAATATCATACTTCTTGCAAATTTGGATAATTTTTTCTTCTGCTTTATCTTGAATTTTATCTTCTATTGCAACAAAAGGAATCTTTGCTTTTTTTGCTAGTGGTGCTAATGTTTTTTCAGTACCTATAATTACTGAAATTTTTCCTTTTAGCGATTTTGCATTTGCAAGAATTGTTTCAAGACATAGTGGTTCCTTAGTTACTAGCACTGCAATATTTTTCTGCGAATTTGTTTCGTGGTGTGTACTGACATCCATTTTCTCTTTTTTGGCAAGACTCTGAATGTCTAAATCAAATTTTTTGACATCTATTGTTTTTGAAAAAGATACTTCTAGATACATACCGAAAAGACCTTTGATTACATTTTGATTTACTTTCTCGATGTTTCCGCCTTTGGAGAATGCAAAATTGGTAAAAGTAGCTACAATTCCCTCTCTATCTTTACCTACTACTGTAATACCAACTACTGTCTTTTTCATGACTTTGTTTGCTGAAGATTTTCTCATTATTAATCATTCACAGAAATTCAAATGGTGCGGGAGGTGGGATTTGAACCCACGAAATCCTAAGATATAGGGTCCTAAGCCCTACGCCTTTGACCAGGCTGGGCGACTCCCGCAACGGATTTGCCATTAAACACAAATTTATCTATTATTGCACAGTATTGTGGCGAAATTTTTTGGAACAAATGGAATTCGTGGAGTCTTCGATGAAGATTTTACATTAGAATTCGTTCATGATATGACACTTGCAATTGGAACATATTTTGAAAAAGGATCTGTATTGATAGGATATGATGGACGAGAATCTAGTCCTGTTATTTGTAAAGTTGTAAGTTCTGCTTTAAATTCAATAGGAATTGATTGTAATGTTGCAGGACTTGTACCAACTCCTTGTTTAGAATATGCAGTGAAGAGCTTAGGATATTCTGGAGGAATAATGATTACAGCATCCCACAATCCACCACAATACAATGGTATCAAGCCTTGTGCCAAAGACGGTGTAGAGATTTCACGTGAAGATGAATTAATTATTGAGGAAATTTATTTACAAAAAAGCTGGCTCAAAAAACCTGATTCATGGGGAAAAACTGGAACTGAAAACAGAGCAATTGAAACATATCTACAAGGAATTATTTCACATATTGATTCTAAACTAGTAGAATCTAAACATTTCAAAGTTGTTTTAGATTTAGGTAATGGTGCACAAGCAGTAACTGCTCCTAACTTTTGTGAAATACTTGGATGTGAAACATTTTTAGTAAATCCTAAAATTGATGGGACATTTCCAGGACGTGGATCAGAACCAACGCCACAAAATCTTTCTGAACTTTCAAAAACTGTACAAGAAAATAATGCAGATGTAGGAATTGCATTTGACGGAGATGGAGACCGAAGTATTTTTTGTGATAACAATGGTGATATCTTGACTGGAGATAAATCTGCACTAGTACTTAGCCAACACATTCTAAAGAAAAATCCAAACTCTCTAGTTGTAACTTGTTTGAATTCTAGTTCTAACATTGAAGTTTTAGCTAAAAAATTTAATTCCAAAGTTATTAGAACCAAAGTAGGAAGCGTTGAAGTCTCAAGAAAAATGGTTCCAACTGGGGCACTGATTGGGTTTGAAGAAAATGGTGGCTACATGTTTGGAAAACACAATCAAGTCAGAGATGGCTGTATGACTTTGGCATTGATGCTTGACTTGCTAGCAACATCTGGAAAAACTCTTGCTGAAGAGATTGATGATCTACCTCCTTCTTTTACTACCAAAGACAAGGTCTCATGTCCTGCCCAAAAAGTTCCAAAACTAATTTCTGCTCTAAAGGAGGAATTTCCAAACGCTGACACTTCTGATGGAATCAAAATAACAATTGATCCCAGAAACTGGGTAATGATTAGACCCAGCGGAACAGAACCTATTGTTAGAGTATATGCAGAAGCTGAAAGTCAGGAGAAATTGGATACTTTGATGTCTGAATATCTTGAAAAAGTCAGCTCAACAATTTCCAGATAACACTTTTAAAACCAAACTCAACGAAGGATAGAATGGAGAATGAACCCCTAGGGTGACGAAGTATGGGAAAATCATATTATGTTAAATTTGAGACGCCAGAAGACCTCGTAAATCCAATCTTAGAGGCTGTTAGAGTAGCATCAACTAGCGGTAAAGTCAAGAAAGGAACCAACGAAGCAACAAAGGCAATTGAACGTGGTACTAGTAAACTAATTGTAATCGCTGAAGATGTTGAACCACCAGAGGTAGTTGCCCATCTTCCAATTTTATGTGAAGAACAAGGTGCAGCATATGCATTTGTTCCAAGCAAACAGGAATTAGGCAAATCTTTAGGTATTGATATTACTTCAGCCGCTGCAGCAATTTTGGATGCAGGTGATGCACAACACATTGTAGACCAAGTTGTATCATCCATAGCTAAAATTAAAGGCGGTAAGACCGAAGAATGAGTCAAAACGCTGAAGAAGTAGTTCAATCTGAAATTATTCAAATTGTTGGTAGGACCGGCATTGCTGGTGAAGTAATTCAAGTTAGAGTTAAAGTTCTTACTGGTAAGGATAAAGGAAGAATTCTTACAAGAAACGTTAAAGGTTCTGTTAGATCAGGAGAAATTCTAATGCTAAGAGAAACTGAAAGGGAAGCAAAGAAGATCAAATAGGTGTTTAGATGAGTCTTTTAGTTAAACCATGTAATTTCTGTGATAGACCAGTAGCAAAAGGATCTGGTACTATGCTTGCAAAAAACGATGGAACTGTACTATGGTTCTGTTCTGCAAAATGTAAAAAGAATGCACTAGTCCTAAAACGTGATCCAAGAAAACTAAAATGGACAAAAAAATACGTTAAAGGCGGAATTAGAAAGAAATAGAATTGACTGAACAATCATTATTCATTGTAAAACCAGATGCCGTAGCTAGAAATCTAGTAGGTGAAGTAATTACAAGATTTGAGAAAAAAGGATTCAAACTTTTGAAACTAAAGATGTTTACATTTACTCAAGCACAAGCTGAAAATTTCTATGGTGTACACAAAGACAAACCATTCTTTGGAGAACTAACATCATTTATCACATCAGGACCTGTTGTAGCTGCAATCATTGAAGGAAACAATGCAATTGCAACTACCAGAATTATGATTGGCGCAACAAAATCATTTGAGGCAGAGCCCGGCTCCATTAGAGGAGACTTTGGATTAGGATTTAGCGAAAATATTATTCACGCATCAGATTCACAAGAAAGTTTTGATCACGAATCGAGGGTAGCATTTGAGTGATCTGATTTGCAAATTCGTCAGCCCATAGTGGCAGTTCTTGGTCACGTAGACTCTGGAAAAACATCTCTTTTAGATAGAATTCGCGGAACGGGTGTTCAAGGCAGAGAAGCAGGTGGAATTACTCAACATATTGGTGCAAGTTTTCTTCCAACTGAGACGATTAAAGAAATGTGTGGACCCCTATACAAAAAACTCGAGCAGGCTGAAAACAAAGTTCCTGGAATTTTAGTTATTGATACACCAGGACACGAGGTCTTTACAAATCTGCGTTCTAGAGGTGGCTCTGCAGCAGACATTGCAATTTTAGTAGTTGATGTTAATCGTGGATTCCAACCGCAAACAAACGAAAGTTTGAAAATCTTGCAAAGCAGAAAGGTGCCATTTGTTGTTGCATTAAACAAATGTGATCAAATATCTGGATGGAGAAAGTCTGAAACCCAATTCATTTCTCAGGCAATCAAAGAACAAGATGCATCAATTCAAGCCGATTTAGATCAAAAAATCTATGATGTTGTTGGAACTCTTTCTATTCTAGGATACAAGTCTGAAGCATTTTATCGTGTAGAAGATTTCAAATCAGAAATTGCAATAGTTCCAATCTCTGCTCGCTCTGGAGTTGGAATTCCTGAATTGCTCAGTGTTTTGGTTGGTTTAACTCAACAGTATCTTCAAAAAAGACTCAACCAAGATGAAAAAGAACCACGCGGTATAGTACTTGAGGTAAAAGACGAAGTAGGACTCGGACAGACTGCAAATATAATTTTAATTGATGGAATAATAAGAAAAGAAGACAGTATTGTTGTTGCAAAACGCGATGCTGTAATTGTTACAAAACCTAAAGCGTTACTTTTACCAAAACCTCTTGATGAAATGCGTGATCCACGTGACAAATTCAAACCAGTTCCTCAAGTAGAGGCAGCGGCTGGTTTGAAAATTGCATCCCCAGATCTTGAAGGTGTTCTTCCAGGAAGTACTCTTTATGTTGCAAGAAATAATGAAGAGATTGAAAAATATACCAAACTGATCGAATCTGAAATGAAATCAGTATTTGTTGATACTGAAACAAATGGAGTTATTCTAAAATGTGATACTATAGGCTCACTTGAGGCCATAATGGAGATGCTAAAGCGCTCACAAGTTCCTGTCTCTAAAGCAGACATTGGTCCTGTAACAAGACGAGATGTGATTGAAGCTAAAGCTATAAAAGAAAAAGATAGACATCTTGGAGTTGTTCTGGCATTTAATGTCAAGATATTACCTGATGCAAAAGAGGAATCAGAAACAAACCACATCAAATTATTTGAAGATAAAGTAATCTACAGCTTAATTGACAACTATAATGCTTGGGTGGAAGAAGATTCTGCAAATGAAGAAGATGCAATGTTTGCAGAGCTTACACCAATATCAAAATTTACCTTTATGAAAGGAATGGTATTTCGTAACAACAATCCTGCAGTGTTTGGTGTACGGGTTGATGTTGGAAACCTCAAACACAAAATCCCATTTATGAATATGAAAGGACACAAAGTAGGATATATTCACCAACTGCAACTAGACAAAAAGACTGTATCTTCTGCAAAAGCAGGAGATGAGGTTGCATGTTCTGTAAAAGATGTTACAATAGGGAGACAAATCTTTGAAGAAGAAGTATACTATACGTTTCCACCATCACATGAGGCAAAACAAATCTTGAAAAAATTCATGCACAAGCTTAGTCCTGAAGAACAAGAAGTATTCAACGATATAGTTAGAATTCAACGAGAGATAGAACCTGTGTATGCTTACTAATGTTACTTGAAAATTACAAATATCTTTTTTAATTACTGTGAATGCTTTTTACAAATCATATGAATTCCAGGAGCTCCTACTGCCCCCATCATTTTATCAACTATTTGTCCAGACTTGAACATGATAAATGTTGGAATTGATTGTACTGCAAATCTCATTGAGATGTTTTGATTTTGATCAACATTAACTCTTGCAAATTTCACATTTGGGTATTTCTTTGAGAGGCTCTCAAATACAGGATGCATTGATTTGCATGGTCCACACCACTCTGCCCAAAAATCTACCAATGTTGGATTCTCAGCAGATACTATTTGGTCAAAATTAGACTCGTTCAAATCTATTATTCCAGGCTCGATTTTGGGCTCATTTTTTGGTTTGAGCATCTCCTCCATCTTTCTCTGCATAATTTTGGCAATTTCTGGGTCTTCAGACAATATGTATTGACTATATTTTCTACTAAAAAATCTATGTTGAGGGTGATGATGGTTGTTGTTCATCAGCTGATTTTACAGGAATCGATTCAAATCTTCGCGAATTGCAAATGGGACATTGATCAATGTATTTTGTAAAACTAACAGACGTATATGCAATTCCACAATCTCCGCAAATTCTGAGATTTCTACTTAATTTCCCCATTTATTGTACTCAAAATGTATTGTGATTAAAACTTAACTTTGCAATCGTTACCAAAATTGCCACCATGGCTTTTCTTTTACTTTTGTTTTGCCAATGATTTCACAAACTTTACCAATCAATTCTGTCCCTTCACCACATTGACCATATTCTATTTCATCAAAAATTGTACATACATTTCCAATCAATCTTGTCCCTTCACCGCATTGACCAAAATCTGGCTCTTTGATTTCTGGCTCATCTAATCCGACTGCCTCATAAATTGTCATTTTGGGATAGTTTTCATCAAACCATTTCTTGTATGTTGTTTCCTTGTTGTATCTATCAACATAATACTGTGGATCCAAATTTGGATCAACAAATGGGGCTAATGTTTTTGGCTCATCTAATCCGACTGCCTCATAAATTGAAGAATATTGTGAATAGTTTTCATCAAACCATTTCTTGTAACTTGCCTCGTTGTTGTATCTATCAACATAACTCTGTGGATCTTTAGTTTCATCTACAAATGCAGCTGGAATAAGTAATGGCTCATCTAATCCGACTGCCTCATAAATTGAAGAATATTGTGAATAGTTTTCATCAAACCATTTCTTGTAACTTGCCTCGTTGTTGTATCTATCAACATAACTCTGTGGATCTTTAGTTTCATCTACAAATGATGCAACTTTTAATTCGTTAGAATCCACGACTGGTTTATCTGGGCATTTCCCATTTACCGGTTCAAAACCTTGAGGACAAACAATTTCTTTTGGCTCTGGTTCAACATATGCCTGTTTCACAGTAATGGTGATGTTTTCTCTGTCTTCCTGACTTCCTTTCTTAACTATGATGTCAAAATTATAATGCACGTCTTGAATATTTCCATGCGATTTTGATGGAGTCCATACAAATTTTCCAGTTTTAGGATCTATGGTAGCCCCTGCAGGTTCATTATCCAAACTAAAAATTGCGTCTTTTATTGAATCATCTGTAAGACTAGCAGTAAATGTTATGGTTTTTTCAACTTCAACTATTTTATCTGAAATTCCTTTTAGTTGTAACACAACACTAGGAACTTCAAATACTTTCTTTCCATCAAATTCTAGTAGTATAGATGTTCCATTGACTTCTCTCTGACTGTCTGTAAATGCTGTGGCATTGTAAATCCCTTCATTATCAAAGAATAATGAAACAGCTCTTGGAATTACATCAAATTCGCCATCAGTTGTTGTAGGATCTGATAACATTCCTCGATAATCCCCAGTTTGATCACGAATTATCACATAAACAATTTCTCGCCCATCCTGGGTTCCAATAATCTTAAAATTTTCATCAATTGTGTAAAAACTCTTTTCCAACGAAAGTGATGTGACATCTGCATGTACAGGAATAATCATTAAAAGAATTAATGAAAATATAGACCACAATCCTAATTTTGTTTTCACAATATTGTTTTTGATCTTATGTCTTTTAAAAAACACGTATAATTTGTTCTATGGAATGACTAAGAATTATTTACAATCTTTACAGATCAAGTAAAAATCGCATATAGACACCGTTATTTTGCCTAATTTCCATATCGTAAAATGTGGGGGCTTTGATTTCCACTTTAAAATTGTGTTTTTTCACATCTAATGGCTCTCCGAATGCTGTTGCCTCAATTTTATATTCGCCATTCTTTTTAATCTCAAATTCTATTCTTTTGATTGCAAACCCTTCAGTAATTAGTATGAATGGGATCTCTTCTAGCCAACTAAACAAAAGATAACGAACATCTTTTCCATTTGCAGAGAATTTTTTTTGGTCCTTTTCTTCTACTTTATCTTGGTCTAATGTTAAATTGATTTCCGCATCAGCAGCCACTGCAAATGCTTCTTTGAGGTCTTTTGCTATGACTTCAATTATTGCGTCAGTTGCATGATCTAAAAACTTGTAACTCAATTGAAAATTTGTAATCTTTCTGATTATTAATTTAGGTGGTACTACTCTGCCTTTTCATCCATCTCTATAATTCCAAACATGTTTCCTTCGGTATCTGTACATTGTGCAAACCATCCGACTTTTGATATTGCCATTTTGGGAATGATCAAATGTCCTCCATTTCCAGTAATCTTTTTTACAAATTCATCAATTGATGGAACGTTTATCGTATTGGTCATTCCAATCTGCCCTGGTATTCTCTTTGACATTCCTCCATCAATTCCGGGCTCTTTTGTTCCTGTCTTTGCTATCCAGTAATCCATAGGACCATCCCATTTTTCAAATTTCCAATCAAACACATCTCTGTAGAATTTTTGTGCTCTTTCTGGATTGTCTACTGGAATATCAAAATGAGAAATTCTTGGCATGTATTTTTGATTAAACTAAATTATTTAAAACAATCTTTATCTTTTTTAGAATTTCACTATTTTAAAATTAGAAAACAATATTGTTCTTTTCATGAAAGCCACATGTTTTGATGGAAAAAACATGAGATATGAAGAGAACTACCCTGAACCAAATACTGGGGAAGTAATAGTTAGAGTCAATTTGGCAGGAATTTGTGGAACTGACTTGGAAATTCTAGATGGCTATATGACATATGACGGAATTTTAGGTCACGAGTTTGTGGGAACTGTTGAAAAAGCAGACAATTTTGATTTGATTGGAAAACGTGTCGTCGGTGAGATCAATGCTGGTTGTGGAGCATGTGAATCATGTCAAAAAGGAATGGATAGACACTGTCCTAACAGAACAGTTCTTGGAATTTTGAAAAGGGATGGGGCATTTGCTGAATTTCTTTCGTTACCTGAAAAGAACCTGCATGTAATACCTGATAATATAACTGATGAACAAGCAGTCTTTGTTGAACCATTAGCTGCTGCATTTGAAATAAAGGAACAAGTATCACTGCAACCGCAATGGAGAGTTGCAGTTGTCGGTGATGGACGATTAGCTCAGTTAATTATACGGGTTCTAAAATTGACATGTCCAAACATTACATGTTTTGGTAAACACAAAAACAAACTTGAGAGTTTGATAAACATTGGAGTTAAAATAAAAATAGGTATTGAAAAGTCTGATGAACAATCTTTTGACTTGGTAGTAGAAGCTACTGGAAGTAATTCTGGATTTGCAGACACTATGAAATTGATAAAGCCTCGTGGGACTGTAATTTTAAAATCCACTATTGCATCAAGGGAAAACCTTGACTTGACTCCTACAATAATCAATGAGATTACTTTGATTGGTTCTCGCTGTGGATTGTTCAAACCTGCAATTGATGCACTTGCAACAGGTGTGGTTTCAGTTGATTCTATGATAGATTCTACCTATCCTTTGGAAAAGTTTTCAGAAGCTATTGAACATGCAAAAAAACCTGACACTCTGAAAGTTTTTCTCAAACCTTGATTTTTGTATAAAATATGACTAGTATATCGTAATTTTTACTCGTAAGGTAATTTAGTAGGATTTCATTGCCAGAAGCAAATGGAACCCTTTGATTCTCTTCTTATATGGATTGCAGATTTCTTAGGGGAGCATCTTTACGAGGGAATATTTCTAGCAGCCTTACTTGAGACCATAGTACCCCCAATTCCAACTTTGGCAATATTTCCAACTGCAGGCTTTCTGGCATCTCAGCAGGGTGTGACTTTGATTGGATTAATTCCGATGATTATTCTAGGTGCAATTGGAGCCACTATTGGAACATCGGCTATCTATCTAATTGCATTAAAACTTGGACGTGTTGTTTTACTTCGTTATCTGAGATTTGTTAAAGTAAATGACAAAAAATTAGAGCGAGTTGAAATATGGTTTGAGAAATATGGTGACAAAGCAGTATTCTTAGGAAGAATGGTTCCCTTGATGAGGGAAATGATTTCAATTCCTGCAGGATTACTCAAAATGAAAATTCCAAAATTTGTATTATACACATTTGGCGGTTCATGTGTTTGGTCAAGTGGAACTATTTTATCTGGATATTATTTTGGAGCCGCAATTGGTCTTAGCACTAGTGCAATAACACCATTGCCTTAAATATCAAAAAAACCCTATCATAATTAACATCCTGATTGTTTTGTTGGATGATGGCAGGAATTCTTCAATACTCCCCTAGTAGTTGAAGAATTTCTGTTTTAAAAGTTACCCAAAGTCTTTTGTTTTTTTTCATCCCAAATTAATTCCTGCATGCCAAGTTGCATTCTCAAAGAATTTGCAGTATCTGGACCAAATCCTTCAAAGTGATTGTTTGCCATTACCATTGCAAGTGGAATGTTTTCTATTTTTTCTAGTTTTTTTGCCCAACTTGAAATAAGACTGTCTTTGTTTTTTATAACTTTACCAAATTCTGAATCTGGTATAGAACGATCTCCAATCAATCTAATGTATAGATAGTCTGATGTAATTGGCATTGGATTGTCCACTCCTATAACTTCATTCCATACAAGACAGTGTTTATTTTGTTTCAGATATGTGATTGCATCTTCTGAAAACCAAGATTCATGTCTTCCTTCAATAGGATACATAAAATCATTAGGAAGTAAATCAAAAAGTTCCCCTAATCTTGGTTTTGCCTCTTCAAATGACAATGATGGAGGCAACTGTAAAACTAGAGCTGAAACTTTTTCATAAATTGGAGAAAGAGAAGCCAAAAATGAAAAAACTTCTGAATTTACCCTATCTAATCTCTTTTCATGTGTGATAATTGATGGAAATTTTGCTGTAAATCTAAAATGTCTTGGAGTATCTATATTCCACCTCCTTACAATCTCCTGAGCTGGAATTCTATAAAACGTGGAGTTTATTTCAGTAATTTCAAAAAGCTGAGAATAATATTTTAGCCATTCTGAACTCTTTAGATTTCTTGGATAAAATGTTCCTGACCATCCTTGATAGCTCCAACCAGTACATCCAATCTTGATATTCATGGTATGGTTTGATTTAATACATTTTAAAAATTTGAAAGCTGACCGGCGCGGATTAACCTTTACACAGTCCTGCTGTATGCTCAGACCGGTAAACAATTACCAGTATTCAGACAATAGGAAATTGTGTCAGCTTTCAATTGTATTATACACAGTTATCAAATAAAAAGGAGATCCTAATCCTTATTTAATCCGATATTTTTGTTAATTTCTTTGCTTTTGCAAATACTGCAGACCACTGAGTCCAGGAAAGCCTACCTGTCTGAGTGTTTTGTTTTGATGGATGATATGATGTTAGAATTTTGAAATTTTTGTATTTGAATAATTTGCCATGTCCAAACTTTTCTGGTTTTACACCATACAATTTACAAGTTGCATCATATGCTATTTTTCCAAGACAAAGTATAGTTGTAATGTTTTTTAGAATTTCCTTTTCCTGCTCTAAAAATCCAAAACAAGTTTCCATCTCTTCTCTTGTGGGTTTGTTTTGAGGCGGGGCACATCTTACTGCTGCAGTAATGTATGCATTGTATAAGAACAAACCATCGTCTGCAGTATGACTAGTTGGAATGGATGCAAATCCGTGCTTGTACATTACTTTGGCAAGCCAGTCTCCTGATGAATCTCCTGTAAACATTCTACCTGTTCTGTTTCCACCATGAGCTGCTGGAGCTAACCCAACAATCAGTAATTTAGCCTTGATATCCCCAAATCCTGATAGGGGTTTACCATAATATTTCTCCTCTTTGAATCGTTTTACCTTATTTTTTGCAACATCTCTGATATACACTGATAATCTGGGACACTTTTGACATCTGGCAATTTTTTTGTTTAATGATTGAATTGTCTTCAATTTTTATTTTGTTTTAGTTTATTCTAAATTATTGTTTTTATGTAAACTTGTCAGTAAACACTACCTTGTCCAATGAAAGTTGTCCTCCACGTTGCATTGCAGGCTTTGTTTGCTTTCCAATTTCCATTAACATTGAAATAACATGATCCTCTGGTAAATTGATAATTTTAGATACCTTTTGAGTATCGAACCCTATCATTGGGTTTGAATCATATCCAATAGATTTTGCAGCTAGCATGATTAAATTAATCTGATGAATAATTTTCAATAAAACAGGACTCTATGTTGCCAGAACTATTTTGGTAGTGTATGACAACTCCGTGGTCTAGTTTTGTTCTTCCAATGTATTTCATAATGTCTAATGTAATTTTTTTTACTTAACAAAATGCGTGTTCAAATGTTACACCTACTTGTGGTTTATGTCCAAATTAATTCCAAATGACTCTATCTATGATACTGTTACATATTTTGAAAATAACTACTAATGATGCGCAAGGCTTTTAACAAATTAACTAATAAATTGATTATCGTGGGAACAATTAACACATTATTCTTATTTTCAGTATTAGTATTAGGTATGGTATCTTATCCCGGCTCTAATCTCATTTCAATTGATGACGATGGTCCAAATACATCATTTCTAATTGCATTTGCCGATTCTCATGATGAAGATGTAGAAGATGAACTTGAAGAAGAAATTGAAATTGAAGTGGAAGTAGAAGATGGATTTGCAAAAATTAAAGTTGAGATTAATGATGAAGAATCAAAATTTGAAATTGAATGGATTGATGAACAAACAACCATTGATGAAATTGTCACCTTAACTGGTTTAACTGAAGATCAAGTCTCAAGTGTGATAACATTTGAAATAGAATCCGAAGAAGATGATGAGGAAAATGAATCTAAACAATCTAAAAAAGACGAGAAACTAACCAAAGCACAAGAGAAACGAGACGAGAAACTAACCAAAGCACAAGAGAAACGAGACGAGAAACAAGCTAGAAACGCAGAAAAGTTTGCTGAGCGAGAAGCAAAACTAGCTGAAAAGGCCCAATTTTCAGAACAAAGGGCAAACAAAATCATTGAAGATCTAGAACAAAAAATCCAAAAAATGGAAAAACGTCTTCAAAAATTATTAGAAAAATATGAAAGCGGAGAATACTTTGGAAATCTCAAAAATAAAGACACTGTAACTAAATCATTTACACTTTCCTTTGATGGAGGAGCCTCTGAAATTGGTAATTCATTAAATACTCAAACACTAAATGGACAATTATTTTTAGAAAATCAAGTTACTGGTGATAAGGCCAAAAAGTTCCGTGTAACAGGTGGTGAAATATCAATTGGTGAAGAAGACATTTATGATATTGTCTTTGGTAAAGCAAGACTATCCTCATCTGGATCTGGTGGAGATAAAGATTCCATGGTTGTAATTGCACAAGTATCCAATACTGGTGAAATTAGAACTTTGAAACTAAACATCAACTTATCTGAAGAATTTAACTCTGATACTGAATCAGCTGATATTGAAATTCTATCTCCCCAAAGTAAAATTGCAAGCCAATGGTTCCTCAGTGGAATTGGTGACTTGGGACTAACTGAGTCTGAAGAAACCGGTACATCAGAATCTGGTAATATAGAAGATGATACAAACAATGATTCAGAAATTGATATTCCAACTGATGATATTCCAATTATTACAACACTAACAGTTTCGACTCCAACTAATGTTTACTTTTCAGGTGATGACATTATAATTTCAGGTACTGTTTTGGATATCCATGAAGGAACACCTGTAATTCTTCAAACAGTTACAGATTCTGATAGAGTTGATATTGCACAAATTGATGTAAATTCTGACGGTACATTCACACATACAATTTTAGCTGATGGATCATTATGGGTAAGTGGCACATACACCATAAAGGCATTTTATGGTGCAAATAATTTCGCTGAAACAACTTTCGAGTTTATCGCTTCATCCTAGACACAAATTAGCCTCAAAAATCAAATCTTATGTAATAATACTTACTATGATCTGATCCGTTATTCTTTATATTAAAAGAATTGAAATATTTGTAATGAAAAGCACACAACTTCTAAGCGTTGTTTTTTCACTGATCATGTTTACCGGTGTAACTGCTGGAAATATAGCATTTGCAGAATCAGATGATATCATTGATAGTTTTGAAGACTGTGTTGAAGCTGGATATCCAATAATGGAATCTTTTCCAGAACAATGCATGACTGATGATGGTACAGTCTTTGTAAATGATGATAATGACAAACATGGTCTTGATGACAGATTAGAAAAATTCTGTGAAATGAATGATGAAGAAAAACGTCAATTATTTGCAGACTATCATAGACTAGAACAATTTGCAGAAAGATTACTCAATTACTGTGAAATGTCTGAAGAGGACAGAGAAGATGCAATTGACAAATTCATTAGAGAACACTTTCCTGGAGAACGCGATTTTGATCTTGATGACTTGCTTGATAGATACTGTGAACTAAATGATGAAGAAAAACGTCAATTACTAGCAGATCATCCACGACTGGCAGAATTTTCAGATAGATTGACAAACTACTGTGAAATGTCTGAAGAAGAACAAGATGTAATTGATGAACTAATCGAAAAGCATGGAAATACAATCAGAGCAGAACTCAGAGATTATTATAAAGACTATGTCATGGATTACAAAAAAGACATGAGAGAGCATCTGGAAAACTACTGTGAAATGTCTGATGAAGACAGAAAAGCATTTGTTACAAAACATGGTAAAGCAGAAGATCGTGTAGAGAAAATGAACACTTACTGTTCATTAGATGAATATGATAGAATAAATTTCATTGAAGAACATAAGGATGAATACAAAGCATACATGAAAGATAAGATGACTGACAATATGTACATGAATTATGATAAGTTTTGTAAATTAACTGATGCAGAACTTGCAGCAAGTACTTTTGATGCAGAATTTGTTTATAATGCATCTAAATGGTGTGAAATGACATCTGAAGAGCGAGAAGAATACAAGAAAGAACATCATGACAACAAAATGTATGATTTTGATGGAATGTCAGACAAAGCAAAACATCACATGTCTGATGTTGCAAAAACCAAACTATCTGAAAATTCTGATCGTCTAAAGGCTATGATCATGTACAAACATGACATCTCTGATGAGAGACATGAGGAAATCAGAATGAAATACGAAGAAAAACATGATGATCTAGACGAGAGAAAGTCTGAACTCAAAATGAAGTTCAAAAATCATATGGTATCTATGAAAATTAACATGTCTGATGAACGCAAATCTACAATTCATGATAGAGTAGCTGAGATGAAAGCCTTCAAGTCAGAACTCCGTGAAAGATCTTCAGAACTAACTTATGAGGAAAAACAACAACTCAGAGAAGAATTCATTGAAAAGGCAAAAGACATGCAACTAGCATGGATTTCTCCACGTATGCAAATGACTGCTGGCATTGATGCTACAGAAGTTGAATGTCGTGAAGGATACAGTCTTGTAATGAAAGCATCAAACGGTGTAGCAATGTGCCTCAAAGCAGATTCAGCACTTAAGATGATAGATAGAGGAATTATAATTCCTGCTAACTAATCTTTTTCTTTTTAATGTGCTACAGCTAGGGTTGATTAAAAAATTGCCTAGTTCTGCATAGTTACACTTCTTTGATTAATGATTTAATGCCTGCAATATTTTCTGCATTGAGTTCTATCTCCTTATGATCAGATAGGACATGTTCTGTAACTTTACTCATCAATTCTTCTTCAGATTCTGCAGTTGCAGACCATGAACAGTCTTTTCCTGCATCTGAGCAGCTAATGCTTTTTACCATAAAATAATATGTTCTGAGAGATATTTATTTCATATTCAAAAATTACAGAAAGATCTAAATCAATAATATGTATCTATAATACATTGAATAAAGAAATTGAGGAGAAAATTCAATCTATAATCTTTGAAACCTTTCAAGATCAAGAATCTGAATGGATTAGTTATTTTCAGCACAAAGCAGAGCAAATGCATTTGGACAAGAAATCTTTCTTTATTGGCATGATGTATCCAATGGTCACAAAAAATCTTGAGAAAAACAATATTCACATCAGAATAAAGTCAGATTCTTGGGGAGATCATGAAAATGAGAAAATCAATTCAATGCTGATTCAATTATATGAAAAATATGTGTAATTTTTGATCATATCATTTGATTTATCTTGCTGATTAGAGTATAGCAGAATATTTTATTTGAAAAATTAAAAATATCAAGATCCCATCATGCCAACCATCTTTGGCATTTCTCGATATGATTTACTAACAAAAATATCATTATCTGCACTAATCATCACAAATTGCATAGAGTTTTCAGGAGGTGGCGAAACAATAATTTTTTGACCTGCTTTGATAGTACCCAAATCAAGAGTATCCCCATCACCAAAATTTACGCGTACATTAGTTAATGAATATGAGCCTGTGTTTTGAATTGTAACACGCCCCATTACAAACAAGCTTTGTTTGTCTAAAACTGGATCAACAAAAATATCATAATCTTGAGTAGTCACAGATAATTTTAAAATATCCATGCCAAAAATTATGCCCATTATTATAATTGCTCCAATCCCTATACCAATGATCATTGTATACTTATTCAATAATCAGATCTTATTTTTCTAATAATTAAAAATTTTATTTAGAAATAAATTTAAAATTTATTTTAAAATAGATAGTAATCAAAGCCAAGTAGTTATCCCTTGACAACTCTCTGTTGTGGCTCAAACATCAACTCTGATCCCTCAATGTTCTTACTAGTTGATTACTACCTGTGACATGTATGTAATTATGAAATAAAAATAATATCATAATGATCATGAAAATTTGTTTATTTTATTACCAAATCTTGTACGAAATTTCACATATTACATTTGGTAATATTCAATGTTGACAATTTAATTATGGTTTTAATGATAGACTACTAGTTGATAAAACATGTCTAGTGAATCCTTGAATCAAAAATGTAAACTGTTGTTGAAAGAACCTGAAATTCGTTTTGCTGGATTTTTGGACATGATGGGGAACCTTGTTGAAGGTTCATTTTCAGATGGAGTTAAGCCTCTAAAAGACGAATCAGAGAGAAAAAAAATGTTCATTGAAGCAGTTTTAAGAATTAGGACTAGGCAAGATTTTGATGAAAATCTGGGGCCAGTAGAATATGCTGCTGCAAGAAGAAAGAATGTGGTTACTTTTACTTTCTTGTATGGTGATAAAGTTCTCTTTATCTCTGCAGAACCTAATGTGGATATTGATAAAACCGCTCAAAAAATTATGCGTTTATGCTCTACGTCCTAGTTTTATCTTTTCTAGAAATTCTTGCATCTTTTTGATATGCGTTCCTTCCCAATAGATTTGATCACAGTTATTACACTTCCAAAATTTATCATTAAATTCTGAAACTTTTTGTGGGATTTTATCTGAAATATTTGATTTGTCAATTTGTGATGTTAGAGAGTTACATTTTGTGCATCTTGCTCTGTCTCCAGAAACGGCATCCAATTCTAAAGAAATTTGCTCAAGAATTTCTAAGAATTGTTCAATTTCATTTTCCTTAGTTATATGAACAGAAATTATTCCTTGCTTTTTTGCTTTTATAATTAACTCTCTGTCTTTTGAAATAATTATCCTTTGTTCGTTTTTTGCTTTTTTAATTAATTCTAAATCATCAATATTCGATTTGTATTCCGAATCATATCCAAATATTTGTAATTTTCTTGCAATATTGCCAAGCATTGCATCAACAAGAAATAACAATTTCATCTCCTTTAGATTCTGTTAGATATGAGATCTTTTTTCACAATCTCCACAATATACTCATGATGCCATAAAATGCAATAATTGAAATTATTATCACTATTACTCCTTTCGTTGAATCTTTCATAATCAAAAACAACAAATCAAATACTTTAGCTTGTTGCAAATTCTCACTTGTGTTTGCCTATAAAGCACTGCTTGCAAATTTTACTGCATACTCTTGTTTTCAAAAATACTGTTTGCTTTTCGGTTAATCTTCCATGTTGTATGAGGTTGAGCAGTTCTTCACCTTCTATAGTTTCAAAGTTTACTTTACAATCACATTCTGAACATTGACAATCAAGTATTGAGCCCAATACGATACAAACTCCAAACAATCTTAAAAATAATTAATTTTTACCTTTCAAGCCAGGATCTTCATATCTTTTCAAAATCTCCAAATTTAACCAGCAACTGTTACATGTTGTTGGCATATCTTTTACCTCTTCATGTGATAGGGTGATTCTGATGACAAATTTTACAGGTAAAATATTCTGTAATTAATTCTGACATGAGGAAATCTCACAATTATTCTAAAGCATCACTACACAATGTGAATTAGACTCCAAATGAATTGGATTTTTTCTCACATTTTGGACAATTTAGTCCTCTTGTCTCAAGGCCACATTTTCTGCAATACACATCAATCCCTGCAACATCGCGTGGATTGGTCTTTGCAATTTTTACAATCAAGATCGCTACTATCAAAACTCCTATTGCAATTCCAATGTATGCAAGTACCATGTATTCAATAGTACGTCATATCTTAAAAACTAATTTCATACAGTCAAAACATACTTGTTTGCCAAAATTCTCTTTATATCTTCTAAATATTGTCGCTTTGTGCTGCTGACAAATCTCCAACGTGCTTCCATTTCATCTTCTAATCTTTCATATACCAAATCAATCTCTTCCCCTGCATCTATCTCTCTTTTTGCAACAACCATTAGTTCTTGCAGTCGAAGTTTTTTTCTCCAAGTGTGAGCACAATCGACCATAATTTTTCTTTGAATTATTACCTAAAAGGATCACTATTCATTGGAACTGTTTTGTATAATCAAACGAAGATGTCTTTTCCAGAAATTATTTTACTACTTTTTGGTATGTCATGAATTTCAAGTTCTTCTAAATATTTCAACTGCTCTGAAACTAACTCTGAATTACCAAACGAAATCAAAATTCTATCGTTATGTCTTATCTCATAGAGATTTATGTTTGGAAAAGATTTACCATTTATCAAAAATACCATGGTGTTTTCCGAATCAGTACAGTACTCTCTTGTATCTGCTTCATACCTTAAAACAATGCATTCAGGTGTGATCTCTAGTCCAAATGACGCAAAAAGCATATCCAATGGAACATCAGTTGCGTGCTTGTGAATCAAATATGAGTTGTCATTTTCAAAATGGATGTATTTGCTTTGAATCTGAAACTGAGGATGGGAAAAATCAATTTTATCTCCGTTGATAAATACTGCCAATGCTGCATGTGCATGTTCACTTCCAAACTGTCCAACACCGTAGTGTTCTACCATCTTCTCCTCTAGCGTCTTAAATGCAGTATTATCTAAAATCTGTGAATCAATCTCACTTTGATTTAGAAAATAATATGTAAAGACTCCAGCAGCAACTAGTACAAAGGCTATTCCAAAAATGGCAAGTGCCTTGCTTTTTGATTTTAATTCTATTTCAGGTTCGAAATATGCCGAATTACTTTCATCTATTCTTCCTGGAAGACTAAAATCAGAATCTTCCTTTGGTAAAACCTTCTCAGTCAAGTAATGCTGGTAATTGTTTTATCGTATAAATTTCCATGTCTGAATTTTTATCTGTATTCTCCACCACAATCCCCAATTATATCAAACAAGTCATTTGATTTAGCAGTTATGCTGTTTATTGATGAGATGTCTTGCGAGTCTAGTTTTAGATCAAAGACTTTGGAATTGTCATCTCTATGTTCTACAATTCCAAGTCTTGCGCCTATGATTACTCCTACAACTTGTGGTTTGTCTAACACAAATCGTGTTGCAACGTTTGCGATACTACAGTTGTGTTTTTGTGCAATGTTGTTTAGCACAGATAACAACTCTTGGAACAATTGCCATCCTCCCCACACATCTATCATGTTTTTGTATTTTTGAAGACTAGCTGTGATTAGGTTGCCCCTGTGTGGCTCATCTGCTCCTAGATATTTTTCAGAGAAGAACCCTCCAAGTAATGTACCATAAGATAGAATTTGAATTCCATGCTTTGCAAAAAATGGAGCCATCAGTTTATCTGGCCTTTGATCTAAAATGGAATACTGAACTTGGTTTGAAACAATTTGATATCCTTGCTCTTTCATAATTTTCACTCGCTCAGTATCAAAGTTTGTGAGTCCAATGTGCCTGATTTTATTTTCATTTTGTAATTTTGACAAGTTATTCAATGCATCCAGATAACTTGGATCATTGTAATCCCACCAATGAAACTGAAGCAAATCAATACAGTCTGTATCCATTTTTTGCAATGACTGCTCAATATGGTGAGATACTATGCTGTTGCTCATTGGTCCTGGATTTGGAACGAATTTTGTTAATGCTTGAAATTTTCTCTCTGTTCCAATTTTTCTTCTAAATTCTCCAATTAATGATTCTGCAGGACCGTAAATGTCTGCCAAATCCCATGTTGTAAATCCTGCATCTTGATATTTTTCCATATCTTCTATTGCAGATTTTGAATCAATCTGACCGTGACCTCCTGCAACCTGCCACATTCCATTAACAATTCTGCAAATTTCAAGGTCCACCGCAAGAATTGTTTTCTCAATTTGCATGATTTGATGATATTTTTCTTTGAAATAATAGTTTACTTGGCTAATATTGAAGAAAACAATCTTAGCAATGGTAGAATATTATTTTGGATCTAGTAAGGAGTGCTGAATTATTTGCAAAAAACAAACATGCAGGACAGTTTAAAATAGATGGAATCACCCCTTATTCAAAACATCTCGATGATGTGGTGAATAGACTCAAAAGTTTGGGTGTGATTGACAAGCAATTGCTATGTGCAGGATGGCTTCATGATACAATAGAGAACACTGATACCACTTTTGATAACTTGTATGAACAATTTGAAAGTGAGATTACAGTAATAGTTTCATCACTATCTAAAGATATGACTTTGCCTAGAAAAAAACGAGAGCAAGCATATGTGATTCAACTCAAAGAAGCATCATTTAATGCAAAACTACTCAAGCTTTGTGATATTTCGGCAAACTTGAGTGATTTGAAAAACTATGAAGCATCAAAATCAAAAAAACTACGTCAAGTAAAACAAAAAAGACATTATATGAGCATCATCAAAAATGATCTGATAGGTAATCCAAACTATCCTTATGTTCAATCCCTTATAGAAAGTGCAAACTTAATTTTCATAAAGTATGGTCAAAGGCCATTATCGATTAAATCAAAATGAAACCCGCCTTGAATCTATTCAATAATCTTAAATTCTTAAATTTTATAGGAAAATTATGACTGAAAATCAAGACTCTAACATATTTGAAGAAATTAATAAAAAATATTTCACAGAACTTGAACACACAGTTCCTCATATTCAACAAACATTATTTGATTTACAAAATGAATGTTACAAATCTTGGAGACATGCAGTGGATTCAAACACCTCACTATACACAGAATTTCTGTCAAGTTCAGGATACAAAATACCAAAGGCAGCAAAAGAAATTCTAAACACAATGGGCGAAGAAACAACAAAGTATCGTACAGTATGCAACAAACTTGCAATTTCAAATATTGAATATACGAAAAATATGACTAAAACATGGAATGATAATGCAGATGCATTTGTAGAGTTGAACAGAAAAATAATGCACTACTGGCTATCTGCATTCTCTCTAAAAAGAAGCTAATCTAATATTACAACAGCAATAATTGCAACTAGACTTCCAATAATGGCAAAAACTGCCATCTTGCTTTTCTCACTCCATCCTTCTTTTACAGTTACTCTCATGTTGATATTCTCCAAATTCTTTGTGTTCAATTAAGCCTATTGCCCATTATCACAGAAATATCTAAATCACTACTCTCTAACATCTAATCATCTTGGAACTACCACGTGGAATGAAAGATTTTGAGGGTGAAGAAAATGCAAACATTGAACACATTAGGTCACATTTCAAGAAGTTATCAAATTTGTATGGATTTTCATTTATGGATCCCTCGCCAATTGAATTACTTTCTACATTGGAGACAAAATCTGGTCCTGGAATTCGTGATGAGATTTATTATTTCAAAGATAAGGGGGATAGAGAAGTGGCATTACGTTTTGACTTTACGATGGGACTCACAAGATATGCATCATCTCAGAAGTCAATGAAGCTTCCAGCAAAAATCTCAGCATTTGGTGGGGTATTTCGATATGACGAGCCACAAAAGGGAAGATACAGATACTTTCACCAGTGGGATATTGAAATTTATGGCAAAGCCAGCCTTGAATCAGAAGCTGAAATCATAGAAATTACATCTAGATTGTTTGATTCTCTGTTACTCAAAGACATCACAATTGATATCAACCATCGTAATCTTGTAGAATCTTACATCAACAAAGTATTTGATTCAAAGGATCCAGAATTAGTTGCAGATATTTTGCGTGCAGTTGACAAAATTGCAAAAAAATCAAAAGAGCAAATCCTGACGGAGTTTCAAGAGAAAGGATACGAAACTAAAAAACTAGAAAAAATTCTAGAGTTCTCACAAATCAAAGGAACTATACACGAAGTAGAAAAAGCATTTGATGTTTCCCAACTAGAATCTTGGGATGAACTCAAAGCATTAATTGACTCACTAGAGAACAGAGGAGTTTCAAACATTAGAATTAATTTCGGAATTGTGAGAGGATTAGATTACTATTCAGGAATTGTCTTTGAGGTATTTGATAAAAATTCAAAACTTGGTGCATTAGCTGGTGGAGGGAGATATGATACACTAACTAAAGCATTTGGTAGAGAAGACATTGGTGCAACAGGAGTTGCAGGTGGTGTTGAAAGAATAATGCTAACAATGCAAGAGCAAAAAATAATTCCTGAATCAAAACAAAGTAGAATTGCAGTATTATACATCAATGAAGAGATGCAAAAAGTTGCACATTCTATTACATCATTATTACGACTCAATAATATTCCAACTGACATTGATTTGGCAGGACGTAACATGAAAAAACAAATGGATATTGCAACAAATGCAAAGTTTGCAATAATTGTAGGGCCACAAGAACTAGAAAATGGAAATGTTGTTCTCAAGGATATGGTAAACGGAACCGAGGGAACTATCTCATTAGAAAAACTGACTGAAGATCCAAAATCTATTCTTAATTTAGAAACGCTCTAGTTAACATCATGATCTCAGGCCCACTAGTCAAAGAACCCACAACTACACAGTGATCATTTACCAAAATGCCTGATGATACATATGGAATACCATTATTGATTGAACACTGTTCTATTTTTACGCCTAGCACATTTGCTATGGTCTTCATGTCTTCCTCATTTGCTTCAGGATGGATGGCAGCACCTGAATTATTTGCAACAAGAACAACTCCTGTCTGATTGAACCCTGAAATTTTTTTCTGAATTACTTCTACTCCCAAAACATCTGAAATTGTTTGACAATCCTGTTTTGATAACCATGGAGATACAACTGCCCCCTTGTCATTTGCACAGATTACATTTCCAAGTGCATTAAATTTTGTATCTAGGACTCCAACTTCTAAATCAGTTTCTGCTTTCAAATAATCAAATTCATTTTGGTAAGCTGTAGTTGGTAGTAAAACTCCTTTATTGTTCATTACTGACAATGCTCCAATTAATCTTGTATTTGCAATTGCAGTGTGATGAATTTCAATATCTAGATATTTTGCAAGTTTGTCAGCTTTGGTTTTAGCAAATCCCATTGGGACTAACCCAATACTATTGTTAACACTGATGTACACTCCAAGGTTAGGTCCTCTATACACATCAAACTTGATAATATCCATATCCAGAGAATTGATCTTTGATCGTTATGAACGTAAGGAAATTCCCCTTCGTAATTGATCGATTATTCACTTATCGGCAAATTGCATATCTATCTAGCTTTAAATAATAACACCAAGAAAATTGTATCATGCCAATAGCAGAAAATTTCCCTGAAGGCCTAAAGCCACTTGGAAAAATTAGCCTCGATGATGGAAATTTCCATATCATGTGGGGTCCAGGTAAAACCAAAAACACTGATGGCTCACAAGCTGAAACATTAGCAGATGCAGATGTTGTTGCAGCATATGCAGCAAGAGGAGAAGAGCAAGTTCCTCTTGGTGTAAGCGGAACAATGGTTGCAGTAGATTGGGACTCTTGTGTTGCAGATGGTGCTTGCATTGAAGCTTGTCCAGTACAAGTTTTTCAGTGGTATAGAACCGAAAAAGATATTCCAGCAAAAGATGTTGTTGGTCAAACCTTTGCAGGAACTGGTAGTGATGTAAAAGATGAACGCAAAGATCTTACTGATAAGGCAGATCCGATCAGAGAACATGATTGTATCTGGTGTATGGCATGTGTTTCAGTATGTCCTCCAGCAGCTATCAAAGTTGATCAGTCAAATGTTGAAAAACACGAAAGTGCTGCAAAAACTTTGTAATCCTTTGAATCTAAACCTGAAAATTTTTGATTTTTATATTATTTTTGAATTTAGTCCACACTAATTTTGTCTAGCTTTAAATAATATTCTAAAATATTGTATTGTATGGCAGACTTAGTAATACCAGAAGATTTTTGTCACAACGATGTAAAACCAAAAGGAAAAACAAGCCACTCTGATGGTGAGAATTTCCATTGGATTTGGGGTGAAGGAAATCCAAATGGTGCCGCATTCTCAAACGATGATGTAAAAGCAGCCTATGAAGCAAGAGGAGAAAAACAAGTTCCTCTAGGAATTCATGGCACTACTGTTGCAGTCGATTGGGATTCTTGTGTAGCAGCTGGATCATGCATGAGTGTATGTCCAGTCCAAACATTCCAATGGTACAGAACTGAAAAAGATATTCCAGCTGAAAAATGCTTGGGAGAAACTTTTGATGGTACTGGCAAGACAGAACAAGACGAAAGATTAGATTATACAGACAAATCACAACCAATCAGAGAACATGATTGTACAGTTTGTATGGCTTGTCAAGAGATCTGTCCTGAAGGAGCAATTCGTATCGAATCTGCTAACCAAGAATGGCACGAGAAAGCAGCCGGAACATATGTACTTATGAAATCTGGTTCTGAAAACCCACACGCACACGATTAAAAAGAATTTTTTTCTTTTTTCTTATTTTTCTATTTTACCTCAACAGATTTTAACCGCTATTATCCAAGAATTTTTGCAGAGGTCGCCTAGCTCGGTAGGGCGCGGGCCTTGAGAGCCTGTGTGCGCAAGCATACGGGGGTTCAAATCCCTCTCTCTGCGTTTTTAATTTTCTACTTTAGCTAGTTCTGCTAACATTGCAGATAATTGAATTTCAGAATTTGCTCCAACTAGAACTCTATAATCATACTTTGCAATTATTTCAAGAATATCTGCAAGTTTGTCATGCTTTGATTTGAATACTGCAGAGTTTAGATATTTTAAAAAGTCTGATTCTGACATTCCATAAACTTTGATTAATTCAATCATCTTTTCTCTAGCTTCAGGTACTTTTCCAGAAAGTGCAATTTTTAGAACTTCATCAACATCAGTAGTTTTTGTCAATCCTGCAGAAGACTTTACATGCTCTTCTGTAATTGCACCAAGACTGGCAGTTGCCTGCAAAAGATTGATTGCATGTCTTAGGTCTCCTTCTGAATAATCATATATTGCTTTGAGTCCCTTTTTGTCTGATTTCACCTTCTCATTTTCGGCAATTTCTTCCAGTCTTGCAATCACGTCTTCTTCTGGAATTGATGTGAACTTGAATGTGGCACATCGACTTTGAATTGGGTCGATAATTTTTGAAATATTGTTAGCGATGAAAATGAATCTACAAATTTTTGCAGTATCTTCTATAATTCGTCTTAATGCTGTTTGAGCGTCTGCAGTCATCTCATCTGCTTCATCTAATATGATTATCTTGAAGGGTACCTCCCCCATCCCTGCAAATCTAGAGAATTTCTTTACTTTTTCTCTGACCATTCCTATACCTCTTTCATCAGATGCATTTAGCTCTAGTGTATAGTCCTTAGCATAATCTCCTAAAATCTGTCTTGAAATGCATAACGCGACTGTAGTCTTTCCAACTCCTGCAGACCCTGAAAACATCAAATGCGGCATATCTGTTGGATCTTTGATCAAAGCCTCTAGACTTCCAATAATTTCCGTTTGATTAACAACTTCAGAAAGTTTCATTGGTCGATACTTTTCTACCCACATTCCAGTTGCAATCATGTGTACCAATGACTAAATCCCTTTAATAAATCCGAATTGGTTATTGTGATATCCTATATCTTAAAATCAAAACTGTGCATAATCATGCCCGATCAGCCTGTGATTAATTAGGATCAATTGATCTCACTAAATTGTTAACAGAATTGATCGATCCGGTACTTGAGGATCTAAATCAGATTAAGTGATCTCAAATGGAAATAGATAAAATAGAAAAAGTTCATTCGATTGGATACCGCCTAAAGGATGCTAAGGTTACGATAAATAGAGATTTCAAGTATAATGTGGCTGGAATGAAAATTGAAGGCACACAAGGTGATACAAACAATATGCCTCAATGGATAGGAAAAATTCTTACAGATAACAAAATTGGCACATTAGATTCTCCAGACATGATCACTCAATTAAAACAAGCACTATCTAAAGAAAAGATGGTTGGAGAATATCAAATCTCTACACTTGATCCTCACTTTTACATTAAACTAAAAGAATCCATGAAAGAATTGAATCGCGATGATTTTGATAAAGTTGAAAGTATGATGTTGGAATTGTTTAGAATGAGAAGAGGCAAACTAGTGAAGATTGCAGACTCTATCAAACTAAACTCAGAACTATACAACAAACTAACTGTTGAGGAGAATGTTTTCTACAAAACAATCCATGATAACAGTATAGAGTTTGAAAAACAAATAAGAGGAGAAAGAAATGAGCACAGCTCAAGCTAGCACATTTACTGATTCTGCATTATCTGACAAGGTAAAAGAATTCTTAACTCGCTTCAAAGATAGAGATGGCAACTACAAGTATGTAGATGCCATCGACGAGATGATGCCAAAGAATGCAAAGTATATCATCGTTGATTACAATGATTTGGTTATAGAGCCACAAATTGAAGCAATCTTCTCACAAAATCCTGATAGAATATTTGATGCTTTTTCAAGAGCAATCAAAGAAGCATTACAAACAAGATTTCCAGAGTATGCAGAAAAAATCAAAGATGAAGTTCGTGTAAGACTAATCAATTTCCCATTAGAACGAAGTCTGAGACAAATCAATGCTGAAACAATTGGAAAAATCACCAGTGTTTCTGGAATGGTGGTTCGTGCATCTGAAGTAAAACCCCTTGCAAAGGAACTAGTCTTTGTATGTCCTGATGAACACCCAACAAAAGTAATCCAACTAAAAGGAATGGATGTTAAAATGCCCATTGTCTGTGATAATCCGTCTTGTAAACACCGTGACTTTGAATTAAAACCAGAAGCAAGCAAGTTTATTGATTTTCAAATTCTAAGATTACAAGAACTTCCTGAGGATTTGCCCCCTGGACAACTACCTCATTACATCGACGTCACAACTAGGCAGGATTTAGTTGACAATTCAAGGCCAGGAGATCGAATAATTCTTACTGGTGTGGTGAGAGTAGAGCAAGAATCAGTTGCTGGAGTTCAAAGAGGACACAGTGGATTGTACCGATTAAGAATTGAAGGAAACAATATTGAATTTCTAAGTGGACGTGGTTCCAAAACTGACAGAAAAATTGGCAGAGAAGAAATTTCCCCTGAAGAAGAGAAACTAATTAAATCTCTTAGTCAAAGCTCAGATGTTTATCAAAGATTGATAGATTCATTTGCTCCCCATATCCAAGGTCAATCATTAATCAAAGAGGCTATTCTGTTACTAATTGTTGGCTCCAACCAGAGACTACTTGGTGATGGAAGCAAGATTAGAGGAGACATTAACGTATTTCTTGTAGGAGATCCCGGTACTGCAAAATCTGAGATGCTAAAGTTTTGTGCAAGAATTGCACCAAGAGGTTTGTATACATCTGGTAGAGGTTCTACAGCTGCAGGACTTACAGCTGCTGTAGTTAGAGACAAAACAGGAATTATGATGTTAGAAGCAGGTGCTGTTGTATTAGGTGATCAAGGTCTTGTAAGTATAGATGAATTTGACAAGATGAAACCCGAAGACAGAAGTGCATTACACGAAGTTATGGAACAACAATCTGCAAGTATTGCAAAAGGAGGTATTGTAGCTACACTAAATGCCAGAACTTCAATTTTAGCTGCAGCAAACCCCATGTATGGAAAATATGATCCTTTCAAAAATATTACAGAAAATGTAAATCTTCCAATTCCGCTTCTTACAAGATTTGACTTGATATTTGTTGTAAGAGATATTCCAACTAAAGAAAGAGATATGCAAATTGCAAAACACATTATTCGAAGAAACACAACACAAGGTACTGATAAAAAATCAGTCATTGAAGTTGATTTGTTAACAAAATATCTATCATATGCAAAACGTGGGGAACCCGAATTGACACAAGAGGCAGAAGCCAAAATACTGGATTATTATCTACAGATGAGAAATGTAGAATCTGAAGAAATGATTACCGTTACTCCTAGACAATTGGAAGGAATTATTCGACTCTCTACTGCAAGAGCAAGATTACTCATGAAAGATAAGGTAGAGGAGGAAGATGCCGAGCGTGCAATATTCCTAATTCAGAGTATGCTTCAAGATGCAGGAGTTGATGTCAATACTGGTAAAGTAGATCTTGGAGTGTTACAAGGAAAACCAAGAAGTGAGGTTTCAAAGATGCAATTGTTTATGGATGTACTAAAAGGTCTTGAAGGAGACAACAAGGTTCCAGTAGAAGAGAAAATCTTTGTTAAAGAACTAGAAAAGAGTGAGAAATTCACAGAAGAAGAGGCAAGAAACTATATCAGAAGAATGCTCAGAGAAGCATCTATTTATGAATCAAAACCCGGTCACTATAACCGAGTATGAACATAGAGAAACTAAAACTTCCTGAATCTGCAATTGAATTTTTAAAATCACAAGGTTTTGAAAAATTATATCCGCCACAGGCTGATAGTGTAAAATCTGGATTATTAGATGGAAAAAGCATTCTAGTTTCAGCTCCTACTGCAAGTGGAAAAACTTTGATAGCGATGCTTGCAATGTTGAGTTATCTATATAAAAACAAAGGAAAGATAATTTATCTCAGTCCATTGCGAGCACTAGCTGCTGAAAAATTTGCAGAATTCAAAAAATTAGAAAAAATTGCTTTAGGAAATAAAATAAAGGTAGCAATATCAACAGGTGATTTTGAAAATATTGAAAAAAATCTAGAGAAAAGCAACGTGTTGATTTTAACAAATGAAAAAATGGATTCTATCATTCGACATGGTGTTGAATGGGTTGACGATATAGGATTAGTAATTTCTGATGAAGTACATTTGATTGGAGATGAAAGTAGAGGTCCTACACTTGAGATGATTCTGACTCAACTAAAACTGTTGGAAACAAAACCACAAATTGTTGGTCTTAGTGCAACGATAACTAATTCCGATGAAATTGCAGATTGGCTCGAATGCAAACTAGTAAAAAATGACTGGAGACCTGTTCCGTTATCAGAAGGGGTATGTGATGCCGGTGAAGTTACAATGAATGATGGTAAAACCTTTGAAGTTGAGCGTAGTTTGAGGGGAACCCCAATTGATCTAGGCGTACAATCAGTACAACAAGGAGGTCAATCACTGGTTTTTGCCGAGACTAGAACTCGCTCAAAATCCCTTGCAACAAAAGCAGCTGATGCAATCTCACAAATTCTTGAAAAAAAAGAAATTTCGGAACTTGAAAAAACATCAAAAAAACTTCTAGCTGAAAACGAACATACTGAATTAGTGAAAACTTTGGCTTTACTTGTAAAAAAAGGAGTTGCGTTTCACCATGCAGGATTAAATCAAAAGTGCAGAGAAACAATAGAGGCGGAATTTCGTAAAGGAACAATTAAACTATTGTCATCAACTCCTACACTAGCTGCAGGTGTCAATCTTCCTGCAAGAAGAGTTGTCATTTCAAATGTAAATAGATACAATGCAAAAGTTGGAGCAAACAGACCAATCAGTATTTTAGAATATAAACAGCTTTGTGGAAGAGCTGGAAGACCACAATATGATGATTATGGGGAATCAATTATTGTTGGAAATGGTAACACTGATGATCTGATTGAATATTACATTAATGGAGAACCTGAACCAATTGAATCAAAAATTACTGATGACAAATCTTTGCGAACTCATATTTTGAGTGTGATAGTCACACATCCTGGAATTAAAAAAGAAGAGATTCTGGAATTCTTTTTACAAACACTAGGAGGATTGCAATCAAGAAAACCTACATTAAAATTTGCAATTGACATTTCATTACGTTTCCTTTCTAGCAAATTCCTGATAATTAAAAAAGGTGAAAGATATGCTGCAACTGAATTTGGAAAAAAGACATCAATGTTGTACATCGATCCTTTAACTGCCACATACTTTAGAGATTCAATTGAAAATGTTTCCCAAGAAAGAAAACATACTTTTGGATTTTTACATCTAATCACAAACTGTAAAGAATTTTTCCCAAAATTTGCCCTTAGACAAAAAGATTATGAGACTGCCAGTTTAATGATTGAGAATAATTCATCTGAATTACTAGAGCCTATTTCAGAATATGACTGTTCACGCAGTCTATTGGCTTTACAATACTGGATTACTGAATCCACTGAATTATCACTATCTGACAGTCTTGGAATCGAATCTGGAGACATGCACAGAATGACTGAAAATGCTAATTGGCTATCTTATTGTTTGAGAGAAATTTCTAAGCACGTAGAGAGGGTTGATTTACTCCAAGAATTGGGTGATTTAAGAAATAGAGTGGTTTATGGCATAAGGGAGGAGTTACTTGATTTGGTGAGAGTTAAGGGGATTGGAAGAGTAAGAGCTAGAATTCTTTTTAAAAATGGGATCAAAAACCTGGATGATTTGAGGAAAATTCCTGTGAATAAATTGGCAGAAATTGATAAAATTGGTTCAACCATTGCGGATAACATAAAGGCTGAGTTACGAAAGGTTAGATAATTGATTGATTTACTGATTCCAGCTATCGTTTCATGCATTGTAGCGTTTGTTGTGGTGTTTGTGATGACTCCTCCACTAATCAAATTTTTAGAACAAAAAAATTTTGCAGTAAAAGACATGAACAAAAAAGAAGATGTAATGGTAGTAAGACCTGGTGGTCCTGCCATCATTGCAGGAATTATTATATCCGAAATTATTCTTTATGCATTTTTACAAATGAATGAAATTCTTGCTATACTAATTACAACATCTGTTGCGTTTGTAATTGGATATGTTGATGATAGAAAAGTAATGAGTGGATGGTTTAAACCTGTTGCACTTGCAATAGCTGCAATTCCAATCATTGTATTGGGTACATATGATACTAATCTTGCATTTCCATTGTTTGGAACAGTACAAATTCCTGTATTGTATATTGCATTAATTATTTTTATGATCCCCATAACTGGAAATACCATTAACTCCATTGATGTCCTAAACGGAGTTGCAAGTGGGTTTATGGTAATTGCAAGTTTCTCATTATCTCTTTGTTTATTTATTGTACAAAACTATGAAATTGCGGTTGTAAGTTTACCGCTTGGATTTGTTTCGTTAGCTTTTTACAAATATCATAAAGTTCCAAGCAAGATTTTTCCTGGAGATTCAGGAGCTCTAACTTTGGGTGCAATGTATGGCGCTATTGCAATTGTTGGTGGCATAGAAATTATCGCAGCAGTTGCTTTGTTACCTGCAGTAATTAACTCCTTTTTGTTCCTATCAAGCGTTAAACGAGTTGTAGAACATAGGCAAATCAAGGGAAAACCTGTAGATCATACTGAAGATTTCAAATTAAAGGCAACTAATGACAAGAAAGCACCTGTGACTCTGGTGAGACTAATTCTTGCAGGTGGCCCTATGTCTGAAAAACAAGTAGGGATTGCAATTTTCAAACTGGCAACATTTTCAGGAATTTTGGCAGTGATAACCGCATTAATGATGGGTGTATCACTTTGAAGTCAGGACTTTTTGGATTTTTGTTTGCAATGTGGTGTTTGATCATTGTTGGAGGCGGAATAGTAGTATTACTTCTTGGACCAATTTCAATTTCTGGATTTGGAGAACTTGATTGGTTTATTTCATCTTTGATTAAAGCTATAATTGCACTGATACTAGTTGTAATTTGGATTTTAATTTTATCTAAAATAAAAAACTGGATGTTCAAAAAAGAAATTAAACTTTAACTTTCCTTCCACTGTCTTTGCTTTTTGTTGTATTCCTCTCTTGTGTATCTAATTGAAGCCGGAGATCCCATCACAACAGAATTTTCAGGTACATCTCTTGTCACAATTGCACCCATTGCAACTACACTGTTTCTTCCTATAGTTACACCTGCTTTGATTACTGCACGTGCACCAATAACTGCATTATCCTCAATCGTGACTCCTATCATTTTATCACACATTGGATAAGGATCATTTGTCAATACTGCAGCTGGACCAATGAAAACATTTTTTCCAATTCTGGAAAGAGGTGGAATGTATGCTTGACCTTCAATCTTTGTATTTTCACCAATTTTTACATCGTAATCAATATGTGCAAGAGAACCAATCTTGACGTTATCTCCTAGTTCTACGTCATCACCAACATATGAAAAATGCCAAATCTGAACATTTTCACCAATTTTTGCTTTTTCTGAAATAAAATTAGTGACCATTATCTCACAAGTGCCATGGGTTTGCCTTTGTAATAATTTTTTCAGGCAATTGATCTTTGAACTTTTTTAGAAATTCCATTTCTTGCTTTTTATCCCTTAGTTCATCAGGAAGCATGATTGGAATTTCTTCGATTATTGGAAAGAATCTAGAACATTTTAGGCAAAATATTGCACCTTCTGAAACGATGCCCCCTTTTTCCTTTATCTCAAATAACTCTAAAGGATAACTTTTGTCAATTGGACACGCCAAAATATTCATCATTGTTTTGTTCATTTTAGATCCAGATAGATTGGGATTCCCTTTTGACTAGATAAAAGTGCAGCTTCTGCAATCTTTGTAACATTTACTGCCTCTTGTGATTTTACTACCTGTTCATTCTTTCCTTTGACAGCTCCTAGAAAATTTTGAATTTCAAGTAATAATGGCTCTTGTTTTTCATTTGTAATGATTTCTGATTCTTCATCTTTTTCTATAGTGATCTCTTGAGTGATAAAATCCGATGAAATTATTGCATCAGTACAAACTGCATTGAATTTTCTTATTTTTTTTGGTGTAATCCAATTTGATGAAATAATTGCAACTTTGTCATTTTTATATCCTAACATAATGCTTGCAAAATCTTCATGTTCATGTTTTATTTTTCCTGCTCTTGCAAATACCACTTGTGGCATATCATCAAACAACCAATTTGCAGTATCAATATCATGTACTGATGTGTCATAAATAATTCCCACATCTTTGATATGTAGAGGCATTCTGTTTTCTCTGTGAAATTCAAGCATTACTAAATCTCCATATTTTTTGTCTTTGACCATTTTTTTAACAAGATCCACTGCAGGATTGAATCTTTCAATATACCCACAAGTAAGAATTACTTTATTTTTTTCTGCAAGTTTTGCAAGATCCTGACCTTCTTCTGATTTGTAAGTCATTGGTTTTTCTACAAATACATGTTTTTTTGCCCCAAGTAATTTTTTAGCAATTTCTGTGTGAGTTGATGTTGGAGTGACTACAAAAGCACCATCGAATTCTTCCACATCTAGTAATTCATCTAATGAATCATAGTGATTAACTGAATATTTTTCTCCATATTCTTTACTTTTTTGAGCATCTGCATCACATACAGCTACTAGTACTCCTAACTGCGATAAAATCCTAGTATGATTTTTACCCCATCCCCCTGTTCCAATCTGAATAATTTTCATCTAATATACCTCAGTTAACCAATGAGAATATTCATCATTTTTGTTCATTACTATCTCTGAATACTCTTCCATCATCTTTTTTGTAATGTCTCCGGGTCTTCCGTTTCCAATTTGTTTTGAATCCATCTTTATGATGGGTGTGATCTCTGCTGCTGTACCTGTCAAGAAAATTTCTTCAGATGTCGTTAATTCACTTCTTGTAATATCTCGTTCAATAACATCCAAATCCAAATCTTTTCCAATTTTGATTATCGCATCACGAGTAATTCCTTCTAATGCAGATGATGCAAGTGACGGAGTGATTAATTGACCCTCTCTTACTATGAAGATATTTTCACCTGGTGCTTCACTTACATTCCCATTATGATCAAGCAAAATTGCTTCATCGAACCCATTTCGCTTTGCTTCTTGTGTGGCAATAATGGAATTTAGATAATTTCCTCCCATTTTTGCTTGTGGGGGTGTTGACATGTCTGAGAATTTTCTCCAAGATACCACACCGGCAGTAATTCCATTTTTGTTAAACAAATCTCCAAAAGGAAATGTAAAGATAGCAACAGACGTTGGTGCTTTTTCAGTAACATGCAGATTAATTCCATAATCGCCTACAAAATAAAATGGTCTAATGTAACAAGATTTCTTCATTTTATTTTTTTTACAAATACCAATAACTGCATCAGTAATTTCTTGATCTGAGAAATTAAGTGAAATGTTATAAAACTGCCCTGATCTTCTAAATCGTTTTACATGTTCATCTAGTCTAAACACATTAAGATTTTTTCCATTCCAATATGCTCTAATTCCTTCAAAGATTGATGTTCCATAATGAATTGCGTGGGTTGTAATTGGAACTTGAGCTTTTTCTGTAGGGACATACTTTCCATCAAACCAGACATATTTTGATAATGGAAGTTTCATAGGAAACTTTTATTGGATGTGTATTAATCTATTTTGAATCTCTTTATTTTGAATAACCTTCTTTAGGAAATTTCATTCCTACAATTCTTGTCGTTTGATCTTCCTCATTTGCAAACTTTTCAACCGTCTCCCATTCATCCTCAATTATTTTGATAATTATCTCTGGAACATCCTTTTTCCATGATGATTTTTTTCCAAGAGCTGCATCATACAATTTTTCTTTAACAGATGTGGCCGAAAGTGATTTCCTCTCACCAATTTTTGGTCTTAATCTATACATTTTCAACATATATCCTTCAGCCTTGTCACCTGTATATGAAAAATAATCTCCCTCAACTCCGTCAAGTATTTGTTTTCTTAATTTCCATGATTTCCTTCTTACTAATGGTGGTAAGTATTTTTTAAACGGTGCTTGAAATGCGTAGTCATCAGTAATTTTGATTGAATCTCCAAAAATCGCCTTTAGCATTTTCTTTCTAGATTCAAAATTAAATGGGAAGCTCTTACTGTTGATTTCTCTTTTGCCATCCTTGAAAACAACTGGCATAACTTTGACGATATCTGCTTGTTTTTTTAATTCTGTAATAATTTCAACATGCGCATTTGTCACTGGATTTAGATGTGCAAGATAAAGTGCTGTAATCAATTGCATCACCTAAATAATTCTCATATTTCAATGATTGATTTTTAAAATTCTATCCGTATGATTCGTATTTGACTTCAAAGCTTCCATCTTCACGCTTATCATGTTCTGTAACAAATCCTTTGGGATTCAAAAAGTCCATTACACCATCAATGGTTCCTTGCCATCCACAAACATAGAAGATTGTGTTTTCTTTGGTAATCTTTTCACCAATTAATTCTTCTAATGGGGAAAGCTCTCCTTCTCTTGGTCTTAGGAATGTTTCAACTCTTCCTACTTGGCCTGCCCATGATCTGTTAAACCATTCCTGTGGTCTACTGATTGCAGCCCTATATCTGAAATTCCATTGATCTTTGCCTCTTGCAATACTCTCATTTTCAAGATTGGTTAGCAAATCTTTGTAACTTAATTCATCAACATAACTTGCTCCATGCAAAACTATAATCTCTCGTTTATCTCCTATGTCATGAAGATGCTGTGCAAAGCTTACAAATGGTGCTAAACCGGTTCCTCCGCCAATACAAACAATTCGTCTGTTATCTTTTTCACCATTTGTTAATTCTTCATTGATCAGTAAAGCTCTACCTGTTGGTTTTAACCAAAGGATTTCATCTCCTTCTTTGATATTGAAAATTTGTGTAGTTAATCTTCCCGGTAATGGTTTTCTTACCCATCTGATTACTAACTCGATGTAATCTCTATTTTCTGGATGTGATGCTATTGAATATGCTCGTCTAACAATTTTTCCGTTTTCTACAGGATTTGGTAATCCTAATGTGATGAATTGACCCGCTTTGTATTCTGGAACAGGACCATCTTTTGGAACTAATCTGATGATTACAAGATCTTCTTTCAATAGTTGTACATAAGTAACAGTTGCTTTGTTATCTACGACCATAACGATTCAATCATGATTTGAGACTTTAAATATATTGTGTTAATTTCATAACTCGATTATATTCTAGACCGCTAAACGTTAATAACCAATTTTAAAAACGTAATTCAATCAGAATTCTGATTAATTGGGCCGGTCGTCTAGTCCGGTAGGATAGGTGCATGGCATGCATCGGATCGAGGGTTCAAATCCCTTCCGGTCCACTTATCTTTTTATTAATAAAATCATTTTTTCAATTTCAGAATCTTTTTCTTTAAAACATTCATTAATTTTTTCTTCTGAAATTATAATCTCTAGATCAATGATTGCTTGTAATGCACTTTTCTTTACTTCTAGGTTAGAATCTGATAATGCCTCTATGAAAACATCTTTAGCTTCTCTAGCTTTTAGATATCCTAATGCTCCAAGTGCACATGATCTAACCATTGATCGTTCATCTTTTACTAACTTGATTATTTCAGGAATAGCTAATCTTTCATTTCTATTTGCTAGTACTAGTGATGCAAAACCTCTGATATTTTTATTTGCAGCATTTAAGCTATTAATTAAAAACTTTGAGATTTTATTTTTATTTGATACAAGCGAACTGAACGCTTCACCTCTAACTTCTATATCATCATCATCTAATTTTGAAATTATTTTTTCTAAAATCTCTGGAGTATCTGCATCCTCCAAAGTCTGTAATATTTTGATTTTTTCTTTACTACTTCCTGATTCTAAAACTTTTGAAATATTTTCCAAGTTCGATCCAAATTACTTATTTCTAGTTAATAATGGTTCAAATTTTTCAAATATTTTTAATTTTGTTAGAAAATATCCTTTTAGCTTTAAATTATCCTTAAATACCAAAATTTACATGTCAAATGAAACAAGAGATACCGTATTCATTGGTAAGAAACCATTGATGGCATATGTAACATCAACGCTAATTCAATTGGCAAACTTACCATCCGTCAACATCAAAGCTAGAGGACTCAGCATTGGACGTGCTGTCGATGTAGCTCAAATCATTGCAAGAAAAACAGAAAATGCAGGCTACTCTATCGGAGAAATAAAAATTGGCTCAGAATCATTAGAGTCACAAGACGGTAGAACAAGAAACGTTTCAACAATAGAAATTGAAGTAAAGAGAAATACAAATTAACTGTACTTTACTTGAAATTTTTTATTTTATCATTTCTCTAATTTTTATATTTTCTTTCCATCTTTCTAAATTTTGGAAGTTCAACCAAGTCATTAAACTGATCAAAATTTACAACTTTTTGTTTATACTTTGATGTATTTCCTGTATTCTTTAATTCTTGTAAAATATTCATTGTTGCAAATGTATTTGCATACAAAACTGACAATGGATACAAAATAATATTGAATCCCATTTTGCTTAATACTTCAGAAGAGCTTAACGGTGTAGCTCCACCTTCAATCATGTTTGCAACTAATGGTGCATTGATCTCCTTACCAATTTTTTTCATCTCATCTATTGATCTTGGAGCTTCAACAAAAACTGCATCTGCACCTGTCTTCTTATTTTGTTTTCCTCGTTGAATTGCTTCATCTAATCCTTTTGTTGCGCGTGCGTCTGTTCTTGCAACAATCATGAACTCTTTACTTTCTCTTGCATCAATAGCAGCTGACAGTTTTTCTGTATATTCTTCCTGAGATACAACATCTTTTCCTTGCATATGTCCACATCGTTTAGGCCATTTTTGATCCTCTAGAAAAATGCCTGATGCACCTGCTGATTCTAACTCTTTTACTAATTTCCATACGCTTAGTGCATTACCATATCCTGTATCTGAATCAACAATAACTGGGACTGAAACAGATCTGCAAATTCTTCTAGCATTATCTACAGTTTCAGCAGCTCCGATAAATCCATAATCTGGCATTCCAAACAATGTTGCGGATGTACCATATCCTGTTTGAAACATCGCATCAAATCCTACTTTTTGAGCAATTTTTGCACCTAATGCATCATAAACTCCTGGAATAACAAGTGGTTTTTTTGATTTTAACATGCTTTTCAATTTCTTCATAATTTCATTCATTGTCTGAATTATTTATGATTTTAATTGGCAGTATTTTCTATGATGCTATTTTTTATTATTCGATCTTGATTTCTTTTCCTTTCTTCTTTACATCTTTTTCTTGAACTTTTTTTAATTCTGATTCCAAAAATTGTTTGTATTTTTTTGTCTCCTCGTCAGTCATGTTGGCAAAATTTGAACTAAGAATAGATCCCATGGCAGAAATCTTCTCTAATAGATCAATTGCGACAAATCTCCCTACATTGCCTAGTCTGAATAACACTTCTAGTTGTTTCTTAACGATGTCATTTACCTTATCTACATCATCTGCAGTGTCTTTTCCTTTTTTTGTTAGTTGATATTTTCCATCCTTAGTTTCTTCAATTAGCCCTTCATCTAGTAATCTTCCTAACAAGGGATAGATCAACCCAGGTGATGGTTTCCAAATACCGTTACTTTGTTCCACTGCATAATCAATTATTTCCTTTCCTGTATGAGGTGTTTTTTTCAATAATTCTAAAATAAAATATCTCGAAAATCCTCTAGGGATTGAGCTTCCTACTCTTTGAAACCATTCAGAAATCATCACTAGTGATATCACTAGTGATATATTTTAATATTTTGGATCCTGCCTAGCAATTACTACATATTTATCCCGCCCAAAGCAAGTTTGACTGAAAAATGGTAGATTCGCTTGAATTTGATTTAATTATTTGTGGTTCTGGTCTTGCAGGTCTAAGAGCTGCTATTGCTGCAGCCAAAAAAGGACCTAATCTCAAAATTGGAATTGTTTCTAAAGTTCAAGTGATGCGTTCCCATTCTGTTTCTGCAGAAGGTGGAACCGCAGCAGTTCTTTTTGAAGATGAAGGTGACACAATTGAATCTCATGTTTATGACACTGTCAAAGGAAGTGATTTTCTTGCAGACCAAGATGTTGCAGAAAGACTATGTGTCGAAATGCCAAAAGAAATTCATCAATTAGATCATTGGGGTATGCCATGGTCTAGAAGAGACGATGGTAGAATTGATCAAAGAAATTTTGGTGGTTACAGTTTCCCTAGAGCAACATATGCCTCAGATAAAGTCGGTTTCTTTGAAATGCAAACTTTGTATGATACATGCCAAAAATTTGAAAATATTGAATATCTTAACGAATGGTTTGTAACATCAATTATTCATGATGGAAAGCGATTCATGGGAGTTACTGCAATTGAATTAGGCTCTGGAACCTTTTACACAATTAAAGGCAAAGCTCTAATCATTGCAACTGGTGGTGCAGGAAGATTATACAGTTTTTCAACTTATGCCCTTTCTTCAACACCTGATGGATTGGATATGGGATTACGTGCTGGCATGGCACTCAAAGATATGGAGTTTGTTCAATTTCATCCAACAGGAATCTTGCCTTCTGGAATTTTAATCACAGAAGGTGCAAGAGGAGAAGGGGGTTATCTTCTTAACAATAAGGGTGAGAGATTTATGAAAACATATGCTGCTGGCAAAATGGAATTAGCTCCACGTGATATTGTATCAAGATCAATTATGACAGAAATTCAAGAAGGACGTGGATTCAAACACGAAACTGGTGTTGATTGTATGAAACTAGATTTACGACATCTGGGAGATGAAAAAATTAAAGAAAAATTAGGTGGAATTAGAGAAATCTCAATAAAATTTTCAGGCCAAGATCCTGCTCAAGATTTACTTGACATTAGACCTGTTTGTCATTACATGATGGGAGGACTTCATACAGATATTGACGGTGCAACTGAAATTCAAGGTGTATGGGCTGCAGGTGAAGCTGCCTGTAACAGCGTTCATGGCTCTAATCGTTTAGGTGCAAATTCCACTTCAGAATGTATCGTTTGGGGTAAAATTACCGGTGAATTGGCAATTGACTATATTCAAAAGAATGAATCTACAAATCCTTGGCCCCATCATTTGGTCGCTGCTGAAGAGAAGAGAATCTATGATGGAATATTTAGAGGAAATGGTGATGTTAATCCCTATGAAATTAGACAACAACTAACAGATACAATGAATGAAAAAGCATATGTCTACAAAAATGAAACAAATCTTGTTGAAGGTCTTAAAAAAATTCGTGAACTAAAAAAGCAAACTTGGAAACACGTTGACGATAAAGCAAAAGAATACAATACCAATTTTGCAAATGTAATGGAACTCGATTCTATGTTTAGAGTAGCAGAGATTGTTTTACTTGGAGCAATTAATAGAAAAGAATCTCGTGGTGCACATGCAAGAACTGATTATCCAAAACGTGATGATGCCAACTTTTTACATCACACTCTGGCTTATTACGATCCAAATGAACCCATCATGAAAACACATCCAGTTACAATTACTAAATATCAGCCAGTGGAGAGGAAATACTAGATGCCCCAAGACGATCGTAGAGAAGGTATCAAAGGAATGGCTAACCCAAGTCGATATGGAATTGAACGTGTTGCATATTGGCTAATGAGATTAAGTGGATTAGGATTATTGGCATATTTTGTAGCTCACATTTATGAAACAAGTAATATTCTAAGAGGGCAAGTCGGTTGGGATGAATTTCTTGAATTAACTCAGACTACCGAGGGACACCTGTTTTTGGCAATAGTAATTGCAATGTGTGTATTTCACACTGTTAATGGAATTAGAGTGATGTTGGGACATGGAGGAGTTGGGGTAGGAAAACCTGCAAGACCTGATTATCCATATGAGCCAGCATCGCAAAATTATAGACACAAAATAGGAATCTACTCTGCAATTCTTTTAGCTGCAATTGCAATGATGTACGGTTTGGCGGTAATGTTTGGTGAATGATATGAGAGAAAGCACAATAATGAAAATTCACTATGGAACGGCTTTAGCAGCTGTAGCTCTAGTGGCAGTTCATATTTTGATGCGTCTTACACAGGGATTTGCAGAATCCTTAGAATATGAAAATGTTCTTGCAAATTACAAATTCATTCCATATGCTGCCATGCTAGAACTGATTCTTATTTTATTATCTGTTCATGGATTTAATGGACTAAGGGTGATATTACTAGAATTAAAACAAGGACGAATTTATGAAAAAGCCGTCTCGTATGGTTGTCTTGCAGCCATGATTGGATTAATAGCATATGGCTCAAGAACAATTATTATGACTAACATGGGGATGATATAGAAATGGCACAAGTTTCTAGTATTCCAAACGAGCAAACATCACCAACGTCAAAATTAATTACACTTAGAATTTCCCGATTTAATCCAGAACATGATGAGTCAAGTGGATTCATGGAGTTTTCAGTCTCATATGAAAAATGGACAACTGTTCTTGAAGCAATTTTGGATGTAAAAAAACACCTTGACCATTCAGTTGCAGTAAGATATTCTTGTAGACAAGCAACATGTGGTTCATGTGGAATGATCATCAATGGAAAACCAAGATTGGCATGTTTTACAAAAATTAGTGAATTAGACTCTAATGTTGTGACAGTTGAACCAATGAATAATTTCCCAATTATCCGTGACTTGGCTGTAAAGTTTGAAAAATTATTTGACACTCATCAAAAAATTAAACCATATCTAATTCGTGATGACACTGAACTAGAATCTGATGAAAAAGAATTTCTACAATCCCCTGAAGAAGTAGAGCAATATATCCAATTTGCAAACTGTATCAAATGCGGTCTGTGTAATTCTGCATGTCCTACAATGGCAACTGATTCTTCATTTGTTGGTCCTCAAGCATTAGCACAAGCATATCGTTATGTTGCTGATAGCAGAGATAAAGGAAAGGATTCTAGATTAAAAATAATAGATGATTCTCATGGAATTTGGAGGTGTCATTTTGCTGGCTCTTGTAGTCAAGTCTGTCCAAAAGGAGTTGATCCTGCAATGGGAATTCAACTACTTCGAGGATATATGCTAGGTTTTAGAAGCTAACCTGATTTTTTTGGTTTTGAACTATTATTTACCTGATTGTTAATCTGTTCAGCCATGAAGTGGTTTGAAACATTAACTTTAACGTCATCTACACCGTCTACTTTTAGTAGATTATCATGAACATCTTGACAAATCTTAAAACCGAACACTGCAGGACAGAATGGACTTGTAAGATGTAAATCCACTTTGACATTGCTGTTGTTAATATCCACTTCATCAATTAATTCTAGTTCTACAATTGACGTGTTAATTTCCGGATCCACAATCTTTGATAATTCGTCGAATATTTTTACTCGCATCTGTTTGATATCTTGGCTCATGTCGTAAAAACCATTGTTGCTATATATAACCATTATAGAACCTTAGGTAATGTATCGTTCTCGTCTTGGTACTGATTTGAGTGATATTACTTTAGATTATGTTTCATCGATAAACGATGATTCTGAAATTGCTCTTTATGATATTCTTGGAAGCCAAGCACATGCTTTGATGTTGTTTCAAAAAAACATCATCACAAAAAATGATGTAAAAAAAATTTTATCTGCATTAGAGAATTTGAAAAATGTAAAATTTGATACATCTTCTGGAGCCGAAGATATTCATGAATTAATTGAAACATTAGTGATTAAGAAAGCGGGAATGGCAAGTGGTGGAAAAATGCATACTGCAAGATCTCGAAATGATCAAGTTGTTTTAGATATCAGAATGAAAATTAGAGATGATGTCAATATTGTATGTAATTGTCTTTTAGATACTATTGAAGCTCTTGTATCTGTGGCTAAAAACCACCAAAAAACCATCATGCCACTTTATACTCATCTCCAACAAGCTCAAGCAGGTCTTTTTTCACATTATCTTTTAGCACATGCTGATGTTTTAACCCGAGATTTTGAAAGACTGTATGGAACATTTGAACGAATTAATCAAAGCCCTCTTGGAGCTGGGCCTGTTGGTGGAACAAGCATTCCAATTGATAGACATAGTACAGCAAAGATGTTGGGTTTTGATGGTCTTGTTGAAAATTCTATCGATGCTACAAGTACACGTGATTTTGTAGCAGAATATGTTGCAATGATTTCTATCATGATGACTAATCTCAGCAAAATATCTGAAGACTTTGTTATTTGGTCTACATCCGAATTTTCTTTCATTGAACTCTCAGATGAATTCACATCCCCTTCAAGCGTAATGCCTCAAAAAAAGAATCCGGATATTTTAGAATTGACAAGAGGTAAAACGGCAGAAATCATTGGTAATCTAACTGCGATTCTAACCACTGTTAAAGGATTAGCATCTGGATATGGACGTGATTTACAACAAATAAAATCCTCTATTTGGTCAACGTCAAAAATATCTATCAGTGCATTATTAATTTTAAAATCAATTCTGCTAACTTTGAAAGTAAATGAAAAGCAAATGAAAAAAGTAACCCAATCAAGTAATCTTATTGCTTTAGATATTGCTGAGAAATTAGTTCAAGAAGGAATTCCATTTAGAGTAACACATAAAATTTCAGGAAGTTTAGTCCAATCTTCCTATATCTCAAAAAAGCCTATCTCAAAATTGACTTTATCAGAAATTAGAAAATCTGTAGAAGGCACTAAAATTGATCCCAAAATTGTTTCAAACATTATTTCTTCTACAACTGTTGTTTCTTCATTAAAGGATAGAACTTCTTTTGGTTCATCAGGATATGAAGAGCAAAAACGAATGATATCTGATAGAATTCAGAAAATTAATCAATACAGAATTGATGTATCCAAAAGAGAAAATAGAATTAGCTCATCAATTGATGAATTAACAAAACAGATCAATGCAATAATCAAATGAATAAAGTAAGAGAGCGGGTCTAAAGGGATTCGGACCCTTGACAACCGGATTAAAAGTCCGGTGCGCTACCTGGCTGCGCCATAGACCCCCGTAAAAAATGCCTTAACTGTATAATTTAGTCTTTTACAAAATATTTTGTTCTGACAGAAACTTTTAATCTGGCAATTTGATTCAAAGAATTTGTGCCCTTGTAGTATAGCCCGGTCTAGAATTCGGCCCTGTCACGGCTGAGACGCGTGTTCAAATCCCGCCGAGGGCGCCATTATTTCTATTTCATAAAAAAATCGTTTTAGAACCGATCAGAATTAAATTTCCAGATAATACCGTTGAATGAAGATAGATTCAAGATAAATCTCACAAGAATATTAAAATTCAGGGAATTTGAGTGAATTTTGTTGTCTGAAGAGAAAAAAGAATCTGAAATAGACACAAAATCTATTGATGATTCTATATCTGATAAACCCTCTTCAGATGAAACTGCAAAAGCAGCTGAAAAAACAATTGCAAAAGCTGAGACAGTAAAAGCTGAAGCTGAGATAGTGAAAGCTGAAGCTGAAAAAGTCAAAGCAAATGCAAAAAAAGATGATGAAGAAGCAAAAGCAGCTGAAGAAATACAAGCAGCTGAAGAAGCAATTGCTAAAGCAGAAGCAGCAGCTAAAGCTGTTGAAGATGCAGAATTTGCAGTCAAAGAAGCTCTTGCTAAAGCAGAAGCAGCTAAAGCAGAAGCAGAAGCCGCAGCAGAAGCAGAATACAAAGCAATTGCTGCTGAAGTAAAAGCTGAGGCTGCCGCAAAATCAGATTATACCTTTAAGAGACAAAGTGAAGAAATTTTCAGACGAGAAATGGGTGAGCCTGAATTTTGGTTAGATAAACAAGATCGTTTTCCACGACCTATTCTTTCAGCAGATGAACAAGAATCACTTACTAGAAAAGCAGAGATATTTCATGATCAGACTCCTGCATATGTCCCTCAAAATGTTCTTAGTCCAGAATACGCCGGTGTTTCAAATTATGAACGTGGAGTTGAATCCTTTTTAGAAGAAACTAAACAAAAACTTGAACAATTAAAAAATAATCCTGAGGCAACTGAAAAAGAAATTAAAGATGTAGAAAATGAAATTATTTATTTGGAATCATTGCATGAAAATTTCTATATCGGTATGAATGTTTTTAGAACAGCTAAAGGCGGACGGGATAAGATTAAAGCATAATAGGTGTGAATGGTTTGAGTCAAATATCTTTTGATGTAATAAATGCGCGAGTAACTTTCAAAAATGTTCCTATACATACAATATCAAAATTTGCTTTCAAAGATGTTCCTGCAGCATGTGCAGAATTTAAAAAAATACCTGGTGTTGAAGAATGTATAATTATTCAAACAGCAACTAGAGTTGAAATATTTACTGTAAGTAATGTTGAAACTGATGATTCTCCAGATGCAAGAAGAGCAGAAGGTAAAGCTTTGGTATTGAATCAAATTCAAGATACTTGGGTATCTTTATCATCATTAGAACAAATTGATATTGATCACTTTGATCAAACTCTTGAAGTTTACAAAGGGGATGATGTATACTTGCATCTTTTAAGATTGGCATCTGGATTAGATTCATTAGTCGTTGGATGGCAAAGTGTATTTGACGACATCGTTAAATCTGTAGCTGATGCAAAAAGTGCAGGTACATCTGGTAATATTCTCAATAAATTATTTGATAATGTGATTAGATTGGCTTCTCGAATGAGAGATACAACAGGTATTGCTAAAGATGTTGTCTCTTTAGGTGATGTTGCTGTAAAAGTAGTTGATGAAAAAGCTGGACTTGATTCTAAAAAGAAAGTATTGGTAATTGGTACTGGTGAACCTGCTGCCATGCTTGCAAAAACTTTGAGTAAAAAAGGAATTGTCTTTGATGTTACAAGTAGAAGTTTAGAACGTGCTACTGGTTTTTCAACAATTCTTGGCGGAAATCCTGTAGATTTCAATGATGTATTGGCAGGATTTGATAAATATGATATTATTTTTGTTGCAACAACCTCTGATTATTTCTTAATCACATATGAAAGAATTAGATTAGTAATGGAAGAAAAGAAAAAAGGTACATTAGTTGTAGATTTATCTGATCCTAGAACTGTTGATGAAGGAATTACTGCACTTCCTGGAATTAAATTATTATTCAGAGATCAAATTGCAGAAATTTTTGAAGAAAGCGTAAAAGCTAGAGTTGGAATTGTTCCAGCAGTAGAGAAAATTATTGAAAAAGAACTTCCAGTTTTATCTGCTAGAATGAAAAGACTAGATGCTTAAATTTTCTATAATCCCTGTTTTCTTAAGAGAAATTGCATAATGGCTTCTTTTGAATAATCTATTCCGTGTTCTTCATCTGTGTGTTTTCTAAATTCATCAATTACTGTCTCCATTTCCCCCTCAGCTATAAAATCACACTCAAACCCATAATCATTACACTTCAGTTTTGCCATACTTTGATGAAAAATAATCAATATAAAAATCCACAGGTATTTGTCAACTTGAGAAAACTTATTTTCAGAATGTGCTCAAAATGAAATTTATCTGATAATTTTAAGATTTTTTCTAACCATATGATTCAAACTTGATACCAAAACTTCCATCAGGTTTTTTCTCATGTTCAGTAACAAATCCTTTTGGACCTAGATTTTCAATTACTCCATCAATTGTTCCTTGATAACCACAAATGTAGATGATAGTGTTCTCTGGAGTTAGTTCTTCTCCTACCATTTCTTCTACAGGTGATAACCCTGTTTTTTTATCAGGCTGGAAAAATGATTCAACTCTACCTACATGACCATTCCAAGATCTATTGAAAAATTCCTTCGGTCTGCTGATTGCGGCCCTATATCTGAAATTCCATTGATCTCTTCCTCTTTTTTCACTTTCCATTTCTAAATCTGTTAATAGTCTTTTGTAGCTTAATTCATCAACATAACTTGCACCATGAAGAACAATCACTTCTCTCTTATCATTAGTATCGTGAAAATGTTTTGCAAATGCAATAAATGGTGCTATTCCTGTACCTCCACCTACACAAATCACTCTTCTATTGTCTTTTTGTCCGTTAGGTAATCTATCACTGATTTGTAGTGCAGCCCCAGTTGGTTCACCAAGAAAAACCTCCTCCCCTACACTTAGATAAAATAATTCAGTAGTTACCCGACCAGGTAGTGGTTTTCTCACCCATCTAATTACAAATTCAAAATAATCTCTGTTTTCTGGATGTGATGCAATAGAGTATGCTCTTCTAACAATTTTTTTTTCTGCAGGAATTGGCAGTCCTATTGTCAAAAATTGACCAGTCTTATATTCTGGCATTCCGTTTTCTGGAAGTAATCTGATGATTACTAGATCTTCTTTGAGTAACTCCCTATAGATGACTTTTGCTTTCATCTCAGTAACCATACAAGAAGCTTTTTCCCGACTTTGGTTAAATATATTTCTCTTAGCATCTCAGGTAGAAGATCTATCAAAAACTAAAGAATGTCAAATAAATTATCAAACTATTAGCACTTTTTCAATTTTTAATTCTAAATTCATTTATTGATTTTTGACATTATTTCATCAAGAATTCCTTGGTTTGCAGCTGCAATGAAAGAAATCCGTGTATCATAACTTAGATTCGCATCAAGTTGATTCAAATTTTCATCTAATAGAATTCCTCCAGCTTCCTTGACTATAACATAACCTGCAGCAATATCTTGAATTCTGATTTTGTTCCTCAAATCAATAAAAATATCCATCAAACCTTTTGCAAACATTGCCATTTCAAGTGCATTTGCCCCAAAATGTCGTGTATGTTCATAATTTTCATATATTGGATTTAATCTTGTCATCAAATCAATTGATGCACCTGATGTGTTAATTCCAATAATTTTGTAAATTGGATCTTTTTTGTGAACTTTGATTTGTTTATTGTTAAAAAATGCCCCTTTATTTTCTGATGCCCAATACATTTCTCCATTTGAAAGATTTGTAATTACGCCATCTGTAACTGAACTGAGTTTATTTTCAGTTGCAAATGCTAATGAGCTGCAGAAGAAAGGAACCCCTCTAACTGCATTTGCAGAACCGTCAATTGCATCCATTATGACAAAGCCTTTTGGGTTTTCTGATAATTCAACACGTCCACATTCTTCGCCTAACACTGTACACTCAAAATTCACTTCCTTGAGATAATCCAAAACTGTTTTTTCTGCGATAATGTCTATGTTTCTTGAAATGTCTCCTCCAGCTCCAACACCAAAATCTCCTGCTGCATCAACGGTTCCCGCAAGATCTTTTACATTTTCATAAATCCTTTTTGAAGCTTCACGAAGAATTTCTATTACTTGCATATTGTAAAACTAGTCATTCGTAATTTAAGTGAAGAAAATATTTAGTTTGAAAGCATAAATAACAATAAAGAAGCTTACGTTTGTGAGTGGAAAAGATCAGTCTGTAATTAGTAAGGAAGCTTTGATGGGTACAAAACCTGGAAAACAGATTATGAAACAAGCATTGTTCAAATCTAAAGGTTACAAATTATTTAACAAGTATAAAGAAGAAACAGAAAATCAGTTTCCAAATTTTGCAGAAAGATTCGCAAAGGGATTACTAGATGAAATAAAATCTGACACGAACCCAAATGCCACTCAACAAGCTTTTGGTAATGAAGTGGGTTCTACTGAAATTATACTAAATGCATCTGAAATTGAGCCTATAAAATCAAAATTAGATAGTATTGAGGTAATGCAAGATAGAGTAAATCGGATTTTAAATTCAAATTTTGTTAAAATGACCTTTCCTGTTTTTAATGGATTATTTGATGCAGCAGCAGAATATTCTGGAAGAAATGATTCTCAATTAAAACAGGATATAGTTGAAGGCCATATTCTAGCAATTGATCTAAGTGAGCCTATGGATAGAATTGTAGATAAGGATGAAGATTTGGAGTTTCTTGATGATTACAAACTGATGAATCCATATATTTTGAAATTAGCTAGGGATAAAATTTCTAAAGGTGGTGAACAAGTTCTAAAAGAATTTGAAGCAGGATTTGAAGATGCAAGAGTTGGACAATATTTAGATGAAAAATTAAAATCAAAACCAACAGAAATTACTGAAGAAGAAATGACCTTGTCTTACAAAAAATATCGTGCAGTAATGGGAACTGCTGGAAGAAACATGGCTTTAGCAGAACGACCATTAGGTGAAATCTTCTATTTGGGTATGGCAAGAGCTGCTGAAGGAGTTGGATGTGGAAATGAAATTGAAGACTCTATTAAAAATGGATTTGTAAAAATACCTTCATGGCCACTTTACTATTCACTATTAGCAAACGATGTGAAAAAAGGGTTTGATGTTACTTTAGAAAAAAGTAATTTGTATTTGCAGGATGCAAGACTTACACTTGAATTGCTACCTGATGATTTTTCACACAAAGAATTTTTGGAGTTTTTATTTTTAACTGTAGAACATTACAATCAATATTGGTACAATAAATTACAAAAAGCCAACAAATGGTCAGAGTATCAATCTAAACTTCCCAAGTGATTGCCTTGATGTGGTCAGAAAAATACCGACCTCAGATAATTTCTGACATGGTGGGAAATGAAGAAGCACGAGCAGCAATTACTGAATGGTTTGTCAAATGGAAAAAAGGTACAAAGCCATTACTTTTAGTTGGTCCTCCTGGAATTGGAAAAACTACCATTGCATATCTTGTTGCCAAACAATTTGGATATGATATGATTGGATTAAACGCCAGTGATGTTAGAAGTAAATCTCGAATAAATGAAATTCTTACACCTGTTTTAGCAAATGTAAGTGTCATGGGAACTCCCATGATTTTTGTCGATGAAGTTGATGGAATTCATGGTCGTGGTGATTATGGAGGTGCATCCGCATTAGTGGATATTCTAAAGGAGCCTACAGTTCCAATTGTTCTTGCTGCAAACAATGACACATCTGACAAAATGAAAAGTATCAAAAAAGTGGTAAAAACAATTCAATTCAAAAAAATTCCACCACGATTATTGAGAGTATACCTTGAAAATATTTTGAAAAAACAAAGTGCAAAACTAAGCCCTGGTTCAATTATCAAAGTCATTGATAAATCTAAAGGCGATATTCGTTCCATGATCAATCTAACACAATCTTTAGTAACTGGATTTAATCCTCAAACTGAAACTACTTTTGAAAACATTAACGTTGAAGATGGGGTAAATGCTTTCTTTAAAGCAAATTCAATTGAAGAAGCTAGAATTGTTCTGTATTCTATGCAAATTGATCCTAGAGAAAAAATTAATGCCTTTTATTCTAGTATTATAACAAGCGAATTAGATAATTCCATACTTGCAAAATATTTAGAAATTATATCTGAGGCTGACATGCTTTTTGGAAAAATTATGAAAACTCAGAATTGGAGGTTACTTCGATACCTAAATGACATTTTAATTAAATTATATCAAAATGATGACAGAGTTCGATACTCTCAATATAATTTATCTTGGCCTTTGCTAAATCGAATCAGATGGGATGGCGCAAAAATTAAATCTCTATCATCTATTATGGCAAAAAAACTTCATCTGTCTTCTAGTTCTTTTGTAACATTATGTTTGCCATTCGTTTTATTATGTATAAAAAATAAAACTCTTGAATTGGAATTAGAAGAAACTTTTGGCGATATTATTGAAAAGGAGATTGAGCTAATATCATGAGCTGGAGAAAAATCCCTATGAAATTTCCTGGAACATGTATTGTTTGTAATGAAAAAATATCTGTAAATGAGATTGGTCTTTGGGCAAAAGGACTTGGCGTAAAGCATGAAAAGTGTGCCCAAATAAATGAACTACAATGTATTGTATGTGGAGGTCCGGCAGGTTGTCTTAAGTGTGAATTTCAGGAAAATTGTGATATTCCAAATGTCTCACAACTCTGTATTTGTAAGAAATGTAGTGATGAAAAGGATACTTTTAGTTTATATCAAAAATCTGTTAATAAGAAATTTCCAATTCTTAACACTTGATATTCTAAAAAAACAACGATCGTTGAGTTTTTCTAAAAATTTCATGTGTTGTTATTCTCAAACTAAATTAATATAGGAAACCGTCTTTTTGTAGAATACTGTGCATTCTGAAAAGATTGAAGGATATACTAAAAAGAATAATACAGCATTACAAGGTGGTGGCCAAGATCGAATCAAGGCTCAACACGATAAGGGAAAATTAACTGCCCGCGAAAGAATTGATCTTCTACTTGATGAGGGTACTTTTACTGAAATTGATCCATTAACCACACATCATTATCATGAATATGATATGCAGAAAAAGAAATTTTTCACTGATGGTGTAGTTGGTGGATATGGAAATGTAAATGGAAGACAAATCTTTGTTTTTGCATATGATTTCACTGTACTTGGTGGAACTCTGAGTCAGATGGGAGCTAAAAAAATTACAAAACTAATGGATCATGCTGTTCAAACAGGATGTCCAATAATTGGTATAATGGATTCTGGTGGAGCTAGAATCCAAGAAGGAATCATGAGTCTTGATGGATTTGCAGATATCTTTTATCATAATCAATTGGCATCAGGTGTAATTCCACAAATCACTGCAAGCATTGGCCCATCTGCAGGTGGTTCTGTATACTCTCCTGCAATGACCGACTTTGTAATTATGGTTGATAAAGTAGGAACTATGTTTGTTACAGGTCCTGATGTAGTCAAGACTGTATTGGGAGAAGAAATTTCATTTGATGATCTTGGTGGAGCAATGACTCATGGATCAAAAAGTGGTGTTGCACATTTTGTTGCACAAAATGAATACGAATGCATGGATTATATCAAAAAACTAATTTCATATTTGCCTCAAAATAATACTGAAGCACCACCAAAAATTCAAACTGATGATGATCCAAACAGAATGGATCATAATTTGATCAATATTATTCCAGAAAATCCTTTACAGCCATATGACATGAAAGAAATCATTAATTCAATTGTTGACAATCATGAATTCTTTGAAGTTCATGAACTGTTTGCACCAAACATTATTGTTGGTTATGGGAGAATGAATGGTAAAGTTGTTGGAATTGTTGCAAATCAACCAATTCATCTTGCAGGTGCACTTGATATTGATTCATCAAACAAAGCTGCACGTTTCATTAGATTCTGTGACTCATTTAATATTCCAATAATTACTCTAGTAGATACTCCTGGATACATGCCAGGTTCTAACCAAGAACATAATGGTATCATAAGACATGGCAGTAAGTTACTTTACGCATATTGTGAAGCAACTGTTCCAAGAATTACTCTGGTTATTGGAAAGGCATATGGTGGCGCATACATTGCAATGGGAAGTAAAAATCTTAGAACTGACATTAATTATGCATGGCCTACTGCAAGATGTGCTGTTCTAGGTGGAGAAGCTGCTGTGAAAATCATGTATAGAAAAGATCTCAGTGAGGCTGATGATGCTGAAGCACTAAAGAAACAATTAATCGATGAATTTGCAGAAAAATTCGAAAATCCTTATGTTGCAGCATCTCACGGAACTGTAGATAATGTAATTGATCCTGCTGAAACAAGACCTATGTTAATTAAAGCACTTGAAATGCTCGAAAACAAAAGAGTAAAACAATTACCAAGAAAACATGGAAATATCAACCTGTGATTAATGATGATTGAAAAAGTACTTATCGCAAACAGAGGAGAAATCGCTTTACGTGTTATTAGAACATGCAAAGCACTAGGAATTAAGACCGTAGCTGTCTATTCTGATGAAGATTACAATTCAATGCATGTTAAACAAGCAACTGAAGCATATCATATTGGAGAAGCTGCTCCTGCAAAATCATATCTTAATCAAGATAAAATTCTTGAAGTGATGCTCAAATCAGGATCAGATGCAGTTCATCCAGGTTATGGCTTTCTTTCTGAAAATGATGACTTTGCAAATCTATGTGAAAAAAATAAAATTATCTTTATTGGTCCTACTGCAGAATCTATGAATCTCTGTGGGGATAAAATGAAATGTAAAGATGCAATGCTTAAAGCAAAAGTTCCAACAGTACCTGGAAGTCCAGGTTTGGTAAAAGATGCTGATGATGCAGAAAAAATTGCAAATGAAATTGGTTATCCGGTAATGTTAAAATCAGTTTATGGTGGCGGAGGTCGTGGAATTAGAATCGTAAATAATGACCAAGAATTGCGTGATGGGTATGAATCAGTTACTGGTGAATCCATTGCAGCAGTGGGTAAATCTGCAATTCTGGTAGAAAAATTCTTGGAAAAAACACGTCACATTGAATATCAATTTGCTAGAGATACTCATGGTAATACTGTTCACATATTTGAAAGAGAATGTTCTATTCAAAGACGTAACCAAAAATTAATCGAACAAACACCTTCGCCAATTGTAGATGAAGAAACAAGAGCACGTGTAGGCGAATCTGTTTGTAGAGCCGCTGATGCAGTAGATTATACAAACTTGGGTACGGCTGAATTCTTGAGGGCTGATAATGGAGACTTTTACTTTATTGAAATTAATGCAAGATTACAAGTAGAGCATCCAATTACAGAATTTGTATCTGGATTAGATTTGGTCAAATTACAACTAGATATTGCAAATGGCGAACCAATTCCATTCAAACAAAGTGACCTCAAAATGAATGGCTATGCTATTGAATGCAGAATTAATGCAGAAGATACTTTCTTAGATTTTGCTCCTTCAACAGGACCTGTTCCAGATGTTGTAATTCCAGCAGGACCAAGTGTTAGATGCGATACCTATCTTTATCCTGGATGTACTGTTTCTCCATTTTATGACTCTCTTATGGCAAAACTCGTTACTTGGGGACAAACCTTTGAAGAATCTAGAACAAGAATGCTTGCTGCACTAAATGACTTTTACATTCAAGGAGTTGAAACTTCAATTCCATTATACAAAACAATTCTAAATTCTGAAGAATACAAAAATGGAGACCTTTCAACCGATTTCCTAAAACGTCATGGAATGATTGATAGATTAACTGAAGATCTTAAAAAAGAAAAAGAAGAGAAAAGCGAAGCTGCATTAGCCGCTGCAATTATTCATTCTGAATACTTTAAGAGTAGAGCCCAAACTAGTACTGCTAATAACTCTAATTGGAAATATAAATTGGATTGATGATAAATGAATTACAAAATACAAGATATTGAAAAATCATTTGATGGAAAGATAGTTAAAAATCTTGGAAACAATGACTATGTTATTAAGATTAATGATAACGAACACAATTTAAAAATCATATCAATGAATTCTAAAGGAATTGAATTTATTTTAGATAACAAATATCACAAAGCAAAATATCTTGAACAAACTACAAATGAAATGAACATTGTAATTGACAATGTTCCAATTACACTAAACTTACACACCCACTTTGATGAAATTGTCTACAAGAATTCAGGTGGGGGTGGTGCAGGTAATGCACAACTAGCATTGAAAAGCCAAATACCTGGAAAGGTTATATCAATATCTGTCGCAGAAGGCGATTCTGTAAAGAAAGGGGATGTAATCTGTACTTTAGAATCTATGAAAATGCAAGTAGCAGTAAAATCTCACAAAGATGGTGTAGTTAAAACAATCAAAATCAAAGAAACAGTATCTGTCGCTAAAGGCGATGTTATTGCAGAAATAGAATGATTTTTTATTTTAAGAAATTTTTGATTTCTTCATAGTTTGGCTCTTTTAATGGATCTTCTGATACCCATTTGTAACCAATTTTCCCATCTTCGTTAATTATGAAAACAGAACGTTTTGCTGCATTGTAATCTTTGATGTGTAATAGATCTGGCATCAAAACATCATAATCTCTAATTGTTTTACTGGTATAGTCAGATAATAATGGAAAATTAAAGTTGTGTTTTTCAGCAAATGCTTTGTTTGCGAATGGACCATCATTACTGATTGCTATGACTTGGGCACCCATATCTGAAATTTCTTTCCAAGAATCTCTAAATGTACAAAGTTCTACTTCACAAACAGGCGAACTTGCAGCTACAATAAACGACAAGACAATTTTTTCACCCTTAAATTCATCCAAAGCCCTCATTTTCAATTCTGTGTCTGCTAGTTCAAAACTAGGAGCGATATCTCCTACATTCAATGCCATGATCGCAATTTGACGTTATCCTATTAAGTTCTTTACAAAAATTATTTTTTTCAAATTTGATCCCAAAAATGAAACATACCTTTTTATACAAAAATTGGAGTGAAAAGCTAAATTGGTCGGGGAATTAGCGGGCAATTATAGTACCGTTGTATTGATGTTTGCGTTTGGTATAGTAGCAATGGCTCCAGCTTTAGTTATTTCAAGAATGATTTCTCCTCGAAAAAGAAGTAATCCAGTAAAATTTTTGCCAATGGAATGTGGCCAAGTCCCTTCCGGAGAAGGAAGAACTCATTTCATGATGCAGTATTATCCGTACATTTTGATGTTTGTGGTATTTGATGTGATGGCTATTTTCTTGTATGCATGGGGAAGTGCACTTTTAGAAATTCCAAAGATTGCAACTTTGCCAATGATGGGATTTCTAGCAATCATGTTTGGCGCTATGGCATTTGCATTATATCAATCAGGGAGAAGAAGAATATGGTAGTTTTTTATATAAATTGTATTTACGAGGGTAGGGGATAAGATTGCTTAAAGATTTAGTAACACCAGAAAATGCAAATGTTTTTGTCGGAAAATTAGGGGACATTTTAGAAAAAGCAATTGATAAACCATTGGGCTATGCCATTAATTGGGGTAGAATTTGGTCACTCTGGCCTGTCCACATTGAAACAGCTTGTTGCAGTGTTGAATTTGGCGCAGCATCAAGTCCTAGATATGATGTTGAAAGATTTGGTATCATTGAAGCATTCGGATCACTAAGACAATGTGATCTTGTTGTTGTTCAAGGAACTATTACAAGAAAAATGGCACCACGTCTCAGATTAGTTTATGATCAAATGCCAGAACCAAAGTATGTAATTGCTATGGGAGCTTGTGCCATTACTGGAGGTTTGTATTTTGATTCATACAATGTACTTCCAGGAATTGATGGAGTTATTCCAGTTGATGTCTACGTTCCAGGTTGCCCACCTAGACCTGAAACTCTCATCCAAGGATGTATGTTATTGCAAGAAAAAATTAAGAGAATGAAGGCTAGGAAGTTTGTATAATGAGTACTGAAACTGAAAATCCTCCTGCAGATACAAAACCTAAAGCACAAACACCTCCACCTAAACCTGCCCCTAAAAAACCTGAAACTGCCCCTGCAGAATTACCTGCATTTGAAAAGAGCATTTCTGATAAAATTGTTGAAAAATTTAGCGACAAAGTCGAAGTTGGATTTGTAAAAAAAGATAGAGTTAGAATTAATGTTGGACGAGAACATGTTCACGACGTTGCTGAATTTATTCGCGATGGACTAAACTATGATCATGTAGAATCTGTTTCAGGCGTAGATTATCCTCAGGATAATGAAATTGAAGTTGTTTATCATATAGGATCTTACACTGATTCATCATTAGCAAGACAAATTCTAGTTTTAGCCACAAGAGCACCTAGAGAAACAAACCCAATTCCTGGAAATGATGCAACAAGACTTCCAACCCTTAGAGATGTGTTTTACAGTGTTGAATTTCATGAAAGAGAAGTTTTTGAAATGTTTGGAGTTTTCTTTGAAGGCCATCCTGATAATAGACGATTACTTTTACCAGAAGATTGGGCAGATTTACCTCCACTTAGAAAGGACTTTGCAATAAAGGGTAGATGAGATGACTGAATTACCTCCTGGATTAGCACTCCAAAAAGTTGATGAGAGAATAATGACTCTCAATGTTGGACCACAACATCCTGGTTCTGGCCACATGAGAATTATTGTACAAATTGATGGTGATTACATTGTTGCATGTGATCCTGATCCTGGATATGTTCATCGCGGAGAAGAAAAAATGGCAGAATATAGAAATTATATTACAAATATTCCTCACTTGGAAAGACCAGTAATTCATGATTCTTGTAATATATTATACCCATATGTTTTGGGTGCAGAAGAACTTCTTGGAATCGAGGTTCCAGAACGTGCAAAATACGTTAGAGTAATTGCATCTGAACTAAACCGCTGTATTTACATCATGTATTGGCTTGCAATTTATGGAATCTTTTTGGGACACTCTACAATGTTCATGTGGCCTGCAGGAGATCGTGAACTGTTAATTGATTTGATGGAAAAAATGACTGGTGCTAGAGTAACACATGCACACTTTGTTCCAGGTGGAGTCAGAAATGATTTGCCACCAAACTTTGAGGATGTTTGTTTACGTCAAGTTAACTACTTTGAAAAACGTATCAAAGAATATGCTGCAGTCTTTTATGACAATCCTATTCTAATTTCAAGAACTAGAGATACAGGAGTACTATCCAGACAAGATGCAATCAGATATGGAACTACTGGCTCTGTGCTTCGTGCTAGTGGTGTTGATTATGATCTTCGAGTAAAGGAACCATACGATGTCTATGATGAATTAGATGTTCATACCAATGTGATGAAAGAAGGAGATTCCTACGCAAGATCCAGAATTCCATGGCTTGACATGATGGAAAGCTGTAATATTATCAGACAAGCATTGCAAAAAATGCCAAAGTCCGGCTCTGTTAGAGTAAAACTAAAACCAAATCCAAAAACAAAGGGACTGGAATCAGTTTACAAACGTGTAGAATCAGGCAGAGGATCATTAGGTTGCTATATTGTGTCTGATGCTAAAACAGAGCCCTATAGAGTAAAGTTGAGTGTTCCTTCATTTAGAAATCTAATTGCTTTACCAAATCTTCTAAGAGGTGAAAAACTTGGCAATATGCCATCAGTTTATTGGAGTCTTAATTATTGGCCAGTGGAGGCAGACCGATAAATGTCAGTCATTGCACCAAATTTCAAACTAAGTGAATTTATCAAATCATTACTTGATAATGTATTTTGGATAATTCTACTACTTGTTTTAATTGGTATTCCGGCAGTATTCATGATTCTATTTGTAATTGAAATGCCCGTTATCAATGGAGAACTACTTACACCATTTCTTGCATTAACATGGATTGCGGATCCGTCTCGTACTCTTCCAATTATTAAAGCATTCATGGCAACTGATATTTTTAGAGTAATGGCATTTCCTGGATTTGGATTTGCAGCATTGCTAGCAGCAGGTACCATCTTTATTGAAAGAAAGATGCTTGCAAAATTACAGCTTAGAGTTGGTCCATTTTATTGTGGAAAGTTTGAAGGTATTTTGCAATTAATGGGTGACGGCTTAAAATTAATCTCAAAAGAAATTATTATTCCTGCAAAAGCTGACAAACCTATTTTCTGGGCAGCTCCGGTACTCTTTGTTGCAGCTGCAGCAGCATTTGTTGCATTCATTCCTGTTGCACCTGGTTGGGTAGTTGCAGATGTAGATATGGGATTACTTGGGGTATTTGCGGTAATTGGATTCTTCCCAATCATTACAATTCTCTCAGCATGGTCTGCAAACAGTAAATTCCCATTCATTGGTGGTATCAGAGCATTATTCCAAATGGTCTCATTTGAAATTCCATTAATTTTGTCTTTGCTAGGTGTCGTCATGTTAACAGGTTCTCTTAATCTATCAGAAATTGCTGCAAGTCAATCCAGTTTCCCATGGATTGTATTTTTGCCAGTTGGTGCAATTGTGTTCTTTATCACAATGCTTGCAGAATTAGAAAGAATTCCATTTGACTTGCCAGAAGCAGAAAGTGAAATTGTTGCTGGTTGGTTAACTGAATTATCTGGAATGATGTATGGACTTGTTCAATTAGGAACATATCTTAAACTCTATGCGTTTGCAGCATTGTTTGTTGTTATTTTCTTAGGTGGATGGAATGGCCCAATGGTTGTACCACCATTCCCAGCAGAAATTCTTGAAAAAGGAATTGAAATGGGTCCTATCGTAGCAAAAATTCCTGGTCTGCCATTATTCGATCAAGCAATGCTTAATGGCACACTTTGGTTTGTTCTAAAAACAGTAGCTGTGATATTTTTCATATTGTTGCCAAGAGGTGTTTTCCCAAGAATTAGAGTTGATATGCTGCTAAGTCTTGGATGGACTAAATTAATTGGATTAGCTTTCGTTAACATCTTTATTGCACTGGGCTTGCTTTACGCTGGAGTGCTAGGACCAGGAGGATTACAATAATGGGAACTGCAACTGGTATTATTCGTGCATTAAATTCAGGAATTAAACACATTGCAACAAAACGATTCACACTTCGTTATCCTGAAGAGAAACTAAAGTTTGTAGGTGATGGATATCAGTTTGATCCATCTACTGGTGTTGGAATCGCCGGATTAAAAGGACGACATATGTTATTCCATGATCACTGTACTGGATGCCAATTATGTTCAATTGCATGTGAAGGCGTTGCAGAAGCCATTGCAATGGTAAAAGTTCCAGAAGAACAAAAACAAAATAAAAAATCAATCATGCCACAAATTGATTATGGAAAATGTGTTTTCTGTGGCCTCTGTGTTGATGCATGTCCTTTCTATGCACTTTACATGACTAATGATTATGAGTTATCTTCCTTTTCAAAAGAAGGTTTGATTTACACTCCTGCACAACTTCAGGTAAAACCATATGTTGCACAGGATAGTGAAATACAAATATCTGATAGAGGTGCTACACATGGCTGATGCTGCATTTCTTGCATTGGCAGTAATTACAATTGGCTCAGCAATTGCTGCACTTGAATTAAGATCATTAATCTATGGTTCCATTGCTTTGATGGGAACTTTAGGTGGTATTGCAGGATTCTTTTTCTTACTTGATGCGCCTTTTGTTGCATTATTCCAATTAGCAGTTTACGTAGGTTCCATTGCTGTTTTAATTTTGTTTACTGTAATGTTAGTAAAAAGAGAATTAATCTTCAAAAAAATTGAAGACAAGAGAAGAAAATTTGCAGGAATTGGTTTGATGCTTGTAATTATGGTGTCATTAGGAGCAGTATTCTTGGATTCTGGAATCAAAACAATAACTACTGATGAACCTGCAACTGACTTTAGAGATATAGGAACTGACTTTGTAACATATTATTGGCCTGCATTAATTCTGATGGGATTATTACTGGCAGGATCTGTTACTGGTGCGCTAGTTTTAGCCAAACGTGAGGATGTGGAGAATGACCAGCGAGCTAGTTGATTTTACTCTCGTATCTGTGGCTCTCCTTGGTATAGGAATCTATGGTCTTGCAGTTAAACGTAATTTTATCAGGATGCTATTTGCAGTTGAAATAATTATTAATGCTGCAAACTTGAATATTGTTGCTTTTGGTAGATTTCTACCTCACAGCGGTGGTCAAACTATGGCATTATTTTCAATTGCAATTGCAGCAGCAGAAGTTGCAGTTGGACTATCTTTGATCATTGTAGCTTATCGTATGTATCAGAATGTCGATATTGCAGACTTCAGGAGCTTGAAGGGATAATGGAATACGCATTACTTCAGGCAGTTTTCTTGCCCTTACTATTATCTCCAGTAGCTTACATTATTGGAAGAAAAGTAGGACCAACACCTGCAATGTGGTTTACATTTGCAATTCTATTGTATACTACAATTCTTGTTGTCAATGCAGCATTATCTGGAACCGTAGAGGAACACTATCCATGGACTGAACAGTTTGGTGAATTTGGTTTCTTGTTAGATGGATTGGCATCACCATTTGCAATAATCATCTATGTGTTATCTACAATCTTGGTACTGTATTCTAAACCTTACATGATACACAAATTCCATGAACAATTTGAGGAAGAAAAGAATCTCAACACCGCTTCAAGTGGTCAAACTTCAATTGTAGAATCTTCTTCTTTATCTGATTATGTAAATGCAAAATCTGGACTTTACTTTGCACTATACCTTGTATTTGCAATGGGTATGCTTGGAACAGTTCTATCAACTAATCTTATTGAATTTTACATCTTCTTTGAAGTAATGTTAATTCCTGGTTTCTTTTTGGTTGCCCTTTGGGGTGATGGTCCTAGAAGAAAGATTGGTTTAATGTTCTTGTTTTGGACTCATGCTGGTGCAGTAGTTTTACTATTGGGATTCTTGATGATTGGTCTTACACTAGGTAGTTTTGACTTTGCAGATATCAAAGAATCTGAAATCCCTGCAGATGTTGCAATGTATTCTGCTGTTGCGATTTCAATAGGCCTTGGTGTTAAACTTGCTGTGTTTATGTTTCATGTTTGGCTTCCATATGTCCACGGTTCAGCACCAACACCAATCAGTGCATTGTTATCTCCTGCAATGATCGGAATTGGAGCTTATGGTCTTTTCAGATTAATTGTTGAATTTTTACCATTAACATATGCTGAGCTTTCGATCTGGTTCCACATCTGGGGTCTAGTTACCATGATTTATGGTGGAGCAATGGCATTGATGCAAGATGATCTCAAACGTCTCTTAGCATATTCTAGTATTAGTCAGATGGGCTATCTTTTATTTGGAATTGGCTCAATGTCAGCACTTGGTCTTTCAGGTGCAGAGATGATGTATGTAACACACGGAATTGGAAAAGGTATTCTCTTCATGATGGCAGGAATTATTATTGTTAAAGTAGGAACTAGAAGCATTTCAAAATTGGGTGGACTGGCAGGAAAGATGCCTATCACTGCAGTCTGTGCAGTTATTGGTGCACTGACAATTATGGGAGTTCCCCCAACAAGTGGTTTCATGGGAGAATGGGTTCTCTTTTACGGTGCACTAGAGACTGCCATTGAAGAAGGCTCAACACTAAGGGCTGTTACATTTGGTTTAGGTCTTGTCGCAACTGCACTTACAATGTCATACATGTTATGGATGCTAAAGCGTGTATTCTTTGGAAAGACTCCTGAACATCTAGAAAATGTGAAAGAGGGAAGTTGGTATATGACAGCACCAATGATGGTATTGGCAGGATTCTCAATAGTAATTGGTATTTATCCAGATATTTTCTTTAAGACTATCATTCCATACATGAATGGAGTATTAGGAGTTTAGGTTATGGCAACAGAAGCTTTTGGATTACCATTTGAAGTTGGAACTCTTAGTGCTTGGTTAGTTTGGATTCTGCCCTTTGCTGCAGCAATGATTATTCCTGGTGTTGGAAAATTATCAAAACATGCAACTGGATATGTTGCAGTTGCATTTGCTTTAATGAGTGCATTATCTGCAGCAACAATGATTCCTGTAGCTCTTGAAGCACACGAAATGCATCATCAAATTATGTGGATAGAAGCATTGGGTCTTAAAGGTGGCGTCTTAGCTGATCCTCTTTCAATTATTATGGCAAATGTAGTTGGCTGGATTTCATTCTTGATTATGATTTACAGTACTGGTTACATGAAAGGTGACAAAGACATTACCAGATTCTGGTTTTGGATGATGTTCTTTATTGGTTCAATGCAATTAATTGTATTATCTGATAACTTACTTCAAGTCTTCTTTGGATGGGAAGGTGTAGGACTTGCATCATATGCTTTGATCAGCTTTTGGTATCGTGATAAAAAGAAAGATCATGTTGGTGTTGAAGGTCGTACAGTTCTTGGAATGCTAGATTATTACGCCCCAACACATGCAGGAATGAAGGCATTCATCATGACCAAAGTCGGTGATGTTATGATGATTGCTGGCATGCTTTTGATATTTTTGTTTGCAGGTACATTTGGATTTAAAGAATTAATGGGAGATACTGATTGGGCAACTGCAATGGCTGCTCAGGGATTGTTAGTCCCTGCATTTGTTTTACTGTTTGGTGGAGCAGTAGGCAAGTCCGCACAATTCCCCCTAAACGAATGGTTGCTAGAAGCAATGACTGGTCCTACTGCAGTATCTGCATTGATTCATGCAGCAACAATGGTCAAAGCAGGAGTCTTTTTGGTGGCAAGAATTGGTCCACTTGTATTTGCATTAGGTGCTGCAGGAATTATGGCTGATCAATTCTTTGAAATTGTTGCCTGGGTTGGCGCCATTACTGCATTACTGCTTGCAACACAAGGTATGGTTAATCCTGAAATTAAGAAAGTTCTTGCATATTCTACCGGCTCTCAAATTGGTTATATGATGATGGCCTTAGGTGTTGCAGGACTATCTCATCAATATGTTGACGGTTACACTGCAGGGTTCTTCCATCTGATTTCACATGCAATGTTCAAAGCTTCATTATTCATGGCAGCTGGTTCTTTGCTACATATTGTTGGTTCTAGATTCATGACCGACATGGGGGGTTTGAGAAAACAGATGAAGAAAACTTATGCATTCATGTGGGCTGCAGGCCTTGGTTTGATGGGTGCTCCATTTATCACAACAGGTTTCTGGAGTAAGGATGCAATATTCGCTGCTGTTTATACATCTGGAAATGAATGGGCATTGCCACTATACATTATTGCTGTACTAACTGCTGTTATCACTGCATTCTATACTACAAGAATGATTGGAATGGTCTTCTTTGGAAAGAAGAGCAAACACATCGAAAAGATGGAAGAAGAAGGACATCATATTCATGAAGCATCATTGTCTATGTGGGTACCATATGGAATTCTTGCAGTTCTTACAATTGGTATTGGTCTTATTGGGTTATCTGCAGAAGAAGGATTACATCATATGTTCACTGATTATCTTGAACACTCATTTGGTATTCACACTGAACATGTTGCTGCTGAAGCATCAATCCTACCAGAGTTCTTGCAAGGACTTAACCCTGTTGCACTTGGTTCATCATTAGTAGCATTTGCTACAGGTATTGGACTTGGTTACATCTTCTACATTGGAAGATGGGTTGATCCAGTCAAATTTGTCAATTCAAATATTTTCTTTTACTCAATTCACAAAGTCATCTTAAACAGATGGTATCTTAATGCAATTATCTATTGGTGCTTTGTTGTAGCCCCATTATGGTTAGCAAGAGGAATCTTCCGATACTTTGAAAAGACCGCCATCGATTACGGTATGAATGATGGAGTTCAAAAGGCAGTTGGATGGAGTGCCAAAGTTGTTCAAGGAACTCAGACCGGTGTTTCACAATCATATCTATTTGTATTTGGAGCAGGATTACTATTCGTAGTTCTGATATTGTTGATATAGGAGAATTATGAAATGATCGAAATTACTTCAACACCATTGATAATAATTGCAATTTTAGGAACAGTTGGAATTCTTCTTCCCATCATCAGTATTGCAAGAAAAGAACAAGGCTCAAACTCATTTTATGCAGTAATTGCTTTTGCTGCATTAATAGTATCCATGGGCTATGTTGGATATCAATTCATCAATGAAAATGTTGCTTCATCAGCTCTTTTCTCAGAAGATGTAATTGTAGATGATGCATTTGGAGGATTCTTTGCAATTGCAATGTTGATTGTTGCTATTTTCACAACTGTTGGCTCTTTCAACTACATGCGAAAACACAATTCTCCTGCGGTTTACTATTCACTAATTTTACTTGCAACAATTGGTATGGTGCTAGTTGCTTACTCCACCGATTTGATAATGTTGTTTGTTGCATGGGAGCTAATGAGTATTCCAACATACATTTTAGTTGGCTACATGAAAAAGAACCCAAGTTCAAATGAAGCTGCTCTAAAATATTTCTTGTTTGGAGCATTATCTTCTGCAATCATAGTTTACGGAATTTCAATTTCTTATGGACTAACAGGCTCTACAAATATTGGTGAAGTGATTCAAGGTTATTCTACACTTGATCCTTCCATGTTGCCTCTTGCATTGCTTTCAGTTGGGATGTTTATTGCAGGATTTGGATTCAAAATGGGACTTGTCCCATTTCATCAGTGGTTACCAGATACCTATGAAGGAGCTCCCCCTACAATTACTGCACTATTAGCTGCTGCAACAAAGAAAGCAGGATTTGCTGCATCGATTAGAATTATAGTTCTTGGTATGGTTGTTCTAAATCTTGACTGGACATTAGCTCTTGGAATTATTGCTGTGATGACTATGACAATAGGAAATGTGGCTGCAATTATGCAAAAGAACATTTCAAGAATGTTGGCATACTCTAGTATCGCTCATGCAGGATACATCTTGATTGGACTTGCAGTAGCACCACATAGTTCTCTTGGATTGCAGGGTTCCTTGTATCAAATTATGAATCATGCAGTGATGAAAGGTGCTGCTTTTATTGCAATAGCAGGTATTGTCACTACGCTTGCAGTTACTCATATTGACAAACTGAAAGGGCTTGGAAGAAGAATGCCAATTACTGCATTAGGTTTAGTAATTGCTCTGTTTGCACTCGCTGGAGTACCTCCGCTTTCTGGATTCTGGAGTAAATTGATGTTATTTGGAAGTGCTCTTGATGCTTCATCTGCTTTATGGTGGGCACCTTGGCTAGCAATTGCAGGTGTACTAAACAGTGCACTATCTCTTGCTTACTATGGTTGGATTACAAGAAAGATGTACTTTGAAGGAGAAACCGAAAAGAGAGTTGCAGAACCAAAATCTGTTATTGCTGTAATGATTTTCTCAACAATATTCTTAGTAGGATTTGGTGTATACCCAGAACCATTACTAAAGTTTGTAGAGTTTGCAACTCCTGTAATTAGTTTAGGTCTTATGCCTTAAACGAAGTAAATTTAATTAAATTATCTAGATTTATCTTTGCATCATTATCTGGAATTTTCCTCAACCCTGATCTAGCTTTTTCAGAATATTCTTTTAGTAATTCTTCCATTTTGTTAAAGACATCTCTAGGGTCAGAACTTTTTTTGATTAGTAAATTGAATAACTTGTCTTCATTCTTCCAATCTAGTAAATCATCTCTAATTTGATATGCTATACCGATATTCTTTCCATATTCAGTTAATGCTTCAATTTGTTCTTCTGTTCCATTAGCAATAATTGCACCAATTCTTGCTGCTACCTCAAATGCTACTGCTGTTTTGTATTCGATTACTTTTAGATAGTCATCAAATGTTACATCTTCACCTGTTTCTAATCTGCCTTCGATCATCTCGCCTTCACTCATTAGCATGGCAGTTGTGGCCAAATCTTTTGTAATTCTAGCATTGTCTAACCTTGATGATATTGCAAGAATCAATCCTAGAACAAAATCTCCAGTTAAAACACTGGTATTGTATCCATATTTGACATGGAAAGGATCCTTTTGTCTTCTCATTGTTTCGTTATCTATGATATCATCGTGAATGATTGATTCCATATGGAGAAATTCAACCGCACATGATGCTGATAGTACATTTTCATCAATTTTACCCACACTTTCAGCTGCCAAATTCAAAATAATAGGTCTAATTCGTTTACCTCCTTCTAGTGAATATTTTAGAGGTTCAATAAACTCTGATTCAGAATAAATTGCAAGTTCATTTTCCAAAGCTTGATCTATACGTTGAATATATTTTCCATAGGTTTCAAGTAGAGGATTTATCTCGATATTTTTCCTGTCCAAGATGGGCCTGATCAAAAAACTTTCCCATTAGTAAATAAATCTTGGTGCTCCAGCCGGGATTTGAACCCGGGATCTTTGCCTTGAAAGGGCAAAATGCTTGACCGGTCTACACCACTGGAACCCACGAAAATTCTGCATTATCATCATAAAATCTTTTGTACACCACAAAGATTTTTTTATTGGCGTAATTGCAGATGAATCATGAATATAATACAGAAAATTGATGAAATGATTGAAGAAAGAAGTTTACTAAAACACCCATTTTACCAAATGTGGTCTGATGGAAAATTAACACAGAAATCTTTAGCAGGGTATTCCAAAGAATATTTTCAACTTGTAAAAGCTGTTCCTTCATTTATGACTCCAATAATTGAAAAATCTCCTGAATCAGTAGTTAAGGAATTAGTTGAAAATCAGCAAGAGGAATCTGATCATATCAAACCCTGGATTGCTTTTGCAGGTGAACTAGGAATATCTGAAGATGAATTAATTTCATATTCAGGAACTGCAAAAACCCAAAAAGCAGTATCTGACTTGACTCAATTAATGAACACTTTTGATGGTGGTGCATGCGCTATGTATGCTTTTGAAAAAGAAATTCCAAAAATCAGTCAAACAAAACTTGATGGATTAGCAGAATTTTATGGAATGACAAGTCATGAAGCCACAGAATACTTCAAACTTCATACTGAAGCTGATATTAGACATGCAGCATCATGGAGAAATATACTGGAAAAATCTTCAGTTGACTCTAGCAACTTGATTGAAATTGCAGACAAATCAATTTCAGCACAAAACTTGCTGCTTGATAGCTGTTATGAAGAATACTGTTAATCTCATAACATTTTATACCTGAGAAAAAATTCCTTTGCTTAGGGCCCGTAACTCAGCTTGGTAGAGTAACCGGCTCATAACCGGTGAGCCAAGGGATCGAAGCCCTTCGGGCCCATACCCTATCTGAGTCTTTATTTGGTCCCATGATTATAGGGGGTATCATGAGCCAACACATCGAACCTTAACCTTGTGTCTGTGGAGAATTTTGTAAAATTAGTTGATGTCGAATTATTTTATTTTTAAATCCTGTTAATTTTCTATCTTTCTGTTTTTATTTTTTCAAACTTGCTATGCTATTTTCTAAAACATTCTTAATTTATCTGCTAAATTAGTTATCTCCCTTTAACTTCTCATTTTTAGTATGATGGTAATTGCTATAATTGCCATACTTATTCCAATTAAGATTAATCCAATAAACCATGTTTCTGAAAAAATATCTGTAAAATTTATGATTAGTATTCCAGCTGTAAATAAAATTCCAATAATAATGTAAATTATTGCTTTTGGTTTTATGTACACAGTGTATCATTAATTCCTATGTCATATTTAACATGATAAGCTAATTTTTGGAAAATAATCTTCGTTTTCTTTTTTGTATTATGAAAATTGAACTGTTGTCATCATGCTATTCTATTTCTGAACCGCCCGTAGGTTGTTTTTTTGATATCTGGAACGAAAATTGGCCTCAAAATAGCTTAAATTCAACAATTTAGCTTATTTGGATTTATTGCATCTTGAGTGGTAATACAACTATGTCCTCACAAATATCTCTCACATCAGTTAGTCATGCTTGTGATACATTATTAGCCAATCAAAGTATCAGATCTATTTGCATTATTGATCCTTTAGGAAATTTAATTTTTGAAAAAAATCAAAAAAACAAAATCTTTCCCTTAACTGACAAAAACTCACAATCCTTGTTTATTCAATCTGTATTGGATGTTGCATTAAAGAAAGATTTTGATGAACAAATTGGCCTTTTAAAATATAATGTAAGTTATAGGGATAAAATGAATTTCATAACTATTCCTATTTTTGGCTTTGTTGTTTTGATATCTGTAGATCCACATGAAAATTGCGAATTAATTGCTAATACTGCAATAAAAATTTATGAAATAATTTTCAAAAACTTTTCTCACTCTGATTCCTAATCTTGGAAATATTTTATTAATGTTAAATTAAGCTATTTTTGTGAAATTATTCATTTTTGTTTACATGAGTTTATAGTTATTTATTGTATAAACAATGTATGATTCATGAAATTTTGGTAATTTGTAATGATGGGAAGAGAGATTATGCAATTGAAAGATTAAAAGAATTTCAAGATATACAGACTATAGAACAAAGAAAAAATCAGAATGAAATTCTAGCCAAAGTTGAATCTGATGATAAAAACTATGTAACAACTAATGTAGTTCAAAGAATTCAAGCTATAGATGGTATAGATCAGGCATCAATTCGACCTCTTTAATTTGGCATATTTTTCAAAATATTTAAAAATAATTTAAATCCAAAATATCTATGTAAAATTTATTGAGTTTACATAAAAAATTTCTGATGTTTACATTATTTAATTGAAAAAATTTTTAATTTACAATGGCAGCAAAAAAACGTACTGCAAAAAGAAAACCTGTTAGAAAAGCAAAACGAACAGTTAGAAAAACAGCTACAAAAGCAAAACGAACAGTTAGAAAGCCTGTCAAAAAGGCCAAACGTACTGTTAGAAAAGTAAAACGAACAGTTAGAAAAGCAAAACAAACAGCAAGTAAAGCAAAAAAACGTGCTGAACAAGTAGCAAACAAAAGAAAGAGAGAACTTCTACAGGCAAATAACAAAATCAAGAGTATGAAAAAGGCTATAAAATCTGCAGAAAAATCTGCAAGAAAAAAGAACTCTATATACCAAAAAGCGTTAAAGAGAGCCAAACAAACTCTATAACCTCTTTTTTATCTTATTTAGATAATTTAGAAATAATGAGCTTAATTTATCAGAAAAATTTTCTCGATATCCTTATTGTAATAGTAAAGTAAGATATTCTACTCGTTCAAATAAACATAGGTTGGAAACTAAAGTAAAACGTATTTAAAAATTATCTACTCTGTAACACTGATTTCTGCAGAATCTGCTTGAAATCCTACTTTAGTATGAGTTCCATCACAGCTAGGCTGAGTGCTGGATTTACCACATCTGCATAATGTAACAGTTGTTTTTTTATCTACTTCTACTAACAGTGGACCGTTTTTTATTGCTTTGATTTTTACATTTGCCATTGATAAAATATATCATTTATACTCTAAAAACCCCGTTAAGCTTTCGTTTTTAATTTAAGCTAATTCTTGAAAAAGTGTTAATGTAATTTTCTATACAAATTAAACCATGACAAAACTACAACAACTACAAAAAATGGTTGATGAAAAAGGTGAGCTGATGGTCATGTCAGACACTGGTGAAAAGTTTGAACTTCACAAACACAATGTGAAGTTTGATGAGTCATCAGATCTGGTAGAAATTGATGGAGGCACAAAGAAATTTTGGCTTATTCCATCAAAAATAGCATACTACTGGACTCATGATAAGGCCAGAGAGGAATAATTCCTTTTTTATTTTTGTATTGATTATGATAACTATTACAAAATGTTTGATTGAACAAGAGTTTATCATTTGATAATTTTTAAAAATCCTTGGATTAATTTTATGGGATATGCATTTTTCTTTTTCCATTCTCATCAATAACTAATGCTCTTTTGTTTTTAGGTGATTGAACAAAATGCCAATTAACAAAAACACTTCTCTTTTTTTGTAAACCCATCAATTTCCATAATTTATCAGAAATCTGTATTCCACTTTTATCTGTGGTTTTATTCTGAAAGTCTTTTCCAGTTTCAGCCTGGGGCCTCTTTTTAGCTCTCCAATATGGATCATCATATTTATCGTTCCAACCGCCACCATTCCATGGACCTATGTGCCCAATAGGAACCACTGCTCTTGGAGGTAGTGGTGGGATAGTTAGCTGAACCCATTTTCCTTTCATTTTTGATGCAGGAAGCCCTACAAAAATACCCTCAGCCATACTGTATCCATATGCCGATTTTGATAGTTTTTTTGGAATTTTTGAAGCCTTTATGTGTGTCTGTATGTGATATTTCAAATTTTTACTTTTCATTATTTACACTAACTCAGAAAAATTATCTGTTATTCTGATTTGCTAATAACATCATTGTCATAATATTCTATGATGCTATTTTTAATGGTGATTGTTGAATCTTTTTTAAAAGAAAAAATTTCATTCCATTCTGACCTTATTCCATACAAAATTATTGATGCTCCTTCATCTAAGGCTACATATTCATGAAAAGAATTTTTTTTAAGATTCCATCTGCCTTTTAATTTACAACTTTTGAAAGCCTTGTATAATTTTACATTTAGATTTAATTGTTGATTAACACTCATGATTAACATCTTCCTTGCTTTTTTGATTTAGATAAAATTTTATTTTCATGAAAAATTCCTTCTCCCTATTTTCCATTTCTCTAATCTTTTTCTTTCATAATCTTCAAGATCTCTATTTTTTGCCATACCTTTAATGATTCTTTTTTTACATATAGTATATTATCATCAAATTAATTGAAATTCAATTAATTAGCTTATGAATTAATAATAATTATTTTGATCAGTGTAAATTATGAACGCTTCATATTTGCCTCTTACATGTACGATTCACAAAAACATTGAAGTTGCAAATACCGTTCAAAAACTGTCAGGCGTAAAGAAAGATGTGCCTGTACGTGGTGCATATGATTGCATTGTAAAAGTCGACAAATCAGTTCCTAGTGATGTTGATCAATTTGTTTTGTCTAGTATATTTTCGCTAGACAATATCAGAAGTATCCATACTTTGCATGAAGCACCACCCATAATTGTGAGATCAAAATGATTGCTCTCTTCAAATTATACAAAACATGTAGAGGTAATCATTTTTGAATTCCGGTAGTCAGATTCACGATAAAATGAAAACACAGAAGTTATTTGACACTTGTAAATTAATAGGTAGATGGAAACATGCTAATAGCTCTTCACCTTCTTCTTATGAATCTCTTGAAGATGGTGCAACCATTGAGTTTAGTATGATTCAAGCAAATTTTACTGAATCCTTCAGATTTAAGAAATTCTCTAGAATTACCATTAAAGACAGTATGATTGAATTTTATGAAGAGGATTTATTTCGATAAAAATTGTCTGAAATTTATTTTGCAGTATTATCCGTAGTTCTAACTATTTTTCTATATTTTCTTACAAGGCATATTATAAACACAAAATTACATGAATTACAAGGATCCGATAAACTGCTGGGTATGTTGTTAATATTCATACTTTTAGGCGAATTTGTTTATCTTGGAACAATGTTTGGCCTCTTTGATCTCGCACTGGAAGCAATAACTTCTATTGGTGCTGTTGCTGTTGTGTTTGGTATTGCATTACAGAACCAATTAAAAAATGCCATGTCTGGAATTAGCATCTTTTTGAGTCCTCAGATCAACGTAGGTGATTCCATTGAATTTGACTATGTTAGATGTACCATCACTGGATTGCATCTTACTAAAGTTACAGCAATTACTGAAGATGGAACAAAAATAATAATTCCTAATCATAAACTAAGTGAAGAAATGGTGCAAATCTTTTCTAGATATCGTAAAACCAGGTAAAACCTATTTTGTCAGTAAAATGCATGTAATTTTTGAAATTGGATTTTCACTGTAATTTGTGTGAAAAACTTAATTTTTAGTTATTTGTATAGATGATATCCTAAAAGAGAAAAATTATCATGCCTGGATTGAATCTAAATGTAATGACAAAATATCCTGAAGCCCTTCGGGCCCATTATTTTCCATTAGTTTTAAAATGAGCAAATCAAAAATTATCTGGCCGCAATGAAGAATCAGAGTTATATCTGAATTGATGATTGGAAGGCATTTGTCTGAGCAGCCATAAATTTACTTGTTGATTTGTTTTTTCACTTTTTCCAATACGTTTTCATCAATTAGATTTTGTTCGAATAAAGTCTCTGTAATTTGTAAAATATTTAAAATAGAATGCATTTTTACACCCAATCCCAATAATGCGTCGGCAGCTCCCTCCATTCTATTTACTATAACATATGCGTCCTTAACTGAAATGTTGACTTCTTTTAGATCTTTTACAGCATTAACCACTGAACCTCCAGTGGTGGCAACATCATCTATCATGACGACTTTCATATTATTGTGAATTTTCCCTTCGACTGATTTTGATGTCCCATAATCTTTTGGTTTACTTCTAACATAGATTAGCGGTTTGACTGTTTCTATTGCTAGTGCTGATGCAATTACTAAACCTCCTGTAGGAACTGAAACGATTGAATCAAAATTGTCTAATCCGATATCTTCAACAATCTGATTTTCAAGATATTTCACCATTTTTCTAAATTCAATAGGATAACTTGGTACTAACCTTAAATCAACATAGTATGAGCTATGTTTTCCACTAGCTAATGTAAAGTCGCCAAATTTTATGATGCCTTTTTGATGTAAAAATGTTGCAAACTCTTTTACAAATTCCATACAAAAGTTAACTACACTGGATTTATTTTGTTTTGTATTGAGAGATAATTATGCCTGAAATCTGGTTAAATTATGGAATTACTGATGTAGTTTTAGATATAAAGGCTGAAAATTTAGAGCAAAAAATTGATTCTGAAGGTAAAATTTTAGATGATACTGCGATCAATGAAAAACTAAACACTCTTGATTTATCAAAACCTATGGAACTTGTGGTATTACATAATTCGAAAACTATTCTAAAAATAATTTCTTCCCTGTTTACATTATGTGAACAAAAATCAAAACCCTTTCCAAAAATACTAACTGACAAAAGAATCCTCAATTTAGTAAAATCCGGATTACCTGAAGGCAGTTCAATTAATGAATTTGACGAGGTTGGAATTGAAAATTCAAATCTTGTTTTCATGGGGGAGATGGAATTTAATGGCTTGTTTGGTTATGAGACTATTTCCACACGTTTAATCAAAAAATTTGGCCAAGAATCTATGCTTGCAGCTTATGCAAAAAGACAAGGAAATTTTCCTACTCCTGGGCAGTATTCTGAGAGTTTAACTGAAGCAAAAAAATTTACTGACAATTTTGAAATTCAGGGAATAGAAATAGTTGCAAATTCTGAGGGAATTATAGATTTCTCAATTGGTCATCCTTCAGAAACTATATCATCAACCAAAATCCTTGAATCAAATTCTATCAAAGATATTGGTGAACATAAAACAATGGTGATTAGCACTGGAAAAGATGCAAGTAATGATGATCTAGGACACTCTCTCTCTTCTCTTTGGAATTGTTCCAATGCAATCAAAAAAGATGGTCTTGCTATTTTAGTAGCTGAATGTAAAGGTGGATTAGGTTCTGATGCATTACAACAATACATTGAAGATAGATTGACTCTAGAACAACTACGAAACCCTACTAAATACATTAACGGGATGGAAGATTTACTGTTTCTCTCTGAAATACAAAAGAAATTTCAAATTGGACTTGTTTCAATTTTACCTGAATTTTATGCAAAGAAACTCAACATGATTTCTATGCAGGGAATAAAATATTCGATGGACTATATTCTAAAAACACAAGGATCACGTCAGAAAGTTGCAGTGGTTACCGATGGTGCAAGACTTTTGTTAAGGTAAAAGCATAGGTAAGAAATCTGATGGTAACGGTGCACACAAAATTGCTAAAACTATAATTCCAATATATGCAAGTTTTCTATTTCTTGAAAGAGGAGAAACATCGTCCAATGGCATTGCACTAGGGTTTCTTGAACTCATTATTAGAATCAGAATTGCCATTAACCAATAATTTAACAAAACAAGAATTCCAATACTTCCAAAAGTTGCATATCTGTGCAATTTTACTCCAAGTAATGTTCTTGCCATATGACCTCCGTCTAATTGCCAAGCAGGCAATAAATTTAAAAATGTAATTAAGAAACCAATCCATGCCGCAAACATAACTGGTGTCATTAAAACTTCATATCCTGATCCTCCTTTTCCAAACAAAGCCAAACTTGCAGTCATTAGTAATGGCTCACCTTGATTCCATTCCATTAATCTTGAATCTTCAAATAATCCTGCTGCAATTTGAGGATCTAAAATTGGTGCAGTATATGCAGCATAAATTGAAACTATAATTGCAATTACCAATCCTGCGATAGGCCCTGCAATAGCAACATCAAATAATATTTCTCGATTGATTGTTAGTCCTCTTGATTGAATAAATGCCCCAAATGTTGGTATGCCAATAACTGGAAGTCCTGGAATAAAATATGGCCAAGTAGTTTTTAGACCATGTGCCTTTGCAGCAATAATGTGACCTAGTTCATGAATTCCTAAAATCCCTAATAATGACAATGTGTAAACTGCTGCCATTTCAAGGGGATCGCCTATTTCTACAATTGAATTTGTCCCTGACGTTCTGTAATACCCATCAATCATTACAAATGAAATAACAATGGCAAACAATATTCTTGGAGTCCATGAAGTACTCATCCATTTTCTTTGTTTATTTGGGGAAAATTTTTGAATGATGACGTACAGTTCTCCATCTCTTTTTTCTAATTTACAAACATATTTCATATCTTCTAATTTTCTAGCCAAGCCTTCAAATTTTGATTTGAAATCATCATCTTCTATTCTAAATTCTAGTGAAAATTCAGTTTTGGTAAAGTCGCTAACCTGAAATAGGGAATTGACTAGTGAAATAATGTCTTCTTGTGAGGGATCTTCCATCTGTTTAAGATTAGATTTTTCCATTAAATGGACTTTTGGTTTAAAATTAAATATTGATAATACTAAACAACATCATGCAAGTAATTCTTAGGCAGTTGGGGGATTGCAATATTAGACGCGCAGAACCAAGCGATCTAATTTCCATAATGGAAATCAATCTGAAAACTCTTCCAGAACACTATTCTGATTATTTCTATGAAAGCTTACTTGCTGAACTTCCAGAGGCTTTCATTGTTGCAGAAATTGGAGGAAAACATGTTGGATACATTATGTGTAAAACTGAATTTGGGTTTTCAAATTTTAAGAAGCTAGGCTTTGTCAAAAAGGGACATGTTGTTTCCATAGCAGTTCTTGAAGAATATAGAAGAAAAGGTATAGGAAATGCGCTTGTTGAAGAATCAGTTAACGGTGTAAAATTAAGAAAATGTGATGAATTCTATTTAGAAGTTAGATGTAGTAACACTGAAGCTGTACGACTATATGAAAAACTAGGATTTGTAATTCGTCAACAATTAAACGCATATTATCGAGATGGTGAGGATGCATATCTCATGGCAATTGAACTACAATAGTTCAAACCAATAAATAACTCACAAAAAATTCTTCGCCATGGATAAACGAAAAGGAATGGGTGTTACCATTTTTGTGCTTTGTATTGGCGGATTTTTCCTTTATGCATATTTACTAATGTTATCTGAATGGAGTCCAATTGTATTACAATTATCTGTATTAATGATTGCAGGTGGTATTTTGGGAGTTATTGCATGGATTGGATATGTGATGGCTACCACAAAACCTTCATCTGCATCAATTACCTCTGAAGATTAGTTTATTTGAAAATTTTTACATCTACAACTGTTTGATAATATCTTGGACCCACTGCTCTAACAATTTTTGAATCTAAAATTTCTGATTTTACTGGGGTGATCTTTAGATAGTGTTTTTCTGATAATTTTCCAGCTTCTGATTTTTTATCTGCATGTATATGTGAATAATAATGAATAATTCCTTGATTTTTGGTTGTTTTAATTGCAGATTCTAAAAACTCATCAGACCTTTCAGGTAACAACATCAATGTTCTATCAGATTTGTCTACTAGTTGTTTATTGATAATTTCCGTTGCATCTCCGTTTATTGAAATGACATTTCCTGCAAGTTTGTTTAAACTGCTATTTTCATCACACAATTTTGAAGCTACTGGATTGATATCAAGACTATATACGGTGCATTTCTTCTTTTTTGCCGCCATTATTGAAAACATTCCAATTCCTGCAAACATATTGGTTATTACCTCTCCATCTTGAACCAGATTGGCAATTCTTTCTCTTTCTGTAGATAGTCTTGGTGAAAAAAATGCATTTTTTACATCAACCTTGAATCTACAGCCAAATTCTTTGTATTCAGTTTCTGTGTTATCTTCACCTGCAAGAATTTCAAGATCTCTAGTACGAAATTCCCCCTCTACTGCAGAAGCTTGATAGAATACACTTCTTACAATTTTTACCTCATCTAACAATGTTTTTCCGATAATTTTCTTTTTTGAGAGTAATGATTCTGGAATTCTTACAATAATTATTTCCCCAATCTGATCAAATGCTGAGATTAATTCATCACTTTCTTCTTCTGTGAGCACATTTTCTAGTGCTTTTTTTAGCATCCGAGTCAATGCTTGTAATAGAAGTTTCCAGTTGATTTTTGATCTTTATCTAACCTGCTTTCTAATTTATTTACACGGGGTCTTAGACTTTTTTCATCTCTTCTAAATGACATGTCAAGTGATTTTAGAAATCTATTCATGGCTTCTGCTTTTGGCATAGGTGATGTAGCAATTCCTGCAGATCCTGATTCTCCCTCAAATATTATCATTGAATCTGAAATTAGATCCATCAGTTGTAAATCATGATCAATGATTATCGCTGATTTTCCAAAAGAACGAACAAATTTTTGTAAAAATTTTGCAACTGCAATTCTATCTTCTACATCCAAAAATGCTGATGGTTCATCTAGTGCATACAAATCAACTTTTTGCAATAGGCATGATGCAACGGCTACTTTTTGCAGTTCTCCTCCAGAAAGATTCTTGATTGATTTATTATACAGTTTTTTGATTTTTAATGGATCTAGAATTTGTTCTTCTTCCATACTACCTTCAACTGGATTTTCATTTGCTTTATCTAGAACTGATATGACTTCCACATCAAGATCGTTTTGAAGATATTGTGGTTTGTATGCAATCTTTAATTTTTTATCAATATGACCTACATCTGGCTTTTCAACCCCTGCAATCATTTTCATCATAGTTGTTTTACCAAGCGCATTAGCTCCCATAATTCCTAAAACTTCTCCTTTTCTTACTCTTCCAGGCTCAATTGTTACTGAAAATGAAGGATATTTTTTCTCCAGTTTAGGATATGTGAGAATATCACTACCTTCTTGAAAAATATCTGTAACTGAAGATGATACATCAAAAGAGAATTTTTTATCCCTAAATCTTACATTTTCATTTGGTAAATATCCATCAAGGAAAACATTGATTCCAACTTTTGTAGATAGAATACTTGAGACAATTCCATATGCTGTAGGTTCTCCATACAACACTTCGATATAATCACTTAGAAAATCTAGTAATGTTAAATCATGTTCTACTACCATTACACTTTTCCCAATTTTTGCCAAATTTTGTATTACTCGCGCAACACCTGTTCTTTGAAATACATCATTATACGATGATGGTTCATCAAAAAAGTAAAACTCTGTATCTTTTGATGCCGCAGCTGCAACTGCAATTCTTTGTAATTCTCCACCACTTAATTCCTTTAAACTCTGTTCCATAGAGTTCTCTAATCCTAATTCTTTGATCAGTTCTCTTGATACTCCGCGTTCATCATATTTGTCGAGGAGTTCTTTTCCAGTTCCATCAAATGCCTGAGCAATATGATGAACTTGCTGTGGTTTTATTGATGCTCTGATTTGTTTTTGTTCAATTTTTTCAAAATGTTGTTTGAGTTCTGTTCCACTGTAATGTTTTAAAATTTCATCCCATTCAGGTGGGTTATCATATCTTCCCAAATTTGGTTTAAGATTTCCTGATAGTATGTTGACTACCGTACTTTTTCCCATCCCATTTCTACCTAATAATCCAACAACTTCTCCCTTCTTTGGTGTGGGTAATTTGTAAAGTCGAAATGAATTCATTCCATACTGATGAATTTTGTCCGTAGCTAGTTCGCTTGCTAGGTTGACAATTGTTATTGCATCAAATGGGCATACTTTGACACAAATTCCGCATCCATTACAAATATCCTCATCAATTTGAGCTTTCTTTGATTCTTCGTTAATAGTGACACATTCTGCGCCTGATTTGTTGACTGGGCAATATTTTATACATTCTAAACCACATTTTTGTGGCTGACATAGATCCTGATCTAAAACTGCTACTCTATGAGTCATGTTGTAATCGAGTATTTTCTTTGCTTTATACCTATTTTGAGCATCACCAAATCCGGCGTTACGTTAATAGATGAGAATTTGACATCTAATTTCAAGCCGGCCATAGCGTTAGGGTGCGACCCAATCCCGTTCCGAACTTGGAAGTCAAACCTGACGTCGCTGTTGTGCTACTAAGATGCGAGAGCTCTTGGGAAGCAACAGTGCTGGCATTTTCTATTATACAATCAATCTTTTAATACTGACTTGATTGGATTGATATGAATTCAATGCCTAATTGTAGTGTATGTGGAGAAATATGTGACAATGATATTAGATTGCTAAACCATATGATGGAAAAACATGGTTGGAGAAATCCTAATGTTGGAACTCCTGACAGAAACAGTAGAGGATACTAATTCTATAATCTCTGCAAATAATCTAAAATCAATCTTACACCAAAACCTGTAGCACCTTTTGGATTGTATGACTTTTCTTTTGTAGAACTTTGTGTCCATGCAACTCCTGCAATGTCAATATGAACCCATGGTGTTTTTTCAATAGCATTTTTCAAAAATGCTGCAGCTGTAATAGTTCCGGCTGCTTTACCTATTCCAACATTTTTCATATCTGCAACCTCTGATTTTATCATGTCCATATAGTCTTGGTTTAATGGAAGTTCCCACACTTCTTCTGTAGTTCTTTTAGAGGATTCATTAATTTTCTTTGTTAGTTTTTCATCATTTGAAATTACTGCAGCAACATTGGTGCCAAGTGCTACAATACATGCACCTGTAAGAGTTGCAAAATCAATAATTGCTTTTGGAGAATATTGTTTTTCTCCATATGATAATGCATCAGATAGAATCAATCTACCTTCTGCATCTGTATTTAGAATTTCTGCAGTTTTTCCACTATACAGTTTGATAATATCTCCCGGCCTATATGATTCTCCTCCTGGCATATTTTCTACTGACGGAATAATACCAACAACATTGAGTGGTAGTTTTAATTCTGAAACTGCTTTCATTATTCCTAATACAGTACATCCTCCACATTTGTCAAATTTCATTTCATCCATTGCACTTCCTGGCTTTAACGAAATACCTCCTGTGTCAAATGTGACTGCCTTTCCTACTAGTACAATTGGTTTCTCATTTCTTGGTCCATGATTATGTTCTAAAATAATTAATTTTGGTTGATTTTTACTTCCCTGACCCACTGCAGAAATTCCACCAAACCCCTTCTTCTTTAATTCAGGTTCAGAAATTATACTACATTTCATTTTATTCTTTGAAATACTTCTTGCAAAATTTGCTAATGTTGTAGGTGTACATTCGTTAGGAGGTAGGTTAGCAATACTTTTAGTAAAAATAGCTCCATTTGCAACAATTTCAGACGTCTTGATGGTTTTGGAAATCTTTGTTGATTTTGAAACTATTATGGTTAAGTTAGGATCAGATCCTGTTTTCTCTGATTTGAATTTGTCAAATTTGTAAAGAGCCATTTTGCTGCCTTCTATAATTTGAGAAATTGTGGAATTTGGTTCATTTACAAAACTTGGAGGAGAAATTATAGAAAATTCTTTTAATTTCAATTCTCTAGCTTTCTGAGCAATTTTGCCTGAAACAAATCTAATGGTATCATTTGTCAAGTTCTCTTTTTTGCCTATGCCGGCAAGAAGAATTCTTTGTATGGATTTTTTTTCAGATAATGGTATGATGCTTAATTTTCCCAATTTTCCTTCCATATCTTTAAGGGATTGATTGATAACATTGGTAGTTTTTGCATCAAATTTTGGTAATCCTAAAACCTTACTATCATTTTCTAATACAAATCCGCAAAGTAGATTTGTTTTCTTTTTTGATGAATTCGCTGTTTTAATTTTCACTATAAAATTCTGTTTTTTAAAGTAATATTTAGATTTACTATAGATCTATTGTTTTACTATTTGTAATTAGACTGGATGATCTAACAAACACTGCTTTGATCGTTTTACAATCTTGTTTACAATCATCGCTACGAATTGAGAGTTGTTTTTTTGTTTTTTCAGAGAAAATGGATTTTATTAGTGGAAGCAATGCAGCTCTTCCTCCATGTGCTCTTTTATCACCAATTAGCCAAAACATGTCCAGAGCTGATTCATCCAAAATTTCTTCCCTAATTCTTTTACCGAATTCTGAATAATGTCCTACCATTGTAATTCTCCCTCTGGCGAAAAAATTGACAATTTTTACAAATTTCATACACAAATAGCATTGATTATCAAATAACATTATTGGGACATTTTCTTTAATTTCCATGATAATACATAGTAACGATCAAATTAAAATTTTACAAACTTAATATCTGAAATTCATTTTGATAGTTTATGAAATTAATTTCAAAGGGTTATGATTCCGGCAATGATGAGACTGGAGAATTTCCATGTGTTTCATGTCATACAAATTGCTGTAAAGAATATGTGATATTTGTCAATGCTCATGATGTTTACCGTCTCTCTATCGGACTGGGGTTGGCTCCTGAGAGTTTTTTAGATGTTTATGGTGCAAAGGACTATTCTTTAGGAATTAAGGTAAAAGAAGGTCTGATAGATCTTGCTTTGAAACAAAATAATGGTGCATGTAAATTCCTCGAAGAAACTAAAGATGTCTTTAGATGTACAGTAAATGATATCAAGCCTGGAGTGTGCAAATCATATCCATTTGAAATGAAAAATGGGAAATTGAATCAGATGACTAGTATGATGTGCCCTATAGATTGGGATATCGCAAAATTTGAGGAAATGATGATAACCCATCTTAAAAAAGATGAATTTGAATGGAAGTTCTATGATAAACTTGTAAAGGAATGGAATACAAAACATTGGAGAAAAAAACCATTATCTGCATTTTTGAAATTTATGTTAGATAAAGTAGAATCCTCTTTGATCTCTTGACTCTTGATGTATTCAATTAGCGGTTTTCTTTTAGAAGTAGATTTTTATTCAATTTACAAGTATAACGTTGCAAATGGGGCTTAATTATTATCAAATAAAAAAAATATTCTTAGAGCCCGTAAATTAGTCATTAAAGGAACTAATGCTGCTGGATCTGGTCATCCTGGGGGCTCTTTTTCTATGGCAGAAATTTTAGGTTGTTTGTTCAACAAATATCTAAAATTTGATCCTAAAAATCCACAATGGGAAGATAGAGATCGTTTAGTTTTATCAAAAGGACATGCTGCTCCTGGACTATTTTCTAATATGTCAGTTGCAGGATATTTTCCAGAGTCTGAAATTGAAACTTTACGTAAATTTGGAAGTAAATTACAAGGACATCCAGATCTCAAGTGTCCTGGGATAGAGTTCTGTGGTGGTTCTTTAGGTACTGGATTATCATATTCTATAGGGATTGCACTTGCTGCAAAAATTGATTCTAAAAGTCACCATGTCTATACCATCATTGGAGATGGGGAGTCTGATGAAGGACAAGTTTGGGAGGCTGCAATGACTGCTTCAAAATACAAAGTTGATAATCTGACTGCTTTTCTTGATAGAAATTTCCTTCAACAAGACTCGTACACTGAAAAAGTCATGCCTCTTGATGAAAAATTGGAAGGTGATAATATTTCTGAAATGTGGAAAGATGCGTCGCGTTGGAAAACCGGGGATAAATGGAGATCATTTGGTTGGAATGTAATTGAAATTGACGGACATCGTATAGAACAAATTAATGCAGCAATTGCAAAAGCAAATGTCACAAAAGGCGTTCCTACAATAATAATTTCTAGAACTATCAAGGGAAAATCTATAGAGCACATGGAAGACAATCCACAATGGCATGGGAAAGCTCCTGATTCTGATGTTGTCCCTATGATTAATCTTGAATTGGATTCACAGTTCATGATTTCACCATCAATTATTGCAGGAGATATGACAAATTTAGAAAATGAAATTAAACGATGTGTGTCTGGTAGGGCAGATTACATTCATCTTGATGTAATGGATGGACAGTTTGTACCGACAAAAACTTTCGATCATAACAAAATCAAAGAACTAAGACCATTAACAGTAATTCCTTTTGACACTCACTTGATGATAAATGAACCTGTAAAATATGTTAAAGACTATATCGATGCGGGCAGTGACATTATCACTGTTCATGCAGAAGTTACTGATGAATCTAGTTTTGGAGAAATTCATGATTTGTTAAAACAAAATCAAGTTGGTGTAGGATTCTCAATAAATCCAGACACTGAACTACCTGAATGGTCTTACAAATTTTTAGAATCACTTGATCAGTTAATTGTAATGTCTGTAGTACCTGGAAAATCTGGTCAAAAATACATTGAAGAGACACATGCTAAAATGTCTAGATTGAACTCTGTTCTAAAAGAACATAATTTTACAGGCTATATTGAGGCTGACGGGGGTGTAAATCTTGAAAATATTGGTTCTATATTTGCAGATGGTGCACGGGTTTTTGTTGGAGGTGGTGCTATTATTGGACAACAAGATGTTCGAGCTGCCATTAGAGATTTTAGAACTGAGGTGTTAAAATCTAGAAGACGAAATTTACTTGATAAAGCAAATGAATTAGGTGGGACCGAATTGGTAAACAAATGGATTGGCCTACACGTAATTGGAGAAAAACAAGATCAAATTAAAAAAATTGCACAGGAGGCAGGGTATCTTTGAATGAACCTATAATGACTGATATGCGTTCAGAATATTCCAAAACATTAATTCAATTAGGAAAAGAAAATCCAAACATTGTTGTTTTAGGTGCAGATACAACTGATTCGCTTAAAACTTCTGGATTTGGAAAAGAATTTCCGGAGAGATTTTTCAATGTAGGTATTGCTGAAGCAAACCTTGTAACTATTTCAGCCGGATTAGCTGCATCTGGAAAAACATCTTTTGCTAGCACTTATGCAATATTTCTACCTGGTAGGGCAGTTGATCAAATTCGAAATAATATTGCTTATCCCTCACCACCTGGAAAAAAAGGTCTTAACGTAAAATTAGTTACATCCCATGGTGGTTTATCCGTAGGTCCTGATGGTGGTTCTCATCAACAAATTGAAGATATTGCAATAATGAGAGTTATTCCAAATTTCCGAGTTTTTATCCCTGCTGATACTATTGCTGTTTCAAAATTAACACAATTAATGGCAAATGAATATGGGCCATTTTACATGAGAATGGCAAGATCTGCAACACCTTTAGTTCACTCTGATTCTCAGGAATTTCAAATTGGAAAAGGTATTACGATGAGGGATGGCTCTGATTGCACTATTGTTGCATGTGGTATAACTGTCAGAATGGCTTTAGAGGCTGCTGAATCTTTACAGCAAGAAGGAATTTCTTGTAGAGTTTTGGATATGTTTTCAATTAAACCCATTGACAATCAATTATTAGAAAAAGCTGCTAGAGAAACTGGTTGTATTGTGACAACTGAGGAACATAATATTTTTGGCGGAATGGGTTCTGCTGTAGCTGAATCTATTTCTGAATCTTATCCTGTACCTATAAAGAGAATTGGAGCCCAAGATATGTTTGGAGAGTCTGCACGAGATAATGAAATTCCATTACTCTTAGAAAAACATGGAATAACATCTTTTAATATGGCAAAACAAGTCAAAGAAATTAGGAGTAAAAAATTATGAAAATTTTCCTAGATACTGCTAATCTCGAATCAATTAGAAAATTTAACGACATGGGACTGTTAGATGGAATCACTACAAATCCTTCACTCATGTCAAAAGAAGGAGGAAATCCCAAGGATGCAATGGAAGAGATTACAAAAATCATCAAAGGTGATGTAAGTTTAGAAGTTGTCAGTACTGAATATTCAGGAATGATAGAAGAAGGTAAGCGTCTTCGTCAATATGGGGAAAATGTTGTAGTAAAAGTTCCTATGACACCTGATGGTCTTAAAGCATGCAAATCCCTATCCTCTGAAGGAATTCCTGTGAATGTCACATTGGTATTTTCTGCAAATCAAGCTTTACTTGCAGCAAAATCTGGTGCAAAATATGTCAGTCCATTTATTGGAAGACTAGATGATATTGGACAAAATGGCATGGATCTGATTAAAGAAATTAAAGAAATATTTGAACACTATAAAGATACTTTAAAAACGCAAATTCTTGTTGCAAGTGTACGTCATCCTTTACATGTTATAGATGCTGCAAAAATTGGTGCAGACGTTGTTACACTACCTCCTATAGTTTTGGATAAAATGTTACAACACCCTTTGACAAAAATTGGCTTGGAAAATTTCCTTGCTGATTGGGACAAATTAAAATCTGGAAATCCTGATATCAAAATATAGATAAAATTAACTAAGGATGAAACTATAAAAATTAAAAAATAGAGGCTTTACTACTGTGTTCCTTTATTCCTACTTTTTCTTGAACCAGTTCCTCTACCTGTAACTCTAGTCATTCCCTCAGTTGAAGGTCTGGCTTTTGGATCAGGCATGTCTCCTAGTTTTCTTGAACCAGTTCCACGACCTGTATGAACCATTCTTCCTGCTGATGCTTTTTTCCTTGCTTCTTGGATCTTTCTAAATTCATCTCCAGACCATTTTGAAGCATCTTCATCAACTTCGATAGTTCCGGTTCCTCTACCAGTTCTTATTCTAATTTTCCCCATGATTTAGGTTAAATTATCTTGTATTTAATTAAGCTCATTTTTTGTAAGATTTGCTAGTTTTAACTACTAATCCATCCTAATTTCTTGAAATACGCAAACATCATGATTGCTGGAATTGCAGATGCAATAATTACAATAATGAATGTTGTAAATGGTCCTAAGATCAAAATATCACTTCCAATTCCTCCTGGTAAATCAACATTCATTCCATAAAATGTACCAATCACCGTAGATGGAATTGCTAACGTGAAAATTATTGTTAAAACTGCAAGAACTTTGTTTGTTTTTTCAGTGCTTAACACAAAGTCTGTATCTTTGTAAATTTCCATAGTTTCCCTTGATTCTTCCAATGTCTCAATTACTTTGTCAATGTGGTCGATTACATCGTCATAATATAATGTAATTTCATCATCATCGCTACCTGAAAATCTTTTAACATTTTTTGCTATTTCTAATACAAATTTCTTTAATGGGTTCACTATTCTTCTTAACCTGTTAATTTCCCTTCTGAGTAAAGCGATACTTCTTGCTACTGGTTTTGTTTCATCAAAAACCCTATCTTCAATTTCATCAAGATTTGCAATAATCTTCCTTGATGTATGTAAAAGATCATCAACTAACACATCCAAGATTTCATGAAGTAACATTCCTGACGATCTTCCTAATAGTGTATTCTTTCTTTGTTGGTCAGAATTTGATTTACAAATATCTACTAATTCTACTAATGGCTTAAGATCCCCCTGATGAACAGTGACTAGAAAGTCCTTTCCTACAAATATTGACAATTGACTGTTTTTTGATATTGCTATTTTTTGTGCTAGTGGTGGAAAATGAAGGATCACAAAGAAGTGGTCATCATAACTATCTAATTTTGGAAGCTCAAATTTGGTCATACAATCTTCGATGTTTAATTCATTGAAATCGTATTTTTCAGCTAATTTTTCAACATCATTTCTATCTGGATTTTGTAAATCGGTCCATACAAATTTTTCACCTTGAATGGTTTCAATCTTACTTTCTATGGTTGTCTCGACTGTTTTTCTAGTGGAGCGTAACCTATTTCTGATGAATCCTTTCCTCATGTCGAAAAATACCCTGATACAACAAATTTAAAGCGATCGCTATGACCATTTTGAAACTAATTGCATTGCTGAATTGAGGCTAGAATAATCTGATTAAATATTCATTTTACCCATGGTAGAAAATAGTTAGTACCTATCCAAACAAGTCCTATGGAAATTGCCATTGCAATCCACCATTTTCGCATACATAGATTCAAAACTAGTCAATAATAAATCTACAGCCCAATTTTCAACAAAATCTTAAAGATTATTACTGGATAAACAAATTTCTTTTTTTGTGGCCTTCGTAGTACAGTGGTTAGTATAGAGGATTGTGGATCCTCGGACAGGAGTTCGATTCCCCTCGAGGGCCCTCTTAATTTTAAAAAATTCCAAACTTACTTGATTCCATCTCTTCTTTTATGGCTAGCTTAAATCTGGGCGATTTAGTTTCTACATTTTTTGTTAGCCATGCCAAAAATTTCTTATCTGTGTTTTTCCCCTTCAATTTCTCAAAATCCATACCCATCATTTCTGCCAATTTTTCAATTAGAGATTTGTTTATGCTTAACACAAAAAAGTGCCAACCAAAAGCAAATTCCGAGTCTGTCATTACAAAATCATCTTCTCCATGTACCATTTCTTCTAAAAGTGATAACTGATGAGTTAATGCTTTACTAGTTTTATCATAATCTACTGCAGAAACATTGATGTTCAATCGATTCTCCATATTTTGTTTACACAAAAACAAAATAAAAGGATTACACAGGTTATTCTTTTAATAAATATTCAAAATCTATGTCAAAATGCATCTTCATAATGTTGATGTATGTCTTAATGGATTCTGGAATTTCATCTCCACACACGACTCCTAATTTCTTTGCATTTATCCAGATTACTAATGTTTGTATGATTGTTAGAAATCGATCATTTTTAATTTCTGGTGATCCAATTGCTTTGGTATATCTTTCTGCAAATTCCCATGCTGTCACAAAATCAACACATTTTACACCAAAAATTGCCAACAACTGTTCTTGCATGCTTTGTGCTTTTTTGAATGGGACTTTATTCAAAATATATGGAAAATCTACCTTGTCTGGAAGACAATCTGGAAGAGGTCCCCAAATTGTGATTATTTTTGTTTCAGGTTTCAATTTTCCAAATTTTTCTATCATTTGATTAATTACAGTCTCATCAGTAAACCAAAATAAAATAACTGAAGCATCTGAGATCTCTGATTCTTCTATGTTTTGACAAATTAATTCTGCGTTAATTTTTTTATTCTCCAGAATTTTCTTTGTATGTTCTATTTTTTCTAAGTTATTGTCAATTCCTACTGCTTTCTTCACTCCAAATTCATTGACGGCTATCTCGATTCCTTTTTCGTCACTGCATCCTAAATGATAGAAAATATCATCTTTATCTAAATTCACAAATTTGAAAATTTCTCTAAAAGATTTTTCAGGCAATTGAACGTCTTCACCATTAAGTAAATTATCTGGAAGTGTTTCTAAATATTCTTCAATTTTCATTATAACTAGTACTTTAAACGAGAATTTATTCTCTTATGCTTTCTAATTTTGAAACTGCTTGCCATAATTGTGTTCTAACGTATGAAGGCATGTTTGGATCTTGTGTAACATCATCTAGTAAACTAATTGTATTTGCTGCTCTAACTGATAATGAATATTCTGGATTATTAAGATCTGTAATTAAATCGGTGATTGATTTTTTAATTGTTTTTGGAGTTGAATTGCTTGCAGTAATTTGCTCTAATGTTTCAATTGCCTCTTTCATTGATTTTTTATTTTGATCATCGTCAGCCATTTTTTACACCTTTTCTTAAAAATTAGAAGTATATAGTTACATCTCTACAAATACATTGTCTGATTCGACAACAACATTGTATGATGTTAAATCTCTAATTTTTGCTGGGAATTTAACTAGTTTTCCAGTTTTACAATCAAATTCTGCTGCATGCCATCCACAAGTAATAGTACAACCATCTAATTTCCCTTCGGATAAACTTGCACCTGAGTGTGTACATGAATCATCTGTCGCACAATACTCTCCATTGATATTTGCAACTAAAACATCTCTTCCATCAATCGATACCTTAATCATTTTTCCTGGTTGGATATCTGAAGTTTTTCCAGCTATAATTTTCCCCATTGAAGTTTTTATCTAATTATTCTTAATAATTTTTTGGATATGATGGAAATAAAAATTAGAGATGCTAATAATTTGGATAAAATTCCAATTTTGAAATTCTGTAAAAATACTTTTTCTTGGGGTGATTATATTGAACATGTTTGGGATTATTGGCTATCTGAAGGGAATTTGTTTTTGGCCCAAAATCAATATCCAGTTGGGTTTTGTCATGCAGTTTATTCCAAAGATCAAATTTGGATCGAGGGAATTAGAATCGATCCTAAATATCGTCGTCATAATATTGCATCAAAACTAGTAAAGCATGCTGAAACAATTGGGATGAAAAAAAATCTCCATTTTTCTTTCATGCTTATAGATACTGAAAATTCTGAATCTTTATGCATGGCTAATTCTCTAAATTATAATATTTTTCAAACTTGGAATTTCTATTCTCTAGAACCAAAAACCAATCCAAATCATAATGTTACATTTGTAAAATCTCTCAATTTGAAACTTTATTCCCACTATGTAAAATCCTGGAGATGGCTTCCCTTTGATGATGAAACATTGACGTCACTCTATAAAAAAAACTGTATTGTAAAATCTGATATGAATGGAAAAAATTCCATTGCACTTCTTACTGACTCGGAACATTTTGATAACACTTTAATCGTTACACTATTTTCAAATTCAAGTGAATCTGCATTGGAAGTTATTTCATTTTTACAAAATTTTGGTATTGAAAAAAACTATGAACGTATTCAAATTTTAACTAGGGAGAAATTGCCAAATTTTAATTCATTAGAATATAAAATTTCGTTTCATTTAATGAAAAAAACTCTAGTTTGATTTTATAATTTTTATTGTATTGTTTAAAATTCCCAAACTCTCAATTTCCATTTCTACTTTATCCCCATCTTTTAAAAACACTGCATTTGGTTTATTCAGCATTACTCCTGCAGGAGTCCCTGTAGAAATGATGTCTCCTTTTTCTAATGTCATTACTTTAGAAATTTTTGAAACAATTTCTGGAATTTTAATAAACATGTTATTTGATGAAGAATTTTGCCTTAATTCCCCATTGACCTTTGTAGTCATTTTTAGATTTTGCGGATTTTGGATTTCATCTTTAGTTGTAATCCATGGTCCACATGGTGCAAAAGAATCAAAACTTTTCCCCCTTGTGAACTGCTTATCCTTGAATTGAATATCTCTTGCAGAAACATCATTGAATACCATATATCCAAAAATTGCATTAGGTGCATCCTCAATGCTGATATTCTTACAATTTTTTCCGATAATCAAGGCTAATTCTATTTCATAATCTAACTGTGTAACAAAATCTGGGCAAGCAATATCTGAATTTGTACTGTTTAATGTAGTCCGTGGTTTGATTACGATGGCTGGATCTTCAGGTGCTTGTAATCCTTGCTCTTTTGCGTGATCTACATAGTTAAATGCTAAACAAATTATCTTATTTGGATTTGGAATTGGTGCTAACAATTTGTATTTTGAAAGGTTCTCTTCATATGGCAAATCATTAATTTTATTTTTTATTTCATCATACCATCCATCAAAAAGAAAATCTTTTACATTTTGAGGAATGGGCACACCTGTCAAGTATGTAATTTCATCTTTTGTAGATACTTTATTTCCCTTAACAAAACCATATGTTTCATTGTTTTCACATGACAATCGTGCTATTTTCATACTCAATCACTTGTGTGTAAAAATTGCTTGATTCTGTGAATCTTTTCTACAATATCCAAATCTAACAAATTGAATTTCTTCCCCTTCTTTTAATTGTAGATAATGTGGCTCTGTATAAACGTCCAATTCCTCTAAACTATTTTCATTAAATTCGTCTCCGATGAACAGAGTTTTTGGAATTACCATTTTAATTTCATGTGCTGTCTTTTGAGGAACCCACTGTATTTTTACAATGTTAGTAGTTTCACCATTCTCTACAAATTCTCCTTCTAATTCTATTCCTGATTTTGTGATCAATACATTACCTAAACCTAAAAGACGAATTTGTGTTCCTTCATCGATATTTTTTGCATCATCGCCTGAAATGTAAAAATTCCCATCGATCTCAATTTTTCTTTTTCCCATGTCATTAATTGGATGGTTTTGAATTTCAACTGATGATATTGGTACATTTCGCACTGTGAGTTTTTTAGCATTACTTACCATGAATAACCTGATACTGTCTGCATCTACAAATTTTCTGTTGAATGCTTCAAGTGAATCAAATGGTGCTAGGGTGTTTGCTTTGGTTAACCCCAAAGACATAATGAATTTCCTAATAGCTTCCGGTTTGATCCCTCTTCGTCTTAATGCCTCTAAAGTTGGCAACCTTGGGTCATCATACCATGAAACCTTGCCTTCTTCAATCAGAGGCTTGATGATTCTTTTCGAAATTGGCATTCCCTTGAATTCTAATCTTGAGAAAAATCCCTGTGAAGGCTTTCTCATGTGTAGTGCGTCTAAAATTGCATCAATCAACTCTTTTCTTAACTCAAACTCCTTTGAACGAAATGCATGAGTAACTCCGTCAATGCTATCTTCTATGGCAACAGCCATATCATAACTTGGCCAAATTCGATATTTTTCTCCTAATGTGTAATGTTTTCCTTCAATAATTCTAAACAATACTGGATCTCGCATGACTGCATTATCTGCTTTCATATCCCCACGAAACCTTACAATTGCATCTCCTGGTTTAAATTTCTCATTCATCTTTTGCCAATTTTTATAATTTTTTTCAATATTCTCAGTACTGCATTTGCAAGCTTTTCTTTCTCTTCTATTCTTGCTAATGTCTTCTCTTTTACAAGTACAAACATAAGCTTTGCCTGAATTGATTAATTCAATTCCTTTTTCATAAAATATCTCCATGTCATCTGATGTATTTTTTACGGTATCGAATTCAATCCCTAACCACTCTAATCCTACTTTGATAGCTGCATGGTATTCCATTCTTTCTGCTTCTGGATTTGTGTCATCCATTCTTAGAATAAATTTTCCATCATACATCTTGGCATATTCTGAATTGATGATAGCAGCTTTTGCATGACCAATGTGAGGATATCCATTAGGTTCAGGTGGAAATCTTGTTATGACTTTGCCTTGTTCTGCATCTTTTAGTTCTGGAAGCCCTTCCCTTTCTTTAATTTTCTCTTTAGGAATTAAAATCTCTGAAAAATTTTCTTTGATTTCTTTCTCTTGTTCTTCTAATGACAACTGATTAACTGATGAAACAATTTCAGAAATTTCTGGAGATATTTCTTTTACTTTACTTCTAAGTTCTGCTTTTGTTCCCAGAATTTTTCCTAAAATTATTTTATCTCTAGTTTCTCCTTCATGCTCAAAAGCATTTTGAAGAGCCATTTTTCGAATTTCGTTCCTAAGTTCTTCATCCATTCTAGTTCTTACCTATTACAACTATACACTTCTTTTAACTACAAAATCTAGTAATGAAATTAATTCTATTTTGGCAGGGCTTGAATATTTTACTAGTGATTTCTCGGCTTTTTCTGCGTATTTTAGAGCCTGTTTTCTCACATTTTGTTCAATCCCTAAGGATCTTATGACCTGTACAGCTTTATTGAGATCTGTTCTTGCAACTTTTGAATTTCCAAATGCTTTCAAAATAATTTTCTTGTCCTTCCCTTTTGCTAATTTAATTGCCATTAAAATTGGAAGTGATTTTTTACCTTCTCTTAGATCATTACCTACTGGCTTCTTTGTAATTTTAGGATCTCCCATTACACCAATAAGATCATCAGTAATCTGAAATGCAATTCCTAAGTTTCTTCCAAATGATGAAAGATTTGAAATATCTTTTGGTTTATTTGTTGCACATATTGCCCCCATTGCACATGACACATCAAACAGTGCGGCTGTTTTTTTACCTATCATTGTGATGTATTCTGCTTGTGAAGGAATTTTCTTTTCTTCTGCCATTTTTACATCAAGTAATTGCCCTTCACATATGTCTACACAAGCTTTGGAAAGTCTAGAAACAAGTTGCGTGGTTGCACTTGATGGTAATTTTGAATCAGTAATTACTTGAAATGCTTTTGAAAATAATACATCCCCTGCAAGAATTGCAATTGGCATACCAAATTTTTTATGAACTGTTGGAACTCCATGACGCATATCATCATTATCCATAATGTCATCATGAACTAATGAGAAATTATGTACCATTTCTACTGCACTTGCAGCTGGCATTGCATCGGAGATTTTGCCATGTAAAATTTGGCAGCTTCTAATTACCATGTATGGTCTAAGTCTTTTCCCTCCATTCACAATAAGATGTCCGGCTGCATCATAGAGTTTTTTTGGATTTCCTTTTAATTTTGAGTTTAGATACTTGTTTACTATTTTTGCATTTTGTTCAATCTGTTTAGTCTTTTTCATTTACTAATCTCCATTTGTCATCTGGTAGATGAATTTTAATTGCTTTTTGCAATTCATCATGAACTTCACTGTTCATCCATGTAGATAAGACATTTGCATGCTTTTCAAGCATAGATTTGTTGGATTTTTCTAATAATTCTAATGCAATGAGCATCCATGGGCAATAATTTTCTGGATTTGTCTTTAATTCTGCAAGTAATTCTTTTGATGAAATCCATTTTATTTCATCAATTTCCCCCTCAATTTCTTTTAGTTCTGTAGATTTATCAATAACCCCAATTAATGTTCCACAAATTTCATTTTCAGAACCAACCTCTTTGTAAGGAACATGATATTCAAATTTGTGCAGATAATCAAGAGTACCGTTAATTCCTAATTCTTCTGGCATTCTTCTTTCTCCTGAGGAAACATATGTTTCTGATTCTCTTGGATGACTAGCAAAAGTTCCATCCCAATCATTAGGCCATAGCATTTTCTCCTTAGCCCTTCTGGTTAGAACCAGTCTTCCTTCATTGTCAAACAACAGTGCTGTAAACGCTCTATGTAATTTTCCATTAGGCAAATGGCATTTTACTTTTTCTTCAGTTCCAATTGGATTGTCATTTTCATCTACTAAAATTACAAATTCTTCAGACATTTCTTTTACCTCTAAACAATGTTCCTTCAAATGTCCTATTTTTAACCGCTTTCACAATTCTTTCAGGCTTGTTTCCATTTACAAAAAACACATTCAATCCTATCTTGGCAATCTTTGATGCTTCTTCCACTTTCCTAGACATTCCTCCGGTAACATCCATCTTGTTTTCTGAAATTGTTGCTCGTTCACCTTTTAACTCGTAAATTAATTTTTTTGATTTTAAATCTGAATACAATCCATCTTCATTTAATGCAAAAATACAAAGTCTGGGTTTGAGTATTTTTGCTATATGGGTCATTATTTTATCCCCTGAAAGAATGTATGTTTTTTTCTGACCATACCATAATGCATCTCCATATGTGACTGGAATCAAACCTGTTCTTGCAATTTTTGCAATTTCTTTAATTTTTTTAGTAATGGGTTTATTTCCTGACATAAAATCTGTTGGTGGAAGAGAATATGGATTTAATTTATTTTTTAGCATTGAATCTAAAATGATTTTATTTAATTCAATCATTGAATTTTTAACAATTGCAACTCCTCTTAGATCATATTTTTTTTCTTTTGTATGCATATCATATTTTACCGACCAATAATGTCCATAGGAACCTCCTCCATGAACAATAATTATTGGTTCATTAATTTTCCTTAAACTTTTAGAAATATTCTCAATGGCTTTTTTCCTTACTGATAATGGTTTTTCTTTATTTGTGATAATTGAACCGCCTAATTTTATCAGAATCATGCTGTTCCACTTTACCTGATCAATTAAAAAGTATCCAGTCCTTTAAAATCAATTTTTACGGAAAAACAATCATAATTCTTATTTTTAAATTCATTCATGGTCTGTTCCAAATTTGATTCATTTGTAAGTGCAAAAATACATCCTCCTCCACCTGCCCCTGTAATTTTTGCGCCAAATGATTTGCTTTGACCTATTTGAATCATCTTTCTTAATTTTTCATTTGAAATTCCTAAAACTTCAAGATATTCTTGATTTTCTGTTATTTTGTTTCCTAGTTCTATGATGTTATTTTCTTTTAGCAATTCTGAAACATCTTCTACTAATTTTGATTCTTTTTTACATAGTTCGGAAAATTCATCCTCGTTTTTTTCCTTAAACTGTTTTACACTGTCTACTATAGATTTGGTTGAATGCTCTATCTCGGAATTGGCTATTACAAGATGAAAATTGGGTTCATATTTTATTTTGTTAAACCCCTTTTTCTTATCATATTCCATAATTCCACCATATGTGCAAACAGTACAATCTGCCCCTGATGTATTTTCAAAAATTGTCCTCTCAGCTTCTATTGCGAGCTTTAAAATTTCCTCTTTAGATGTTCTTTTGAATAATCTTGAGATTGCAGCAGCGCCTGCAACACAACATGCAGATGATGACCCTAATCCTACACCTAATGGGATGTCTGATTCTACATAAACTTGAATTCCAGTATTTTGATTCTTAATCAATTTATTTGCTAAATAATAAAATGGTCTTAACGGAGAATTAATTTCTGAAATTTCTTTGTTGGGTTCTAACTCTAAATTCCCAATGTTTGATTTTATGGAAATTTTATTTTCTTGAATTGTTTCTGCAGTTACTGTAATTCTTTTATTTATTGCACACAGAATAGCTTTAACACCATATACTACAAAATGCTCTCCAAAAAGAATCACTTTTGCCGGTGATGAAGCTTTAGATTTCAATAGTATACTTTAAAATTCTAAAAATTACTCGATTTCTTCTTCAGTAATCTTTGTTTCAAAATCATCAATTTCATTTTTCATTGCTTCGTCTTCTTTCAATTCCCCTCTTTCGATTAACACTTGACGAACCAATAACCAGTAAACTGTTGCTAGGGCTTTTCTTCCTCTATTGTTTGCTGGAATAATCACATCTAGATTTGATGTGATGTTATCTGTATTTGCAATTCCGATAATTGGAATACCTGCATTTGTTGCTTCAATGATGGCCTGTTCATCCACCTGTGGATCTGAAATTAAAACTAATTTTGGTTCAATGTAATATGGTAATGAGGGATTCGTTAAAGTTCCTGGCATAAATCTTCCAAGTAGTTTCTTTGAGCCCAAACTTTCACAGAACTTTTCGATTGGAGTTTCTGCATATTGTCTGCCTGAACACACGATTAGATTTTCAGCCCCTAACCTATTGATGAATTTGGCAGCAGTCTGAATTTTTTCTAATGTTAGATCTAAATCAAGCATGTAAAGCCCTTCAGGACTAGCTTTGGTGATGAATGGTTTCATGAATTTTGTCTTTACTTGGGTACCTACTCTGATACCAGTAGCTAAAACTTTCTTCTTGATGTCTGTTGCTTCAGTTTGTTGGCTCATGATGATTTTAAATCTCTGCCATACCGCGTATTAAATCATGCTCTGATAGTCGTAATAATTCATTGAGTTTTGCTACTCTTTCGCCTCCTACGATGCCTACTTTGAGCATTTTTGACTTTGTAGCAAGACCAATATGAGATATTTGAGAATCTGTGGATTCTCCAGATCTATGTGAGGTAATTAATTTGATATTATTTTGAGTTGCCTCGTTGGCAAATTCTAGAGCATCAAAAAGACTACCTGCCTGATTAACTTTTAAAATTGCTGCATTACATGATTTTAGGTCAATTGCTTTTTTCAAGATATTTTTGTTTGTAACAATGAGATCATCCCCTGCAACTAACGTATTTGGGAATCTTTTTGTTAATTCTGACATGTCTTCAAATGCTTCTTCATGAACTGCATCTTCTGCATAAATTAATTTGAACTTTTCAATGATATTTGCCGCAAAATCTATCTGTTCACCAGTAGAATTTTCAAATCCTGCCCTATCATAAACATATTTTCCTTTTTCCTCGTTCCACTGTGTTGATGATGCAAAATCTACTCCTAACGAAACTTCTTTTCCTAAAGTAAATCCTAAATTTTCACATGCTTTTGCAGAAATTTCTAATGCTTTTTGATTTTCTAGTTTTGGTGCCCAACCTCCTTCATCACCTCTACCGTTTGTAAAGCTGGGATCTTCTTTTTCTAAAACACGACGAAGTTCTTTATGTACTGATAGATTAGTTTCAATAGCATCTTCAATAGTTTTTGAACCTGTGGCACAAATTAAAATTTCTTGAATATCTGGTGTACCAGGCCCTGCATGTGCTCCTCCACCTAAAATATTTCCTAAAGGAAATGGAAATTTGAATGAAGATTCTGATGATAGTGTTTTGAACAATGGCTCTCCTAATGCCTTTGATGCTGATTCCATTGAAGCAATTGTAACTGCAAAAGCTAAGGCTCCTCCCACAACTGAATAATTTGCAGAATCGTCTAAACTTTTTAGAACGTCATGAACTCCTCTCAGATCTGATGATTCTAATCCGATAAATTTTTGAGAATTTTCTTTTAAGATTTTGAGACTTTTTTCTGGTTTTCCATCTGGAAAGCTAACTGCTTCATATTTTCCTACACTTGCACCTGACGGTGCACATACTCTTCCTAAAAACTGGTTATCTGATTTTACATCTACTTCGATTGTTTTACTGCCTCTACTATTGTAAAGAATACGTCCTTCAATTGAAGAGATCTTGGCCAAGTTATTCTAACTCAGATTGAACTTCTTGTTTTCTTCTCTGAATTGCTTCGTAAAATGGAATTACCTGTTGTATTGTTTCTACAGTAGTCAAAAGCATTCTTCTGCAACAATACCTCTCAACCCCTAAAGAATCAAGAGTTTTTGTAGGATCTTCTCCTGCTTTAATTTTATTTTGATAATCATCAAATTTGTCTGCAATTAATTTTCCACAAGTTAAACATCTAACAGGAATTAACACGTACAAAAAAGTAACCAAGGATTATAAAAACCATACAAGAAAATTTCTTTGCGGACGTCGCCCAGCCTGGCCAAAGGCGCTAGCTTGAGGGGCTAGTCTCTCAGGAGTTCGTGGGTTCAAATCCCATCGTCCGCACCACTGATTTTCAATTATCTCTCTAATCTTTGTAAAATCTTGATTAATTCAGTTCTTCTTTTTTCTTCAGTTATTACCGATCTAACATCATCAACTAGAATTCTATTTACATCAATTTTCCTTCTTGCTTCTTTTACTACTTTGTCATACATTGAGAAAGTGTATAATTGAAGATACAAATTCTCCATCACTTCAAAAATTCTAGTAGCTTCATCAATCTTATCTATTCTAATTTTATCAAATACCTGTCTTTTCAGTTCTCCAACACAATCAAGCAATCCTAAGACATATGATTCTGGCATGACTGCCAATTTTTTGTCTGATGGAATTTCTTTTCTCTCCACAATTGCAATTAAACATGCAGCCTCTACAAATTCCTGCTCTGGTGTAATCAGATATCTTTTCAACCCTTCTGTTGCTTTTTTCTTATATTTTTTTAATAATATCTCTGCTTGTTTTAGATTGTTTTTTCCAGTTTTTAAATCTCCTTTGTGAACTGCAATAATTGATTTACTGCAAAGAATCACAATTTCTCTTGTATTTTTTAATAAAAATTCTCTAGCATCTTGGGTATCTCCTAAATCCTTTGCAATTTTATTCAATGATGGTTTTACGTTTTTTAATGTCATGCTTACACATGTTTTGAAACTAGGATAAAGCCGTTTGCCAAACTCTTATTTTAGATATAATTTCATGAAAGATATGGAAATCACAGTTGATCAAATGTACAATATTGAAAATAAAGGACACGATATGGGATTCTTGAAAAAATTCATGATGGAAAATGCGGGAGCTGCTGCAGTTAAAAGATTACTTGAAAAAATTGGAGATGTTAAATCCAAAAATATTCTGATTTTTGTGGGATTGGGAAACAATGGGGGTGATGGTTTGGTTATGGCAAGGCATCTTACAGGATATGGTGCAAAAGTAACTGTAATGCTCCTTGGCAATTCTAATAAAATAAAAACCGAGGAGAGTAATTGGAATTGGTCTCTTTTACAAAAAATGCCTTCGGTAAAACTACTATCTGGAAATTCTTTGAAATTTGATTTCAAACCTGATATTATAATTGACGCAATTCTAGGAACTGGAATATCTGGAGAGATTAGGGAACCTTATGCGTCTGCAATAAATTACATTAATGAAACTGATTGCTACAAATTTGCAGTTGACGTTCCATCTGGCTTAGATCCACAAACTGGAGAAACTGCAAATATTTTCACAAAATGTGATATGACAGTAACATTTCACAAAATGAAACAAGGAATTCCCAAAAGAAAAGATTTGACAGGTGAATTATTTGTTGAAAAAATTGGAATTCCTCCTGAGGCTGAAGAGGGTATACTATGAAAGTTCACCAAATTCAAGTGGGAAACATGCAGAATTTTTCATATATTGTAGAGGATGAAGATACTGGTGAATCTATTATTATTGATCCTTCTTGGGATTTAATTGAATTGGAAATGATAATTAAAAAAAACAATTTGAAAATAAAATACATTGTAAACACACATCATCACTTTGATCACACATTAGGAAATGAAGCAATGGCTGAATCTACTAAAGCTCCAATTATTCAACATGAAAATTCGGAATTAAAACATGATATTTCAGTAAAGGATGGGGATTTTATTGAATTTGGAAATTCAAAATTAAAAGTACTTCACACTCCTGGTCATTCCCAAGATAGTATTTGTCTTATTGGTGATGGAAAAATTTTCTCAGGTGACACACTATTTGTAGGAAATTGTGGTAGAATTGATTTACCTGGAGGTTCTGCAAAAGATCTCTATCATAGTCTTTTTGATATTTTATATAATTTGGATGAAAATCTAGTCATGTATTCTGGTCATAATTACGGATCTTCTGAGATTTCTACTCTGGGACAGGAAAAAATCACTAATCATGTAATGCAAAAACGAACTGAACAACAGTTCCTTGATATGATGGGCTAGTGATTTTAATGGAAAATTTTAAACTGTTTGGAAATGTAGAGCAAGGAAAAATTTTTCTTGAATCAATAAAGAATGGAAGATTTCTTTTTTCGTTTGTAATTTCATATACTGAAACATGTGAAATTCCTGGAATTACTTTTGCAGGCGCTGACATGGATTCAATAAAATTCACTCCGCCTGCTGATGCTGAATATCTTCATTATGGATATTGTAAAACAATTGATAAAATTCCCATGACTCCTGATGGAAAACCAACTCCTGGATTGCTTACAAAAACTGCACTAGAATCTGCTAGTATTCCTCATTTGACCATTAATGCTGGAAGTAAAATTTCCCCACAACTCCCATTCTTTGATACTGGTATGGTATTTGGAAAAAACATTTCAACACAAGATGCTATGACTGATTCTCAAGTATCCCATGCTGTAGATTATGGACGAATTATTGGTAGAAGTATGGCCTCTCTTACTGATTGCTTGGTGATTGGTGAAAGTATTCCTGGCGGAACTACCACTGCATTAGCAGTATTGAAAGCATTAGGTTATGATGCCAGAGTAAGTTCTAGCATTCCAAATAATCCAGTTGAATTAAAAAATCAAATTGTTACTTCTGCCTTGGAACGAATAGACTCTGATCATCCATATAGTGTTGTAGCAAAGGTAGGTGATCCAATGATTCCTTTTGTAGCTGGAATGTTGAGTTCTGCATCTAATGTATCAAATGTAATGTTAGCTGGCGGTACGCAAATGGCCGCAGTTTTGGCATTTGCATCAAAAATCGGATTTAATGAAGAAAATACTGCAATAGGAACAACTTCTTACATTACTGATGATGACAGTGCAAATTTCACAAGTCTTGTAAAAGAAATTGCTGACATTCCTGCAATATCTGTAAATCCTGGCTTGGAAAACTCACAATACTCTGGTTTGAAAGCATTTTCTGAAGGATTTGCAAAAGAAGGAGTGGGTGCTGGTGGAAGTATTATCTCTTCAATGATCAAAACTGGAAATGATTCTTCAAAATTTTTAGAGATTGCAGAAAAAGAATATCATCGATTATTTACTTCACTGTAACTGATTTTGCTAGATTTCTAGGATAATCAGGATCTGTATTTTTCTCAAGTGCTGCATAGTATGATAATAACTGAATTGGAATTATTTCTGAAATTGGATACAACACTTCATCAATCTTTGGCATTTCTATCCAGTAATCATAAACATCACTTTCTATATCTGAAACTCCAATTACTTTTGCGCCACGAGCTTTAATTTCTCTTGCACTAGTTAGAGTATCTGAATATGTTGAATCATTTGGATTGATAATTATCACAAATACACTTGAATCCATCAATGCAAGAGGTCCATGTTTTAATTCTCCTCCTGCAATTCCTTCGGCATGAATGTATGTTAGTTCTTTTAGTTTTAGTGCGGTCTCTATGGCAATTGGATAATTTATTCCTCTGCCTAAAATGTAAATGTCTGAAATTTCCTTTAACTCTTTAGCAATCTGCTGAATTTTTCTTGGATTTTCTAATATTTTTAGAACTGACTTAGAGAAATTTTCAAAATTTATTGTTATGTCATTGTTTAGTTTTTGAACAATTTTATATAATATCACCAGTTGTGATGTAAAACTTTTTGTTGCAGCAACTCCAATTTCAGGCCCACAATTCATTCCAATTACTACGTCTGCTTCACGTGCAAGTGAGGATGTCATTAAATTAACAATTGCAATAATCTTACAATTTGCTTGCTTTCCGATTTTTACTGCATCTAAGACATCTGCACTCTCTCCACTTTGAGATATTGCAATGATGATGGAATTTTCCTCTATGCTGTCTGGTGAAAATTGTAATTCGCTTGACATTACTGGCTCTGCTTTAATTTTGACGTATTTTGATAGAATTTGCTTAGCAATTAATGCCGAATTGAAACTGGTTCCACTTCCCGTCACATAGATATTTTTTGCATTTTTTATGTAATCTGCAGTTTTTTCAATTGCTTCCATAGTTTTCTCTCCTGCTTTTAAGACAGTTTCAGGTTGTTCGTAAATTTCTTTTAATGTAAAATGTGCATAATCTCCTTTGTATGCATCTCCAAATTCTTTAGATACTTTTGTTATTCCATATTTTGCATGTTCTCCATGAAAATCTAAAATCTGAAATTTGTTTTCATCTAAAATAACAAAATTTCCATTTTCTAAATAAATTGCATCATCAGTAAATTCAATAAATCCTAAAACATCACTTGACAAAAAGAAATCATCGTGCCCAACTCCTATGATTAATGGTTCATGGAATCTTGCTGCTGCAAGTTGCCCATTCTCAAACATTGCAACAAACGCATAATGTCCTTTAATTTCAGAAACAGTTTTCATAATTGTTTCTTTGACATCTTTTGTTTTTTCATAATGTTTTTGCAGCAAATTTGCAATTATTTCACTATCTGTTTCACTTTTGAAATTATATCCTTCATCTTGTAATTTCTTCTTTAATTCCTCAAAATTTTCAATAATCCCATTATGCACTATGGCAATTTTTCCTGAATTACTTTGATGTGGATGTGCATTAAAATCGGTAACTTTTCCATGTGTTGCCCATCTTGTATGTCCTATACCTATTTTCCCAGGAAGTGAATCTAACTGAACTTTTGAATTTACTTCATTTACTTTCCCAATTCCTTTCTTTAATTCAATTTGATGATTTGATTCTGTTGCAACTCCAACACTATCGTATCCACGATATTCCATTCTTTTTAATCCCTTGACGATTATTGGTGATGCTGTCTTATTCCCATAATATCCTATAATTGAACACATTGTGATTCTCTTTGATATTGGGGTTATTTACTGATAAGCCTATTTTTTCGATTATTCTGTTGAAGAAGTTTCATCTTTTGGGGCTTCAGCCGGTGTTTCAACTGTTTTCTCTTCCGTGGCCTCTTTTGGTGCCTCACCCTCTGTTTCTTCTTCAGTAGCCTCTACTACAGGCTCCTCTTTCTTTGTCTTTTCTAGCATTTCTGGAATTTTTGATTCTGGTGCAAAATGAACACTATTCTCTTCATCAACTGTAACGGTATAAGATGGAATGTTGACTTTTCTTTCACCAATCATAATGTGGCCATGAATAACTGCTTGTCTTGCTTGATATGGTGTTTTGAATCCTAGTTTCTTTGTGACAATAGTTTGTAATCTTCGTGAAAGTAAATCTGTTGCATTTAGGTTAAGTACATCATCTAATGTTGCATCACTACTTACCAAACCTATCCTTGCAAGAGAGTTCATTAAGATTGGTTCTTTTTCTGCTCTGATTTCTTGTCTTAATGCAAGTAATGATCTGGCCTGATGTCTTACACGTGATAGTTCTGTATGTGCTTTCCATAATTCTCTTTTAGTTCTTAATCCAAATGTTCCAAGAGTTTTCAGTTCATCCATTTTTAATTCATAATTAAGAGGTCTTTTTGGTTTCCTCCATACTTTACGTGGATATTTTGGATCTCCCATTCATAACACCTATTCTTTTTTCTCCGCTGCTGGAGCTTCTGCAGCTGCTGGTGCTCCTTCTGCTGGAGCTTCTGCAGATGGTGCTGCAGCTGCTGGAGCACCTGCTCCTCCTTTCTTAACTGGAGCTGCCATTCCTCCTTTTGCTACTCCTACTGCTCCACCTTTTCTACCTGAAGTTCTTGTTCTTTGACCTCTGACTTTAAGACCACTTAGATGACGATAGCCTCTCCAACTTGCAGTAATTCTTTCTCTTTCAATATCGTTTCTTAATGTAAATGGAATATCTGATGTTAACAAATGTAAATCTGCACCAGTTTCAATATCTTTTCTTCTGTTAAGGAACCAACTTGGAAAATTGCTTGCAATTGGATCTGTAATTAATTTCTCAATTGCTTGAACATTTTCATCAGTAAGGTTTCCGATATTGGAATTTGGATTAATTTTTAGAGTATCAAGAATTGCAGTTGCAAAGTTGTACCCAAGACCTTTAATCTGGGTCAATCCGATAACCATTTTCTTTTCTCCACGGATATCGTTTCCTACAATTCTGACAATGTGTCTATATTCTTGTGCGCTCAAGTATTCAAAAATTCAAAGAATCCCCGATAAAAACCATGCTAGGCACCAAATTAGATGATTTTTCAAATATAACCATTTGTGAACTATTCATCATGCCTGATTTCAGTGTATTTTTCAACTATTTTATCTAAAGTCCTCGTCATTTGTCCAGTCATTCCCTTGAACATTCCACTGATTACATTTACAGCATTTTTTTACCCCTCTTTGAGCATCAATATCCACACAAAAACAGTGTATTCCTTTTCCAGATGGATCTTTACTACAGAGTCTTTGCATATTTTTATTGAGATCTTTTTACTAATTATCTTATTGGAATAAACATATCAAAAAGTTATAACATTCAAAACTTTTCTATTTCCTTATGAGTGAGACCTTTGATCGTGAAAAAATTGTAGATTGTATGTTCGATCCTACGACTGCTTCCATTTTAGCAGAACTTGAGGATGGCGAAAAAGAATGTTCTTTTCTGGCTGAACAAACATCAATTTCAGAATCCGAAGTTCTTCAAAGGCTATCATATTTGATTGAACATGAATTTGTCTTAAAAGATTCTGATGATGAAAAATGTATCTTAAAAGCTAACTCTGAGAAATTATCAAGTATTATTGAGGATGGTGATAATTTTGATGCGACTATTAGTGGATTGGAAAAAATGGACAGTTATCTAAACTGATTTTTTCCTGTTTTTAATACCAAAAATTCCAATTATTACAAGTCCTATCATTCCGATAATGAGAATAGATAGGGATATAGTTGAAAGAATAAGTTTTTTTCCTGTATCTGGAAGCGGTCCAATTGCACCTGTAACATAAATTTCGTCATCTACATTGCTCTCGATAATTAATTGATAAGTTCCTGATTCAAACACATCAAATTCTTTTTCAAGAATCTCATCATTTACTTTTTCAGAAATTATTTCAATATTTGATGGGTCTAATAATTTTGCAGATATCGTATTTTCCTTAAATTCCATTACTTGCACTGCAAAAATTCCAACAGGTGTAGTTTCTTTATCAATATTTACTGAAACTGTAACTGTCTCGATTGAGCTTACTTTGCCATTTCCTTGATTAATTCCTTCCAATGTCATTTGATTTTCAACTACAGATACTGCTAATCCTGCAACTATCAATAATCCAAAAATTACTGTAATTAATCCTGATTTCTGCACAGTTTCAGGATGATTTTCTTTACTTTAAACCTAATTTTTTTCAAATTTGTAATGAATGGATAAAAAAGTTAGATTGGGCTAAAAAAGTTAGCTTAGGGTAACTTTAAATAATGAATTTGCCTTTTTTTACACATCTTGAGAATTCGTCGTTCATCTGCAATGATTTTATTGCTCTCATTAGTTATCGTATTTTCGGTAATCGCATTCTTTCCAACTTTCTCTGACGCTCAATCAGAACCTAAAACATTTGTAACTCATTCAGGAGCAGTTGTTAAAACTTCAGGAGAAATATTAGATCCACTATACACTAGTGCAACTGTAGAATTTGATCCAATGGAATATCTTCGGGATTTCAATTATGGGCAAATTTCACAACTTGAAGATGGTACTACCCTAAGAGAATTTACAATTATTGCAAATGATGATAAAATAATGGAGGTTTCTCCTGGAATATTTTACAATGTATGGACATTTAATGGAACAGTTCCAGGACCTACAATTCGAGCAACAGAAGGAGATATTGTACGAATCAAATTCATCAACAACGGAGAAAAAGAACATACCATGCATTTTCATGGAATCCATCCTGCTGGAATGGATGGAGTGTTTGAACCCGTAGGAGGAAATGGTGGACAATTTTTTTATGAATTTGAAGCAGGCCCTGTTGGTGTTCATCCTTATCATTGCCATGTGATGCCTTTAGAGGAACACATTGTTCATGGTCTCTATGGGGTCTTTATCGTTGATCCAAAAGAAGGACGTGCTCCTGCTGATGAAATGGTAATGGTTCTAAACGGTTTGGATACGGATTTTGACACTGAAAATAATTTCTATGCTGCAAATACAATTCCATTTTACTATCAACATCACCCAATTCAGATAAGCACTGATGAATTAATTCGAGTTTATGTAGTTAACATGGTAGAGTTTGATCCAATTAATAATCTCCACTTGCATGGTAATCTATACAAATACTATCCAACAGGAACTGATGTTGTCCCATCATTTTATACTGATATGATTACTTTATCTCAAACTGAGCGTGGAATCATGGAATTTGAGTATCAATATCCTGGAAAATACTTGTTCCATGCACACAAAGTTGAATTCTCAGAAAAAGGTTGGATTGGAATATTCATGGTAAATGAAAACAAAAAAGGTGTAGAGTCTGAGGGGTATGGAAGTTAGTACAAAATCCTCAAAAGGAAAATTAATTGCTAGTGGTGTAATCCCATTTATTTTTCTAATCGTCTTGGTTGCATACATTTTTGGTCCTGGATCTGAATTGTTAGATTTGGGTATTCCATTGCCTGAGATAACTATGGAAAAAGTTGATTTTCTTGATTCCGAAATTCAAGTTACAGTTAGAAACACTGGTCCAATATCTGTAGAAATTGCAATGGCAGACATTAATGATAGGATACAACCAGCAGCTGTTGAACCTGACAGATACCTAGAACGATATGAAACTGCTCTAGTTAGAATTCCTTTTGAATGGAATGAGGCAGAGCCTTATAGAATTGGAATTACAATTGAGGATGGAACTAGATTTGAAAAAGAAATTGAAGCGGCAGCTCCTGCATTAGAACCAAGCCTTGAGCTTTTAGGATTTTTTGCAATTATTGGAACCTATGTCGGAATAATTCCAGTAATGATTGGATTGCTTTGGTTACCATTTATCAAAAGGATTAGTAAACAAAAATATCATTTCTTTTTGGCACTAACTGCTGGACTATTATTATTTTTAGGAATTGATTCTATTGAAGAAGCACTAGAGGTTTCAAATGAAAGTCTTGCAGGTAGCTTTAACGGAGTAATGCTTGTTGCAACTGTTTTAATTTTGTCCTTTCTTGGATTATACTATACTGGTGAAAAATTAGTAAGTAGAGCAAAATCATCTAGAATCACAAAACCTGTTGCAATTGCATTGATGATATCTATTGGAATTGGGTTGCATAATTTTGGGGAAGGACTTGCAATAGGTGCAGCAGTTGGTTTAGGATCTATTGCATTTAGCACCTTTTTGATTATAGGTTTTGCAGTACATAATACGACTGAAGGAATTGCAATAGCTGCACCAATGTCTAGAGAAAAAAATGTAATTGGAAAACTCGCTGTCATGGGATTAATTGCTGGTGCTCCTGCTATTTTTGGAGCCTGGATTGGTGGATTTGTTTATTCTCCTTTCACATCAGTTGTGTTTTTATCAATTGGAGCAGGTGCAATATTTCAAGTTATAATTACCATTTTAAAGTGGATTCGAGAACAGGGTGACAAAAATCTCTCAAGTGCTGCCATGGCTTCTGGGTTTGCAGTTGGAATGGTGATCATGTATCTTACTAGTATCTTAATCTAATATGGCTCTGGGTGTATCGTAATTACAGAATTTTTTATCTCTGTTCTAATAATATGCTCAATTTCAGATGTCAAATCATGAACTTTTTCAATTGGTAAATCTTTGTCAAATGAACAGTCTATATCTATTTTGAGAATATTCTCAAACTTCAATGATAATATTCTTCCAATTTTCTTAATGTCTGGATATTTTTCTAATATTGCCTTAATTCTTTTCTCTGTTTCAATATCCTCAACATTGAAATTTTTTGGAACCGTTACAAATGGCTCCAAATGGATAGTGGCATGAAATACTTCTGGAATCTGCTCTTGAATTTTTTGTTCAACTATTTCAGAAATTTTATGAGCAGATGAAAGATTAATTTCTCTATCTACCATTACGTGTAGATTAGAATATGTTTTCCCTTTTGTTTTATGTGTACTGACATTATGAACCCCTTTAACTCCCTCTACATTTTTTACAATATCCAAGATTTTTGCATCTAATGGGACATCCTCCCAATTAGGTTCAAAATGTATTGTAGTAGACGCATTTGAAATTTTATTTTTTATGTTTCTCTCTACACCATCGCTAATCTCATGAGCTTTATCAAAACTTGTATCTCCTCTTAATGAGATGGTAACATCTGCAAAAATTGTATCTCCTGATTTTCTCATGAGTATTGATCCTACATCAACTACTCCTTCAGTTGATAATGAAATCTCTCTAACTTTTTTTACAAGTTCTGGAGAAATTACATCCGTCAAATCTAATGCTGTTTTGTATACTAGTTTAATGCTAAGTATTGCTAATAATACCCCTAAAATTAATGCTGCAACAAAGTCTCCAAAATACAATCCATATGCAACTAAAACAATTCCTATAATTGCAACTAAAGTCGAACCAAGATCCATGAATGCATGATAAAAATCTGCTTTTAGTGTAGCGCCACCAATTTTTTTAATAGATTTCTTTAGAAGAATTATTCTAAAAAAGTCAACACCTATTGTGTAAATACCGCCTATAATTGCAAACAATCCTGGCAAGATACTTGGTGGTGGGCTTTGCAATCTGTTGATTGATTCGTAAATGAAAAAACAAGCAATCAGAAAAATTGCTATTCCTCCAATTAATCCTCCTAGCGACTCAATCTTTCCATGACCATACGTATGTTCTTCATCTGGGGGCTTTATTGCCCATCTTGCTGCTAACAATAAGACAACCGTAACTACACTGTCTAACAAAGCGTGAATACTGTCTGTAATTAATGCAAGACTGTTTGAAATTAAACCAAAAATTAATTCTACTAAAAATGCTGAAAAAATGGCTAAAAGTGAAATTTGTAACACTCTGGTCCTTTGAACAAATATTCCCATTCTTTTTGATTATTTGAATCACCTATTACCGTTTTCTAAGAAGAACTGATACGACAACATTATTTGTGATAAAATGTGGTCTTAGGAATGTGTGGAATACAAAATATTTGAGCCTATTTGCAATTTTTTCAATTATATTAATAATTCCTGTAATTGAGGTTGAGGCATCAAGTAATCCAAACTTGTTTGTCTCTGCTGAAAATCCACAATTTGACAATCATTTTTCTGGCTCTATGGTGATTGAAGTAGTAGTAATCGATCCAAATCTAAGTGATACTGGTGAAGGTAAAGGCGAACCTGATGTTACTATTAATGGAAAATCGTTACGAATGGTACAGGCAACTGATGGAAGTTGGTATGCTTATTTTGCCAATGTTGACAAAGCCAGGAATGCTGATTCTACCGTTAGTGAAAATGGTGAAGGACTAGATTTTGGAGTTTTTTGTAGTAGGAATACCTCCTCATCTGTAATTGGAATTTCCCTTTCAGAGACTGATGGATTTGCTGTGCCTCGTTCCACCCCTGATTCTACTGATGGCACTTCTTCATTTACTTCATGTACTGGTTCTCCATCTGGTACGATTTGGAATAATGTTGTTAGAAATGCAAAGTCAATTAATACAAACTCCAACGTGCCTTCTGGACAAATAGGGCTGGATCCTAATGCATGGCCATTAATCCAACTTTATTCATTTAATGATGTTACAATTCAGTACAATCCTGCTGGCCAATCACAACAAGTTTTGCTAGAGTATGATGAGATTCCAAACATTTCAATGAGTCTTGATAGGGCACTTTATCCTGAAAATGCTGAAGTTTTTTTGTTAGTAAATGATTTTCAATTAAATCAAGATCCAACAGATGAAGACTCTTGGACTTTTGATGTGGGATCCACTCCATCTGTTTTTTATCAAGCATATGATAATTCTGGTTCTGATTCTGCAAATGGTGGATCTGGTTTAGTAGATTTAGATCCATATCTTTCAAGTATTGGTTTTGAGGATAATGGACAACTTTCTATATTCAAAAATTCCGTTCTTGAATTACAATCAAATAATGAGCAACCTGATACCAGTGTTTCTAATGGACCTGTAACATATTCCGAAATTATTACACTAGTTGAAGATGGTCCAAATTCTGGTATATTTGATACTGGTGATGATAATGATCAGTCTGTCTTGAAAATTTTAAATGATGCTCCACGAGGTCAAGCTGGCTCTATTACATATAATAAAAAATCTATCTCTGTTCTAACTGGTTCTTCATCAGCTAATGTTTCTCTAGGTGATCCTACTTTAACCATCGGTGATGGTTCCCAATCATTAAAGCCCGGATCTGAATTTCCAGTAATCCTTGTTGACTCTGATCAAAACATCAATTCTGATTCACGAGATCACCTCGATGTTTACCGTGCATCAGCACTTATTCCTTCCATCACTATAGGAAATCCTATCACTCTTGGAAATGCCCAAAATGTCTTATTTCATACATCTTCTTTACCTACAGGTGATGATGCAAATTCTTCCATGCCTGATTCTAACTCTGACCGACTCTATATTGATACTTCAAACGTAGCAAATGCCTCTTATGAAATAATTTCGCTGAATTTGGGAATTTCTGCATCTACGTTAGCTTCTACTTTAATTGATGTCTCTGAATCTGATACCCTGGGAACAAATTGGATTAATTATGATTTAAGATCTCTTAAAAATGATTTAGGAATCACTGATTTTACTGATACATCCTTTTCTCTTTATTTTGGAACTCTTACTGGATCATCCATAACTATAGTTGATGCCGGTGAAATTTCGTCATCAAAAGGATTTATTCAAATGGATGATTCTGATGTTGCAGATATTTCAGATCAAAGTGGAACTGTATTTCTTGTAATTGATTTTGATTCTTCTGATGATGATTCTGGTATGATTTTTGTTTCTGATGAAAGAAACAAACAACCAATTGTTTTTGATCTTTTTTCTTTTGGATTAGAAAATGATGTGAGTATAAACAATTCTATTTATCGTTTTGAATTAGAAGAAACTCAGGATAACTCTTCTACTTTTGAAGGCACTTTTGAATATGCTGTGGCAAATCAACTAAACATACTAGATCCAAATTTCATTCAAACCATACAAACCATTGATGATCAAATAAAAATTATCATAACAGATAGATTAATTGATGAAGAAGGACTTACAATATCTTATTCCGATTTGGATGAAGTTGGTGTATTCACAACAACTTCTACAAAATCTGATGCTGCTACAAATTCTGGTGTTGTATCAACATCTTCGACAACTTTCAGATTTGGACAACCTGTAACTCTAACTCTAAAAGACGCTGATCTAAATTTAAAAAGTGACACAATAGAAAGCTATCACACTATTGATGATCCTAATTCTATCAATGTGGATACAGTAGGAAAAGATGGAGAGATATTATTAGAAATCAAACTCAAGGACATTCGTTACAAGCGTTGTACCATAAATGGAATTGAATATGGTGGATTAGCTTCTACTGGTTTTTCTCTAGTTGAAACTGGACCTAGTACGGGAATTTTTGAAGGGGTGTTTAAAATGCCTTCACAAATTTGTGATAAATCTGGAACTAAATTAATTTCCACTGCCGGTGGCAGCCTTGATGCTAAATATTATGATTCAAGAGACAATTATGGCAATCCAAATGTTTTCAGTTTGTTGAGAGATACGCCTACTTCCTTTTACAGTTCGCCAAAACTTAGTACATACGATGTTGTAAAACCCATTTCAGGAAAAGTTGAGGAAATTATTCTTTCTGGAAGTATCGATAATCCTAGAAGAGGAATCCCGTTGAAAATAATTATTAGCACTCCTGATGGGCAGACTCAAAATTTTGCTGCAACACTATCTAACAATGGTGGCTACAAATCTGTGATTTCAATAAATGAAAATTCTTTGTCAGGTGTTTATGAAATTAATTTATTTTATAATGATTCGTTTATAGAGAAAATTTCATTCACAGTTTCTAATCCTCTGATTCCTGATTGGATCAAAAATAATGCACAATCATGGTCGTCTGATAATGCCTCTGACTCTGAATTTATTGATGGAATTGAATATTTTATTGAGAAAGGACTCATCATCAAACCCTCTTCGGCAATTTCTGATTCTGAACAAAAAATACCTGATTGGATCAAAAATAATGCAAAATGGTGGGCAGATGATCAAATCTCTGTTGAAGACTTTGTAAAATCAATTCAATACTTGCTCAAAAAAGGTATCATTAGAATATAATCTGGTCAATTTTTATTTCGTTCAAAATATAAATACTCTCAACTCATGAAAAAAAATGAAAATGAGGCTAACTGGATTCTTAGCATTTGCTTTATTGTCAATTTCAATTTTATCTTATGGTATTAGTGGTGCTGCATTTGCAACCAGTGATCCTAATCCTGCATTACCTGTATCTACTGATTTGGATATTGTTTCAAATGGTGGGTCTGTAAAATTATCTGGAACTATCAAAGATTATGATTCTTCATCTGGAAAAGGACTTACATTTATCATAAAATCTCCCGACAATAATATTGTCGGTATTGGACAACTGACACCAAGCTCTGATGGCTCTTTTGCAAAAAGTATTGTTGCTGGTGGCCCTCTTTGGAAATTAAATGGTGATTATATTATTGAATTTCATTATGGTGCAGATTCATCCGAAGTTTCAGTAAATTATGTTGGCGCTGATTCAGAACCTGTTGTCAATAAACCAACAGAACCAGAACCAAAACCTGAGCCCGAACCAGAACCAAAACCTGAGCCCGAACCAGAACCAACACCTGAGCCAGAACCAACACCTGAGCCAGAACCAACATGTGGAGCTGGCACTGAACTAGTTAATGGAATTTGTCAAGTGATAAAAACTGAAGAACCAAAAGGTGGTGGTTGTTTAATTGCTACTGCAGCATATGGAACAGAATTAGCACCACAAGTTCAGTTCCTTAGAGAAATTAGAGATAATACTATAATGAGTACTTCATCTGGAATTGCATTCATGTCTGGTTTCAACCAATTGTACTATTCCTTCTCACCAACAATTGCTGATATGGAACGAGAAAATCCTATGTTCCAAGAAGCTGTAAGGGCATTTATCACTCCTATGATTTCGACATTATCTATTATGACATTAGCTGATGATGGCTCAGAGGCTGAAGTTTTGGGATTGGGAATTTCTGTAATTGCATTAAACTTGGGTATGTATATTGCGGCTCCAGCATTAATTGGATTCAAAGTTCACAAACATATCAAGTCTAGAAAATAATCTGTTTTCACTCTAGGTTATTATACTGAAACACCTTGGATAATTCATGCATATTGAATATGAGGAATTTGAAACAATTGAAGATATTCTAATGTATATGACATCTGCTGCTCCTCCCATGAAAAACACCATGCCGATTAATTCTTACAAAGGCTATGTGATGTCTTTTATTCCACTAAGTCCTGCAACTGGAGAAACTTATCTTATGCTTTATGTAAAAGGCTCCCTTGAACCAGGAATTTATGAATTTGATGTTTCATCAAAATCATTTAAAAAAGTTGAAAGTATTGAAAGGGCAGACAAAGTTTACTTTATCTGCCTAACTCCTAAACGAAATACAATAGCAGATATTGCGATTGAAAATCTATAATTTTTTAGTTTGAATTTTAGGTGCAGATACTGATCTACTTCTAGCATATTTGTCGATTATTTCGTCTGGAGTTCTTCCATTGAATAGATCCTTGCAGAGTCCTCTAAGATATCTCATAATTGCCCAAGTTCCAGCTTTGAGAATTCCATACATGAATACCTTCATTGGAGGACCGTATGTCTTATTTCTTAGAATAATTGGAATAATGTCATTAATTACACGTAAATTATTTTCCCAACATTTCCAAAATAGGGTAAATTGTGCTTCATTCAAATTCCCAAAATGCATGGAATTCTTTTCACTAAAGTCTTGGTAAAGTAATGGTGCTACCAAACCTCTAAAGTCCATTTCTCTAAAGTCGCTCATCATGTCTATAGTATATTGAATATCGTCAGGTGTTTCATCAGGCCATCCAATTATGATTGTCGCAGCTGGGAACCAGTGATTCTCATTTAGAATTTTTGCACCTTCTCTTACAACACTTCCCCATTCTTCAGGTGCAAATGGTTTTGTTTTAACTCCTAGATGCTTCTTTACCATGTCTGGTGCAACTGTTTCAATTCCTAGATTTGTTGCAAGCCATCTTCCAGTTTTATCCTGCTGGTTAACCTGTGAAATTTGTTGCATTAATAATGGATCTGCCGCTACAGCAGAAAATGTCATATGTGTTGTACCAATAAAGTTTGCACCTAGGCCTTTGAGCCCTTTCCACAAATCAACTATGGCATCTCTATTTGGTACAAAGTCTCTATTATCACATCCATAGAGTAACATTTCATCTGAATGTAACCATACAGAATCAAATCCATAATCTAAGTTAATTTTTGCCTCATGCTGTAATCTCTCTAATGGGAGATCTTTCTTTGATCTTTTGTTTACATCACAAAAGTCACATCCTCTTCCACAACCTCGCATTGCTTCAATTAATGAATTGATAGTAGGGCCTTCAATAATTGGAATATTTTCAAGGTTTCTTACAAAACAGTGCATAAGTTCTGGCGCATCATTTTTTTCTAAATCTTGAAACAAATCCACTGCTAATTCATCAGCTTCCCCAACAACAACTGTATCAATTCCGTGGATTTTCATTCTATCTGATTTAGCTAATTCCCAAGCCCCATTTCCTCCAACTACAACTTTAAAATCATATTTCTTTTTGAGTTGAATTATGCTAGCACACATTTTTTTAAATTTCATTGCGACATAGGATAATTTTTCTGGGGACATTGTTGTTGTAACTGGAGCCATTCCTAATGGATCCATCACATTGATTCCTACAACTTTGGTGTCTGGTCCAATTGATTTCTGTAACATTTCAGGATGTGCCATGAATACATCTTCTCTTTTGTATCCTCCTTGAATTAACGAACTCTCAATTCTTCTTAGTCCTACTTGAGCAACTTTTACTTCACCTGTAATTGGATCAGTTTCTACAGAAGGACAAAATACTTTATCGAAAACCCATTCAGGTAAAACCTCATATGGTCCACATGCGATAAATCCATACAGAAAATTTCCTCGATAATTTGTCATTAAACTACGATCAGCAGTAAGAACAACACGTTTGCCAGCCAATTACCCAACTTCGTTTAGGTATCTTATATATGATTTACGAGGTATGTTAATCCTGAATTTTAACTTGAATAATTTTTTTTGATTGCCCTGTTTGCAATATTTGCTGCTATCCCTCCTGCAGCAATACCGTTATCAATATTCACTACAGATAGTCCTAAAGAGCAACTTTGAAGCATAGATGCTAAGGCTGCTATTCCCTTTTCACCATATCCATACCCCACTGATGTTGGAATTCCAATAATAGGAATGTCTACCAAAGTTGAAACTAGAGTAGCTAATGCTCCCTCCATCCCTGCAGCAACTATGATACAATCTACATCCTCATTGATCATTTTTTTTAAAATTGGAAAAACTCTTTGGATTCCTGCCACTCCTACGTCATAACTTGTAATGCATTTACAATTCATTGCCTCGCACATCAATCTGGATTCTTCAGCTACTCCTATATCCGAAGTACCTGCGGTCATAATTCCAACTTTCCCCCCATGAAATTTTATTGGATTTTTAAAAAGTAATAGCGATGATGAATTTTTCCCAGTCTTAATTTTCACTTTTAATCTCTTTGCAAATACTAGAATTTTTGGATAGTCATTTTTCTTTATTCTTGAGATGATTAGTGAATTTGTTTTTTCTAGAGTTTTTTTTGTAATTTTTTTAATCTCATCTAATTCTTTTGTTTCAGCAAAAACTACTTCTGGAATGCCTCTTCTTTTTCTTCTATTGATATCTATTTTTACAAATCCTTCGACTTCTTCAATTGAATAAAGTGATAATAGCTTTTTTGCATTATTAATTGAGATTTTTCCTTCTTTTACTGATTCTAAAATTTCATGAATTTCCAATGTGATATTTTCTTTATTAGTATAAAAAAAGGCTTAGATTTCGATACCTGAGATGGCGCTTTTTACACTCGCAACTGCTTTATCAAATACTTGTCTTTCTTCATCATTTAGATCCAATTCAATAATTTTCTCAACTCCTTTTTTACCAATTATTGCCGGAACTCCTATTGTTACATCTGAATGACCGTATTCTCCATCAAGATATGTTGCAACTGGAATGACTTGTTTTCTATCTCTTACAACAGATTCTACAATTGCAGAAATTGCATTTCCTGGTGCATGAACTGTAGCGCCTTTTAATTCAATTACTTTAGCTGCTACTTGTTTTGTATTAGTTACTAATTCATCCAGTTTCTCTTTAGGTAGAAAAGTTGATAATGGAATTCCTGATACGGATGAAAATCTTGGCAGTGGTAACATGTTTTCTCCATGTTCACCAATTACTAATGCTCTGATGGAATCACGAGAATGACCTGTTGCTTCATGAATAAATTGTCTAAATCTTGATAGATCAAGCATTCCTCCCATTCCAAAGACTCTACTTCTATCAAATCCAGAAACCTTGTAAGTAATGTAAGCCATAGGATCAAGTGGATTTGTTACTGGGATTATCATTGAATCATCTGCATATTTTTTTACATTCTCAACTACGCTCTTTACAATTGACGCATTAATTTTCAAAAGATCCATTCTGGTCATTCCTGGCTTTCTTCCGGAACCTGCCACAACAACGACAACATTTGATCCCTTCATATCTGCAAAATCGTTTGATCCTTTTACTTCTACATCAATTCCTTGCTCTGATAACATGTGATTGATATCCATGGCTTCTCCTTGGGGGAGACCTTCAGCAACATCTAGTAATAATATTTGATCATCTAATCGCTTTAATGCTGAAAATAATGCGGCATCTCCGCCTACTTTACCTGAACCAATAATAGTAATCATGAAAATTCGTGCTAAATTTGAATAATTAAATCTAATGAAATTCCTGAAATATTAGTCGAATTTATAAGCATTTTTGATAAATTTTAATTATGGTTCTTGTGATTGATCCCCAAATTGCTGGTATATCTGGTGATATGCTTCTTTGCTCATTGGTGGATTTAGGAGCTGATAAAAATAAAATCATTAATGGAATCAAAGAATCTGAAAAATTTCTTTCAAACTCTACAATAAAAAAAATTGATTTTAGCAAAGTCAAAAAACATGGGATTGAATCTTTACAACTGATTTTAGAAATTGACGAAGAAATTCATGAAAGAAAAGGACTAGAAATTAAAAATGCAATTGTTGATTCTGCCAAAGAAATTAATCTTTCAAAAAAAGCAAAATTGTTTGCTGAATCTTGCATTAACACTCTAATCTTATCAGAATCTAAAATTCATGGTATTCCTGAAGAATCTGTTCATTTTCACGAGGCCTCAAGTATTGATACTCTGGTAGATATTATTGGAATTACAATTGCATTGGAAGATTTAGATTTATTTGATGAAAAAATAGTATGTTTGCCAGTATCAGTAGGGGGTGGGTCTGTAACGTTTTCACATGGGACCATGTCCAATCCTGCAAGTGCAATCCTTGAGATTTTTAAAAATTCAAAGTTGACAATTAAAGGAAATGATGCTAACGAAGAACTGACAACTCCAACTGGTGCCTGTATTTTAGTAAATTTGGCACATCAATCCGTAAAATACTATCCCTCAATGAAAGTAGAATCTATTGGATATGGGGCAGGTCAAAAAGACTTTGAATCTTTTTCAAATGTTCTAAAAATTATTAGAGGTTCTGAAAATAATTTTGAAATTGACTCTGTAAAAATCCTTGAAACAAATGTTGATGACATCTCAGGAGAAATCTTGGGAAATCTGATTGAGAAAATCATGGTGAAAGGAGCACGAGATGTCTCTATTTACCATGGAATTACAAAGAAAGGAAGGCCAACAAATCTTGTATCTGTGATTTGCACTGATGACACTCTTGATGAAATAGTTGATACATTGGTGTTGGAGACTGGAACTTTGGGAATTCGAATTTCTGATTCTGATAGGTTTATTGTTCCTAGATCAAATCATAATGTTTCTATATCTTTGAACGGGCATACTTTTCAGGTACATTACAAAAAATCTTCATTTAAAGGAAAAGTTGATTTTAAAATAGAATTTGATGATCTTAAGAAAATTTCGAATATAGTTGATAAATCCATTAAAGAAACAGATGTATTGCTGAGAAAAGAAATTGAAAAATTGGAGGTGGATAATGACCACTCTTGAAAATCTTGCAAATTGGTTTGAGGACAAAAATAAGGTGATGATTGCACTTTCTGGTGGGGTTGACAGTGCGTTAGTAGCATATGCTGCATTCCAAAAACTAGGAAATTCTGCTATTGCCGTAACTGCTGATTACAAAACTTTGTCTGCAGAAGAACTTGATACTGCCAAGCAAATTTGCTCAGAGATTGGAATCCAACAACTTCTTTTGGATTATAGCGAACTTGAGAATGAAGATTTTACAAAAAATGATTCAAATCGATGTTTTCATTGTAGAATGGAATTGGGTGAGCATTTGGTTAAATTGGCAAATGAGCATAATGTGGATGTAATTGTTGATGGGACAAATCTTGATGATTTGGGTGATTTCAGGCCTGGAATTGAGGCATTAAAACAAAATGGAATCCGTAGCCCCCTTGTAGAGACAAATTTTTCAAAATCAAAAATTAGAGAAACTGCCAAAATGATAGGACTGTCTGTACATGACAAGCCGTCCAATTCATGTTTAGCATCAAGAATTCCTTGGGGGCAAAGAGTAACTGCGGAAAAATTAATTCGAATTGAATTTAGCGAAACTATAGTTAAACAACTAACCAATGTGAAACAAGTTAGAGTGCGTGATATAGATGGCTCTGCAAGAATTGAAGTTGAAAAACACATGATATCTAAATTTGATGAAATGATCTTAAAACAATTAACTGAGAAATTAAAGATGATTGGATTTAATTCTGTTGAAGTTGATCAAGAAGGGTATAAACCAGGAAAAATTAATGTGATTGCAGATTGATTTATCTGGATAATGCTGCATCCACTCAAATTCATGAAGATGTTTTAAATTCAATGTTGCCTTATCTTAAGGAACAGTATGGTAATGCGTCATCGATTCATAGATATGGCAGAATAGCTCACAAGGCAATTGAAAAAGCCAGAAAACAAATAGCATCACTGATTAATGCAGACCCTTCTGAAATTTTGATTACGTCTGGTGGCACTGAATCAAACAATACCGTCCTAAGAGGTATAACTATGGGTAATGCTTGTAATCATGTTATTACATCATCAATTGAACATGATGCTATTTTGGAACCCTGCAAACAACTAGAAAAAAATGGTTTAACTGTTGATTATCTTCCTGTTGATAAATTTGGCACGGTTGATCCTTTAGAATTAAAAAATCATCTATCTGATAACACTTGCCTTGTTTCGATAATGTTTGGCAATAATGAAGTTGGTACCATCCAAAAAATATCTGAAATTGCTAAAATATGTAATGAAAAAAAAATCCCATTTCATTCAGATGCTATTCAAGCCGTGGGCAAAGTACCCATTGATGTTAAAGAATTAGGCATAGATTTACTCTCAATTTCTTCTCATAAACTTCATGGCCCAAAGGGAATTGGTGCATTATACATAAAAAATGGCATCAAAATAGATCCTGTGATTTTAGGTGGTGGACAAGAACATGGACTACGTTCTGGAACTGAAAATGTTGCAAATATTGTTGGATTCGGTAAAGCATGTGAAATTGCAAAAAATAATTTAGATGAAAATATGTTATATGTTAAAAATATTCGAGATTTACTCGTTGACAAGATATTGCATGAAATTCCTAAAGTGACTCTTAATGGTCATCCTATTTCGAGATTGCCAAATAATGCGCATTTTACATTTCTTGGTGTCAACGGTGAAGACCTTATCATAAAACTTGATGAGTATGGGATTGCAGCTTCTACTGGCTCTGCATGTTCTGTTAATACACAAAGAGCTTCACATGTTTTACAGGCAATGGGATTTTCTCATGAGCAAATTACAGGTTCTTTAAGATTAACTGTGGGGATATTCAATAATGAAAAAGAAATTGAACAGACAGTAACTTCTCTGAAAAAAATTGTTGAAGAACTGAGATCATTTTCTCCCTTTAAAGAAAAGTATTCTTTTACTTCTAAAGTCTAGATGCTAATTTGAAATTTATTTCTAGTAACTAAAACAGTCATCATAGTCCCGACAATCAAAACCAACATTACAATTGCTCCAAATTCAGGAACAACATAGGTTCCAATAATTTCAATGTCTGAATCCCCTTCTTCAAATTCAATTGTTATCACTCTGGATTCTGAATGAACTACTGATTCTTGGTATGCTACTTCTATTCCGTCTATCAAAATGATAAAAGTATCATCTTTACCATCTTGTTTTTCTGCCCCTATGAATTCTCTTGGTAGATCTAGTGTTATCACTCCTTCATCTGTTGCATTGATTTGCACTATCACACCAAAAATATCTGAATCTACTACCATTTTTTTAACCGTTCCCCCTTTGATGGTGTATTTTACATCAAAAGTTCCATGACTTCCTGCATCTACTTCATAAGGTTCTGTTGTTTCGACCACTTTTGATTTTGGAGTAAATGAAAATTCAGTTTCAGTTTGATACTCTTGATATGATGCTATGATTGTATAGTCTCCAGATTTTTTCCATAATGCTCCTTCTGCAAGGAATGTTTTTGTAAAACTACCGTCTTGTGCCACTGTAAGTTGTGCAACATCTACCAAATTGCCTTCATTAAATAATTGTAATATTACTGGTGTTTCACCGATCACTGTTTTTACATTTCCTGAAACTACAATTGCATCTCCTTCATCATAATTATTATCATCAGTTTGAATTGAAATTAATGATTCTTGTGCAAATACTGTACCTGTAGAAATTACCAATAATGCTATTAATCCATAAAAAATTTTTAAATCCACAAATTTCAAAATACTCGTTTGTATATTTCCTTTACTATTAAAAAATGAAAAAATGAAAAAAGTTGTGTGACTTTTAATATCTTGGTATAATGCTTAGTCTTGATTTTGCAGAGATTGCAATTATTGAGATAATTGCTACTGCTAGAATCATAGCTGCTATTGTACCAAATTCTGGAATCACATAGGTACCAATTACTTCAATTTTCTCAGCGCCTGCTAGGAACATTACTGTTACTTTGTTTCCAACAATTTCAACATCATCCCATTCTTGTCCATCAACTAGTACCATGAAGATACCGTCTAGGGTTTTCTTTGATGGGGTGATTGTTAACGTTCCATCTTCTTTAGCGTTGATCTTAATGACAATTGAGTTGTCATTAGTATTGAGCATTGCACTTGTTACCATTCCACCTGAAATGCTAAATGGTACACATTGACCATTTGCAGACAGTTCATTAGCACCACATTCTGATGGTGTGGTGTAGTCTGGTGTATGTACAACTCCACCAGTTAATTCAACTTTGACACTGTTACTTTTTTCAGTACTGCCATAGTTTGCTTTAATGGTGTAGGTACCGTCGTATTTCCACATTGCACCTCCTGTGTTTAATGTAGTCTTAAAACTACCATCTTTTACATTGATTTGATCAATTGTAACAATGGAGTTTAGAGGACTAATCACAGTAATTGTAACTGGAAATCCAGATTCATTTGCCACTTGGCCTTCTACCATAATCATGTCATTGTGACTATATTCTGTTTTATCTGTCCAAACAGATACTGGAATTGCATTTTTCAACATATTGTCAGCTGTTATTCTAGCATCTTCCATAGAACATCCTACACATGCTTGAGGAATATCTCCGGCGGCATATGCTGATGACATAGTTATTGTAGCGACTGCAGTCAATAAGGCTAGTAGCGCGAACGACGTACGATTGTTCATCTTGTTGCGATTTACACCCGTCTCTATTTATGTATATTTAAAAATAGAAAAAAGTTGTATGAGCTTAGTATCTTGGTATAATGCTTAGTCTTGATTTTGCAGAGATTGCAATTATTGAGATAACTGCTACTGCTAGAATCATAGCTGCTATTGCGCCAAATTCTGGAACTACAACTCCATCCTTGATATCTACTTCAGTTGAAGCAGTGTATTTTGGATCGTCAAATTGTTGTACCGTTACAGTGTAAAAACCATCTTGTTTCCATAATGGTCCTCCAACTGTGATTTTGGAAGCAAATTCTCCATCAAGCATTGGTGATATTTGAGCCACTTTTACCACATTTCCATTTGGTGCAGTAACCTTCAATGTGATATCTTGACTTACTCTGTCAGTTTTTCCAGTAACTTCAAACATTGTAGAACCATTTTCGATAATTATTGCATCAAGTAAAATTCCTGCATCTTTTGCAACATTTGTTGTATTTGGTGTGAAAATTCCTGTCTCCATATTAGATTGAGTTGCAGAAGTTCTTTCAGTCATACCATTTGTTACTTCAACAAATACTTTCAAAGTGTACAATGAATTTGCACCTGTACCTTGCATTGCTTTAATTTTGTAAAATCCATTTTCAGTCCATGTTGGTCCTACTTTGAATATTTTTACAAAATTGCCATCACTATCTGGTGATATCTGATCAATTGCGACAACATTGCTTCCACTTGGAGATGTTACAGTAAATGTAACATCGCTAATTTTTGAAACTGTTTTGCCTGTTACAGTAATTGTATCTGAGCCTTTATCGGCCGTAGCTGTAATGGACATTCCAGTATTCTGAGCAAAAGCATCCTGTTGAATTGAAGTCATTGAAACTAATGACAGTGCCATGAGGGCTATTGCCATTGATGTTGTAGAGCGTTTAAAATTCATCCTATTTTCACCCAGCATTATTGCTATTTATGTATATTCAAAAATAGAAAAAAGATGAAATTTAGTATCTTGGTATAATACTAAGTCTTGATTTTGCAGATATTGCAATTATTGAGATAATTGCTACTGCTAGAATCATAGCTGCTATTGCACCAAATTCTGGGATTACAAAGGTACCAATTATTTCAATTTCTTCAGCACCTACTGGGAATGCTATGGTGAGTGTTCTATCTTTTGATGATACAGTTTCCTCAAAGTCTACTTCTTCTCCATCAACTAAGACGAAAAAGTCATCATCTTCACCATTAATTGTTGCATCCAAGACAGATCTTGGGATTGTGAGAGTAATTGATCCATCATTTGTAGCATCTATAGATATGATCAGTGAATTTGCATCTACATCAGGCATAATACCTAGTAGTTTGCCACCTGTAATCGTATATCCGATCAAATCACTAGAACCTTCAATTGCAACTGTTGTGGCAGTTACTTTGTCGGTTGGCATACTTGTAGATCCTCCAAATTCAAATGTTGTTGTAGCTACACGATTTTGGGTTCCATATGTTACTTCAACTGTATAAGTTCCAGCTGTTCTCATTGTTCCCCCTGCTGTAATTTCAGTACTGAATTTTTTATCAGCACCTACTGTTAATTGAGCAAGAGCAACAATTGCATTGTCATTCTTGACAATCAAACTTACTGGAGTTCCAGAATACAGATCTTTCACTTCTCCTGTTACTAGAATAGTTTCACCTTCTGAATAGGAAGATTTGTCTGTAGTAACAACAATCGAGCTTTGTATTTGTCCAAATGCTGGTGCCATACCAATACTTGCAATCAAGATTGCAGATAAGGCAAACACTGCTAAATGAGCTTTCATTAGTTTTACGCCTGAATTTGGACTATTTAAGGTTGTGATAAATTTTGTTGACTAAATAGAAAAAAGACTGATTTCTGCCAAATTTCAAATTACATATATATTAACCCGAGCGTGAATTTTTGACAGTTTGTGTGTATTATTTACTGTTACATGTAATGTTCGTTGTGGGGGTTCTCTAAATGGCAACTAAGAAAAATCAAGTTTTAGTCCCTGATCATGTTTATGTTCCAAAACATGAAATAATTTCTAAACAAGAAGCTGAAGAAGTTTTAAAAAAATACAATTGTAAACCAACTGAATTACCATTAATCTTTGTAAATGATCCTGCAATTTTGGGACTTGGTGTAAAGCCTGGAGATATGATTAAGATTACTCGAAAAAGTCCAACTGCAGGTGAAAGTCTCTATTATAGATATGTGGTGGAAATCTAAATGGCAGATCCTTCAATAAAACGTTGGCCAGTAATTCAGGATATTTTAAAACGTGAAGGTATTGCACGTCAACATCTAAACTCATTTGATGAATTTTTAGAAAGAGGACTTCAAAGTATCATAAATGAAGTTGGACAAATCGATATTGAAAATGCTGAATATCCATACAAAATTCAACTTGGAAAAGTAAAACTTCAACAACCAAGAATGATGGAGCTTGATGGTTCGATCACTCACATTACTCCGGCTGAAGCTAGATTGAGAAATGTTTCTTATTCTGCACCTGTAATGATGGAGGCAAGTGTTGTAGAAGATGGAAAAATTTTAGAATCAAGATTTGTACATATTGGAGATGTACCAGTTATGGCAAAATCAAATGCATGTATTTTACATAATTTTTCTTCTCAAAAATTAATTGAACATGGAGAGGATCCAAATGATCCGGGTGGTTACTTTATCATCAATGGTTCAGAACGTGTTATTGTTGGATTGGAAGATCTTTCTTACAACAAAATAATTGTCGATAGAGAAACTGTAGGTGGAAATATTGTTTTCAAAGCTAAAGTCTATTCTTCAATAGTCGGCTATCGTGCAAAATTAGAACTTGTCATGAAAAATGACGGATTAATAGTTGCCCGAATTCCTGGGTCTCCAGTTGATATCCCTGTTGTTACATTAATGAGAGCACTTGGATTGGAATCTGATAGAGAGATTGCATCCGTAGTTTCATTAGTTGATGATATTCAAGATGAACTCGAAGGCTCTTTTGAAAAAGCAGGTGATGTCCCAACATCAAAAGATGCCATTGTCTATATCAGTAAAAGAATTGCACCTGGAATGTTAGAAGAATTCCAGATTAAACGTGCTGAAACTTTACTTGATTGGGGACTCTTGCCACATTTGGGTAAGCATCCTGAAAATAGAAAAGAAAAAGCACAGTTCCTCGGTGAAGCAGCTTGTAAATTATTAGAACTAAAACTTGGATGGATTACTCCTGATGATAAAGATCATTATGGAAACAAGGTCATTAAATTTGCAGGACAAATGTTGGCTGATTTGTTCAGAACAGCATTTAGAAATCTAGTTAGAGACATGAAATATCAATTAGAGCGTTCAGGTCAAAAACGTGGAATCAATGCAGTTGCTGCAGCAATTCGTCCCGGAATAATTACTGATAAGCTAAACAATGCAATTGCAACTGGAAACTGGGGCAGAGGACGTGTTGGTGTTACTCAATTACTTGATAGAACAAATTATCTTTCAACAATTAGTCATCTTAGAAGAATACAATCTCCTCTAAGTAGAACACAACCAAACTTTGAAGCAAGAGATTTGCATGCTACACACTTTGGAAGAATTTGTCCTAGTGAAACTCCTGAAGGATCAAACTGTGGTTTGGTCAAAAATTTGGCCCTATCTGGAATCATCTCCGTAAATGTACCAAATGAGGAAATTGTCGAAAAACTCTATGATCTTGGAACAGTTCATTTCTTTGATGCAAAAGAAGATTTGAAGAAAGATGGAACTCGTGTATTTGTTGATGGTCGATTAATTGGTTATTACAAAGATGGTTCAGAATTAGCCGAATCTCTCAGAGAACTGAGAAGAAATTCAAAAATTCATCCTCACGTTGGAGTATCATTCCACAAATCTGAAATCGAGGGCTCAACAAGAAGACTATATGTCAATTGTAATGCAGGTCGAGTGCTACGCCCACTAATAATTATCAAAGATAACAAACCGCTACTAACTTCTGAATTGCTAGATAAAATTTCAAAGAAACTTCTCTCTTGGACTGATCTATTGAGAATGGGTGTCTTAGAAATGATTGATGCAAATGAAGAAGAAAACTGTTATGTTACTTTGGATGAGAAAGATGCAAAAAAACATACGCACTTGGAAGTGTTCCCACCAGCAATCCTAGGTGCAGGAGCTTCAATCATCCCATATCCTGAACATAACCAATCTCCAAGAAATACATACGAATCTGCCATGGCAAAACAGAGTTTAGGATTTTCAACACCTATGATGAATACTAGTACATACGTTAGACAACACTTTATGCTATATCCACAAGTCCCAATTGTAAACACAAAAGCAATGAAGCTTTTAGGATTGGAAGATAGGCCAGCAGGTCAGAACTGTATTGTTGCAGTATTGCCATTTGATGGTTACAACATTGAAGATGCTATTGTGTTAAGTAAAGCATCTGTTGATAGGGGTCTTGGAAGAACTTTCTTCTTTAGAATTTATGATGCTGAAGCAAAACAATACCCTGGTGGAATGCGTGATAGTTTTGAAATTCCAAATGCTGAAGATAACATTAGAGGTTACAAAGGAGAACGTGCATACAGATTACTTGAAGATGACGGAGTAGTTGCATCTGAAGCTCCTGTAAAAGGAGGAGATATCCTAATTGGAAAAACTAGTCCCCCAAGATTCATGGAAGAATACAGAGAGTTTGAATCATCTGGTCCATATAGACGAGATACTTCTATCGGTGTCCGACCATCTGAAACCGGTGTAATTGACACTGTAGTTATGACTCAATCAAACGAAGGTGGAAAAATGTACAAGATTCGTGCAAGAGATATGAGAATTCCAGAAATTGGTGATAAATTTGCATCAAGACATGGACAAAAAGGTGTACTGGGAATTTTAGCTAAAGCAGAAGATTTGCCATATACTGCAAGTGGAATGTCTCCTGATGTTTTGATTAATCCTCACGCATTCCCTTCAAGAATGACAGTTGGAATGATGATGGAATCTATTTGTGGTAAAGCAGCTGCATTACGTGGAAAAAGATTTGATGGTTCTGCATTTGTTGGAGAGAAAATGCCCGAAGTCAAAGAAGTAATGGATGCACATGGTTTTGAATACTCTGGTAAAGAAACAATGTATGATGGAAGAACTGGAAAATCATTCCCAGTAGACGTTTTCATCGGAGTTGTATATTATCAAAAATTACACCACATGGTTGCAGATAAAATCCATGCAAGAGCTCGTGGACAAGTTCAGATGTTAACTAAACAACCAACAGAAGGTAGAGCAAGAGGTGGTGGATTAAGATTTGGTGAGATGGAAAGAGACTGCTTAATTGCTTATGGTGCCTCAATGATTCTTAAAGACAGATTGTTAGATGAATCTGATAAATCTGATATTTTTGTATGTGAGAGATGTGGATTAGTAGCATATCATGACGTTAAACAAAGAAAATATGTTTGCAGAGTCTGTGGAGATAAAGCCAAAGTGTCCTCTGTATCTGTAGCATATGCATTCAAACTGCTCTTACAAGAAATGCAGAGTCTTAACGTTGCACCACGATTGTTGATCAAGGAGAAGATCTAGAGATGTCTGTTCAAGCAATTAAAGCAATTGATGGAATTCGATTTTCAGTATGGTCTCCAACTGAGATCAGAAAATATTCTGTAGCTGAAATTACTGCTCCTGAAACATATGATGAAGATGGAATGCCTGTACAAGGAGGTCTAATGGATGGTAGATTGGGAACACTTGAGCCAGGACAAAAATGTCTTACATGTGGAAACACTGCTGCAAGATGTCCTGGACACTTTGGACACATTGAACTTGCAGAACCAATTTTACACATTGCATTTATCGATAACATCTACAAACTATTACAATCAACATGTCGTTCTTGTGCAAGACTCAAAGTCCCTCAAGAAGATCTTGAAGCATTCAAAAGAATCAAAGACAAACATGCCGCTTATACCGTAGTTTCACAAAAACGTATTCCTGAACAAATTATTGAAAAAGCAAAAAAAGCAAAGGAATGCCCACACTGTGGAAAAACACAATACGAACTGGTGTTTACAAAACCAACTATCTTTGTAGAGAAAACTGAAATCGGCGAACACAGATTATTACCAATTACAATCAGAGAGAGATTTTCACAAATTCTAGATGAGGATTTGGAATTACTATCATATGATCCAATCACTGCAAGACCTGAATGGTTCATTCTTCAAGCATTACCTGTTCCTCCTGTAACGGTAAGACCTTCAATCATTCTTGAAACTGGAATTAGATCTGAGGATGATCTGACACACAAAATGGTAGACATCATTAGAGTTAATCAAAGACTAAAAGAAAGTAAAGAAGCAGGTACTCCTCCACTAATTGTTCAAGATTTAGTTGACTTGTTACAATATCACTCTACAACATATTTTGATAACGAAGTATCTGGAATTCCACAAGCTCATCACCGCTCTGGACGTCCTCTCAAAACATTAACTCAAAGACTAAAAGGAAAAGAAGGAAGATTTAGAGGTTCATTATCTGGAAAGAGAGTCGATTTTTCAAGTAGAACTGTAATTTCACCTGATCCTAACTTGGATTTATCCGAAGTTGGTGTTCCTGAACAAGTCGCTATGAAATTAACTATTCCTGAAATTGTTACTGAATGGAACATTGAAAGAATGAGAAAATTAGTAATCAATGGACCTGAAAAATTCCCAGGTGTAAACTATATTGTAAGACCTGATGGCGTCAAAATTAGATTAGATTTCGTAGAAGATCGTTCTACAATTGCTGAAACTCTTGAGATTGGATATCTCATTGAAAGACATCTTGCAGACGGTGATATTGTAATGTTCAACAGACAGCCATCACTTCACCAAATGTCTATCATGGCTCACTATGTCAGAGTACTTCCGGGTAAAACTTTCAGATTACATCCATCTGTTTGTCCTCCATACAACGCAGACTTTGATGGTGATGAGATGAACCTTCACGTACCTCAAAGTGAGGAAGCAAGAGCAGAAGCAATTCTCTTGATGAGAGTTCAAGACCAATTAATTTCTCCAAGATATGGTGGTCCAATTATTGGAGCACTAAGAGACTTTGTAACTGGCGCATACCTTCTAACTAAAGATGATACCACTCTATCTGTCCAAGAATTTTCAAACTATGCAATGCTTGGCGGTTATACTGAACCACTTCCAAAACCTGCAACCAAAACAAAAGATGGACCTGCATACACAGGAAAACAACTCTTCTCACTATTTCTACCAAAGGACTTCAACTATGTTCTTACATCAAAATGGTCAAAGGGAACAAAAGGTCCAGAAAAAGATGTTGTAATTAAAAACGGTGAACTGATCAGCGGTGTAATTGATAAAACATCAATCGGTGCTGAAGAACCAGAAAGTGTCTTACACAGAATTACAAAAGACTATGGAAATGCAGTTGGAAAGAACTTCCTAAATTCTATTCTAATTATGGTAAAACAGTTCATTACTCACTATGGATTCAGTTATGGATACGGTGATCTTGAAGTTCCAGAAAAGAACGTTCAACAAATTCTTGATGATATTCAGGAAACCTATGATGTTGTTGCAGACTTGACTGACCAATACAACAAAGGAACACTCAAACTTACAAGAGGTATGAAAGCAGAAGAAGCCTTAGAGGCATACATTGTCAATGAATTAGGTAAGGCAAGAGAGAAAGCAGGTGCAACTGCAAATGACTCTTTAGATGATAGTAATGCTGGAAAAATCATGGCAACTACCGGTGCCAGAGGTTCGGCACTTAACGTAGGTCAGATGGCTGGTGCCTTGGGACAACAATCCAGAAGAGGAAACAGAATGAATGATGGTTACAGTAATCGTGCATTAACACACTACCAAGAACATGACAGCAATCCTGACGCACATGGATTTGTAAAATCAAATTACCGAACAGGCCTTACAGCTTTAGAATTCTTCTTCCACGCAATGGGAGGTCGTGAAGGACTTGTAGACACTGCAGTCAGAACACAACAGAGTGGTTACATGCAGCGTAGATTGATCAACGCACTTGAACACATTAGATTAGAATATGATGGAACTGTAAGAGATCCACACGGACACATTGTTCAATTCCTTTATGGTGAAGATGGAATTGATGTGCAAAAAAGTGATCATGGTGAAGCATTCAATGCAAGCAGATTGGCCGAATCTCAAACCATTATTGATTCTGGAAAGAAGGCAACAAAAGATGAAATCGACACTCTAGCTAAAAAATATACCAAGACATTTAATCCAAGATTAACTGAACTTGTAACTGACGCTTTACACAAATCAAATCTCAGTAAAGATGGTGTGGAGGCAGTTTGTAAGAAAGGACTATCATTATACAACAACGCACAAGTCGAACCTGGTCAAGCAGTTGGTATCATTACTGCACAATCTATTGGTGAACCGGGAACTCAGATGACTTTGAGAACATTCCACTTTGCAGGAATTAAAGAAAGAAACGTTACCTTGGGTCTTCCAAGATTAATTGAACTAGTAGATGCTAGAAAGAAACCTGTCACACCAACTATGGATATTTACCTTGATGAGGAATCAAAGAAATCCCGAGAAAAAGCAATCGAGGTTGCACGAAACGTATTGCAAACCAAAGTCAGTGCATTAATTGCAAATACTGAAACAGACTATTCTACAAATATCCAACTAATCTTGAGTCCAAATAGACTCAAAGAAAGAGGATGCTCTATTGCAGAAGTAGAAGCAGCACTTTCATCAAATAAAAAATTCAAACTAGAAACTACTGGTGAATTAATCACTCTGAATTTGGTTGATGAGGCAGACACTGCAACTGCAATCGCAATTAGAAATAAAGTTCTCAATACTACTGTTAAAGGAGTTCCAGATATCGAACGAGTTACACTGGTTCAAAAAGATGATGAATGGGTTATCCAGACAACAGGTTCTAACATTGCCAAAGTTCTTGAAGTTAAAGGAATCGATAAAAAGAATGTCAGAACAAATAATGTCTTTGAAATTGCAGGAACCTTGGGAATTGAGGCTGCAAGAAATTCCTTGATTGATGAACTTAATCATACTTTGGGTGACCAAGGATTGGAAGTCGATAATAGATACATCATGTTAGTATCTGATTTGATGTGTTCTAGAGGCTACATGCAACAAATTGGTAGACACGGAATTGCAGGCACCAAAGACAGTGTTCTTGCAAGAGCCGCATTCGAGATTACAGTTCCAACAATTGCACATGCTGCACTTGGCGGTGAAGTTGAACAACTCAAAGGTATTACTGAAAATGTCATTGTTGGAAGTAACATTCCAATCGGAAGTGGTACCGTTGACTTATACATGCAAGTCAGCAAGAAAAAATAGAATCAAGTGATAATTATGGCCGATGAAATTTCCACATTAATGACAAATAGCAAAGGCAAAGTTGTTTTACTTCGATTGAGAAACACTAGAACTGTTCAGGGCACACTCAGAGATTTTGACATTCACATGAATTTGACACTAGAAGATGCTGAAGATGTTACCGAAGAGAAACATGAGAAACTAGGAAAAATTTTACTCCGTGGAGATAACATTTTGGCAGTATCTTTGCCAGAAGAAGAATCTTAGAAATTAATCTGCCAAACATTAAATTCTATAAATCATAATTTTTAGCATGCTGCATATTTTTCTATTTTTAATTCTACTTGCATTTGGACAATCTGCTCCTGACTACAATGATCCTTATTCTCCTATCTTTACTGACAAGGCAGTTTATTCTTGGACTGATAAAGTGAAAATGACCATCATTGCACCTAGCTGGAATTCTGATAGGCATCTAATTGATACAATTGGAGACACTGATGATCATCCAATTAAAATCACAACATCAGAGCATTCTCTTGAACCATACAGATTTGTAGAAACTGATGTAAATTCTGGGGTTTTCACTGCAGAAGTGATCCTTACTGGCTTTGATCATGATGCTGATGGGGATGGTACTTTTGATACTACTCCCAGAACTATTGGCAATGGCCCAACAAATGGATTTTTACAAGTAGATAGGAATTCTGCTATTACAATATCCTTTGAATTTGCAGATGGGGTTGTACTAGTTAAATCAGTACCTGTAAGATGGAATCTTGGAACAATCAGTTTTGTGGAGGATCTTTTCTATTTGGAAAACTCTGCAGTGGTTCGTGTCGTAGATGCTGATATGAATCTAAACCCTGAAGCCCTAGACCATTTGTCAATCAAACTTTTTTCAGATTCTGATGTTGCAGGAATTAATGTCAATGCCGTTGAAACCTCTGAAAGTTCTGGTGCATTTGTTGCAACAGTCTCTTTATCACAAAGTTCTCCTTCTAGCGGAAATAGGCTTTATTCCCTGCCTGGTGATACCATATTTGCTAAATACGACGATCACACCCTTCCAAAACCATACACAAAATCAGATAACTTGGAAATCAAAACTTTTGCAACAGTTGATTCATCAATTCCGCCAATTGATAGAATTGAAAATTTGCCAATTACTTTTTCTAACAGTTTGGGAAACCTATTGGAATCCTTTTCACAAGATACCACAATGCAAATAGTTGGCACAATCAAAAATGATCAAGAGTTTAAACAAAAATTCGTTTATATCTTTCAAGTAAAAAATGATCAAAATTATGTTGAATCAATTTCATGGGTTCAAGGCGAAATCTCTCCTAAGCAGATTCTAGATGTTTCACAATCTTGGATACCTAAAGAATCCGGAAAATACCACATTGAAACTTTTGTCTGGAACTCTATTGGTGATCCGACAGCTCTTTCCCCATCAATGTCTACATTAATCAATGTTCAATGAAAAGTATAATTTCTACGTGATTATTAAATACAAAATTACGTTTCTACCTTTGTGTTAGGATATGTTTTAGGACTTTTCTTAGTGTTAACCGTGATGACCCCTGTGGTTTTCATAGATGTCTTTGCAGATACATTTAGCGTAAGTTTTGATAAGGAACTTTATGATCTCGGTGATTCCCTAACTGTTTCAGGCCAAATACTCGAACTTGGAATGCCTGAAATTGCCATGAGCATCTATGATCCAGACGGGAAAATCCTGTCTGCAAATAGTTTGGAAATTACTCCTGAACAAACATTTTCTAAAACCATACAGCTTGATTCTCCATTCTATGAAAAAACCGGTCAGTATATGGTAAAATTAGACTATGGGAAAACTTCTGAGAGCCATTATTTTGCTGTTCAAGGGGAATCATTAGAGCCTGAAATTCTAATTGAAGAAAATAGCATACCTGAAATCCTCTTACTTTACACCGAACAAAAACAATACACTGATGGTGACGTGATAAAAATTACTGGTCAAGTTTCATCTGTGGATTCACCAACTGTTCTAATTGGAATCTATGATCCGTTTGGAATGCCTGGTGGATTTTATTTTGGTGCAATAGATTCTAACTTGGAATTCACTACAAGCTTTCTTGTAAAGGATGGTGTAAATTTCAGAGTCGATGGAACCTACTCTGTAAAAGCACATTATGCTGAATCTGAAGCGATATCATTTTTTGATTATTACAAAGTGCCACAAATTGATGACTCTTTAGATGAATCAAACGAATCTGAAATTGAAGATGAAAAAACAGAACAACCCTCTGATGTTCCATCAGAAACTAAAATCACTACATCTGAAACAACAACTGATGAAACAACAACTGATGAAACAACAACTGATGAAACAACAACTGATGAAACAACAACTGATGAAACAACAACTGATGAAACAACAACTGATGAAACAACAACTGATGAAACAACAACTGATGAAACAACAACTGATGAAACAACAACTGATGAAACACAAAATAATTCTGACCCTATTGATGATTCTACAATAATTAAAACTCCACAAGAAACTACACCAAATAATGATACTATAACAAAAACTATTTCAAAAGAAATTCCTACTAAAAAAATTAATGATTCAGAAAACAAGGTGACAAAAACAATTCAAGAAAAACTTCCAACACAAAATAAAGTGAAAAAAGAAAATAATCTTACTGTGGAAGATATAGAGTTGGGAAAATTACTAAATCAAATTCAATTGGAATGTGATTCTAGCACATACGCTGATACCATCTCATACTATGATGGAATGGGTCCTGCATTGTATCGCTTATGTAAATTTGATAGCTCATTGAATTTTTTTAATGAGTCATTAATTGAGAATCCTGATGATGTTGAAATCCTTACAAACAAAGGTTCCGCTTTGGGAAAATTAGGTTATTTTTCAGAGGCTATAGTGTTCTATGATCATGCTATCAAGATTGATCCAAATTTCCTCCCCGCAAAAAATAACAAAGCAAACGCCCTTGCAAATTTAGGACAATTCGATGATGCAATTCTTTTGTATAATCAAGTCTTGAATCAAAATCCAAATTATCTAACTGCTGCAAAGAATCTTCGTATCGTAATGTCTGCAATTCCTGATTTACATAATGATTCATCTACTTCGGAGATTGAAAAAATCACTTATTTTGAATCTCCTGAAAAAACCACCGGTAGTAATTTTGAAAAACAAAAACCAAATGATTTTTTTGAAGAAGTAAGTATCGCGTTTTCCACATTGGGTTCACTATTTGGTTTTCTAAACTAATTTTCTAATATCTGACGCTTAATTTTTCAATAAACCTATAAAGCCCTGTTAAGACGATCGTCTTAAGGAAAACAAATGAGTAAGATACTTGAGAAATCATTAAAGGATGCCCGAAAAGAAGACAAGCTAACTATGGGTGCTAAACAAGTTTTGAACTCTGTAAAAAATTCCAAGCTAATTGTATTGTCTCAATCAATGAAAAAAGAAATGTTTGAGCAAATTGAATCAGATGCAAAAAAAGAAAAAATACCTCTAGTAAACTTTCAAGGAACATCAGTCGCATTAGGAAGATTATGTGGCTTACAATTTAGAATTTCAACAATTTCATTTACATCAATAGACGATGCTAGCATCAAATCAATTTTAAAAGATACACAAGCTGAGGAAAAAAATGATTAACTGTAATTCCTTGAATGTAAGTTTAAATGAGACATTTTTTGTTCGGAGATAAATAGGAATTATAATGACACAATCAATTAAACTCACAACTGATCAAATGCGAATGATGTCACTTTTCCAAAATGTAACTGGTGCAACAGCACGTGATTGTGTAGAAGATGAAAAACAAGATAGAGTAATTTTTGTAGTTAATACTGGTAAAATGGGACTTGCAATTGGCAAGGGTGGAATTCATATCAAATCATTACAAAATATTGTAAAGAGAAATGTCGAATTGGTAGAATTTGATGAAGATCCGGCAAAATTTTTGTCTAATTTGCTTAATTCAAAACTAATTTCTGAAGTAAAAATAAATAAACGTCCTGATGGAACAAAACAGGCAATAGTTATGGTAGATGCAAGAAAGAAAGGAATTGTAGTCGGAAGAGAAGGCAGAAATGCAGAGAAAGCAAGACTTCTTGCAAAACGATATTTTGATATTAGTAGTGTGTTGATTAACAGTCCTGAACGGGCTACTTTGGAGATGTAATAGATGAGAAAATCACCACTTGGATTATTTGCTGGAAGAGTTCTTACAACTAAAAAGAAAAAACAACGTTGGGCAATCTCTACTTACAAGAGAAGAAAACTTGGTATTGATAAAAAGGCTGATCCTTTAGGGGGAGCACCTCAAGCACGCGGTATAGTTTTAGAAAAAGTAGGTATTGCAGCAAAACAGCCAAACTCTGCTATTAGAAAATGTGTTCGAGTTCAATTAATTAAAAACGGAAAAACTGTTACAGCATTTTTACCAAGAGACGGTGCCATGAACTTTATCGATGAGCACGACGAAGTACACATTCAAGGTATGGGTGCAACACAGGGTGGTGCAATGGGAGATATTCCTGGTGTAAGATTCAAAGTTTTCAAAGTTAACGGTACAGCATTACATGAATTAGTAATTGGAAAGAAGGAGAAACCAAGGAGATAGAGAAATGGCACAAACTAAAAACTTGTTATTATTTAGAAAATGGGATTTGTCTGATATTGAAGTAAAGGATCCTGGATTAAAAACTGCAATCTCTTTGAGAAAGCAAATTCTGCCTTATACCTATGGGCGTTCAGCTTTGAAGAGATTCAATAAAGCAGATGTCAACATTGTTGAAAGACTAATCAACAAAACAATGCACTTTGGAAAGAAATATGCAAAGAACACCGGTAGAATGACTGGTAAGAAAACTAAACTTCTCAATACCGTAAAAACTGCTTTTGATATTATTGCACTAAAAACTGGTCAAAACCCAGTTGAAGTTTTAGTTAGAGCCATTGAATTCTCTGCTCCTAACGAAGACACTACCAGAATCGTATACGGTGGTACTGTATATCACGTATCTGTCGATGTTGCTCCAATTAGAAGAGTAGATTTAGCTTTGAAATTTATCGCAGATGCTATCAAAGAAGCAACCTTCTCAAACCCAAAACCAATTGAGGAACATATGGCTGAACAACTTATGCTTGCAGCAGCAAATGATCCTGCAGCACCTTCTGTAAAGAAGAAACACGAGTTGGAAAGAATAGCACAAGCATCAAGATAATAGTTTTAGAAATTTTTCCAGTAGCCCGAGGCAGATTCGAACTGCCGTCTCCGCCTATCCATTCCTGAGATCCAGAGGGCAGAATCCTTGACCACTAGACTATCGGGCTACTGAAATAAACCCTAATGATTTAGCATATAATCATTTGTTGCAATTACTTTAGTCTGACTTCGTGAATTACAGTTGCATAATCGCAATCTGCTCTTAGTCTCATGTAGGGAATTAGCTTGTAGTGAATTGAATAGATGTTTCCTTCTTTTAGTAAAATTCCTTTTTGTAACAATGATGCTAACCCTCTTGATGGAATTGTAATTGAAATGTTTTTTTCTTTGCAAACTTGTTCTCTTTTGTTTTGAAATTGTTTTAGAGAAAATGAAACATCGTTGATTTCTAAAATTAATGGCCAAACAATTTCTGCCCACACAAATCTTCTGTTTTCTGTTGCAGAGGCGTATTTCCCTTTTTCACTCAACATTAATAACATCTGCAGCATATGTTATAATTCATCAGTTGTCTCAAAAAGAAATCGAAGAATCATTAAACTTGTTACAAAAGGATTGGGATGTTGACCCGATACTGCGCAATTTCATGCTGGGCAAAATTACAGACGTATCTGACTATAAAATCAAAGTCAAAGATGTTGTCTTTCACGTTCCTTATTTGAATTCTGAAAAAAAATACATTTTGTGGAAATGCTATTGGCCTGACTGTCACAACTGCTGTGATAGACAAGGTAGATTGCCATTGTCCTCTGATGATCTAATCACTATTGGCAAGGGATTGAAATATTCTAAGACTTCGGATTTTATAAAAAACGAAACACTGACTGCCACATATCAAGAACCTGGACCTTCAGGGCAAATGACTACAATGACTACAATTAATCTGAAAAGAAAAACCGATGAAACAGAGGCCGATGATGGAACCCATATCTCTTGTAGATTTTTAGATGGTGAAGGGGGATGCTCTATGCATCCAGACCGTCCTGGGGTATGCTATCTGTATCCGTTTTCTAGCTGGCTTGAAAACGAGCAAGGAAAGGCTAGAGTCCATGCAACATACCAATTCACTGGGGATTGTCCTGGGTTTTACTTGGCAGATTCCCTAGATCCGATGAAAGACGAATTCAAGGATTATTCTAAAACCATATACGATTACAACATGGCATCAAACAGAACAAATCGTGAAGGCTTTGGATCTGTTAGTTTCTCTTAGATTATTTTATCCGTAACGGTTAAATGCAAAATTTTTGATATCATATCAGTAAAATGATAAAGTCTTCTGTTCTAATTGGTTTTGTAGCCTCATTGTTGTTTGTAAGTTTAATCGCGTATTCCCTTCCTGCATTTGCTCAAGGTCCTGATAATCCTGGTAAACCTGACGTTATTGCAGTTTCTGGAATTGTTCCAGGAAAGAATTTAGTTGTTCATATTTTATTAGAAGTTCCACCTGGGGCTGATAGAAATCAAGCAGCTGCTGCTGCCCTTGCAAGTCAAGGTGCACGAGCATTCACTGTTGAAGAATATTCTCTAACTGGTTTAGTTTGGGACCAATTCTCTGATGGTGATCCTGGAAATGATTCTGTTATTCAGAGATACAATCCACAAAATGATCCTACTGGCGGTAATGGACTTACTGCATTACTTAACACTCATGCTACTTGGAATAATGTTGCCACATCTAGTTTTGCTTTTGAATATGGTGGAACAACAGGCAAATGTCCTTCACTAGTTCAAGAATGTAAAGGTCGTCAAACCTTTGATGGTAACAATGATGTTGCATGGCTTGCATTAAGGGATGCAAACACCTTAGGTGTTACATGGTCCGGTACCAGCATTGATGAAGCAGATATGGCTTTGAATACTAATTTTGATTGGGCAACTGATGGTGTAACTAACTTTGATGTTGAAACCGTATTTTTACATGAAAATGGTCATGCTGCTGGAATTGGCCACTCTGAAGTTTCTGGTGCAATCATGGAACCTGTTTATGCTAAACCAAATCGTATATTGCAACAAGACGATATTGATGCGTTAACTGCTCTATATCCTGGCACCTCTACTCCTACAAACAATTCTCCAACTGTATCAATCTCTAGTCCTTCTGATAATTCATCATTTGACTCTGCATCTGTAATCCTATTTGCAGGATCTGCAAGTGACATTGAAGATGGTGACATTACTGCTAATTTGTCTTGGACATCAAACATTGATGGTGCCATTGGCACTGGAGGTTCATTTTCAGCTTCTTTAACTGATGGAACTCATATTATAACTGCTCAAGTTACAGATGCTGGTGGAAAAACAGCTACTGATTCAATTACCATTACTGTTGGAGAAATAATTGTTGCAGAAAAGACCTCTGTTAATCCAATAGTCTACAGTCTTACTGGTGGAAAAAACAGTGACAGACATTTACTAGTTACAATTCATGTTGTAGATAATCTAGGCCAAGGTGTAGCCGGCGCTAATGTATCTATTACATTAGATCGTGATACACCTCCACCATTCACATATACTGGAAGTGCAACCACTGGAACAGATGGCAAAATCACATTCCAATTAAGTAATGCAAAAAGTGGATGTTATACAACAGTTGTAGCAGTTGATTCTGTTCCTGCTTGGGATGGAGTACAACCACAAGATGGTTCTGATCCTGAAAATCCTGGATTCTGTAAACCTTAATCTAATTTAAAAAACTAAATTTTACTTAGGCTTTAGCGACTTTCATCAAATCTGCAATCTTGATGTTCATTCCAAATCTGTCTTCGTTCTTTTTCATGTATCTAAATATTGCAATAAAGTCTGGCAGCGCTTTTAAGAAACTGAAATCCTTGTGAATCTTTGCTCGAACAAAATTGAAAACTTTGGCATACACCTTGTAGTGCTCCTCCACTGCTTTCTCATATGCTTTGAAATCATGCATGTTCTCCAAGAATATATCAACACACTGCATTGATGGGATGATTCCCTCCCCTAGCAGAGCATAGACTGTACCGATTGATTCCCCAACACCTACGACCTTGCCTGAATAGTATGGCTTGCATCTGTCCGGTGTTGCAAGTCTGATTGGCCTTCCCTTGGTTTTGAGAACCTTGCCACCGTGTTTCTTTAGGAAATCATCAGTTGCCTTGATGTGCTGTTTATTGTAATCACCTGCACCAATGTGTGCATATTTTTCACCCAGTGGGAAATACCAGAAATATCCTGACATTCCAGGAAATGGCTCTATGTAAAAGTCGTCATATGGAACCTTGTCTTCGTACTCTACCTTGTATTCGTATGTTGGTAAAAAGAAATCTTCTTTTAATTTTGGCAAGTACACTCTGTGAAATCCAGTACAGTCAACTATCATGTCGTACTCTTTTTCAAGCTCTTCAAGTTTTGGTGCTTCTCCGTAGATAACTTTGGAGTCTTTTATGAAATCCTTGATCAGTGCTAGCTTGTCATATGTGCATAACCCTTTGAGTCCTATGTCGAACTTTACATCGTTGTTCATCTTGACATGCATGTTTTTTCCATCATGAATTAGAAAATCATTAAAATCCCTGCCAGTCTTTTTGCAAAACTCTGTTAGGACTGGTTTGATTGTTCCCCATGCGCAAATAGAATCGTGGTTCTCTTCTCGCATTCTCTCATATCCGGTAACGTCGTGTTCAGAGTCTTTTAGCCTGGCCATAAGATAAGAGCCTGCTACTCCCATGCCCATCACTGCAATCTTCAAGATGTTTGCAGTCAGCCTGTGCCTAATAAATACACTATCTGATTTTGTTCAGGTAAATTATTCCTAGTATGAAAAGATAGTGAGGATTAAATATGAAATTCACACTAGGAATAATGTGAAAAGGTGAGTCTGTCGTCTGAGAACAATCGTTTCAGGCCTTAAGACAAGTCGCTGTCATCAGAAAACCTGCGGTTTCTGATCTTAAGCTAGGAGCTGTCATCGGCGCTTTTTCGGCGCTGATCTTAAGCTCAATTGCCTTTTCATTTACATTAAATTTAGGTAATTTTTGCTGTTGTCATGGACGTCTTCGAAGCTATAGAGACTCGCCGTGCAATCAAAAAATTTGACAGCACATATACAATGAGCAGTGATGATGTCCAGAAATTATTGAGCCATGTTATCTTGGCACCTACTAGCTACAACCAACAGAACTGGAGATTTGTCTATGCTACTGATCAGTCTGTAAAGGAAAAAATTTCAGTTGCAGCAAGAGGACAGGCCCAACCAAGAGACGGCTCTTTGGTTATAGTGCTGTGCGGTGATACAACTGCATGGAGAACTGACCCGCTGCGTTACTGGAAGAATCATCCTGCAGAAAAACAAGAGACGGTAAAGGCCGCCCTTGAGAGAAAGTACAAAGATAATCCGCAGAACCAACGAGATGAGGCAATCCGTTCTTGTGGGATGGCAGCTCAGACAATAATGCTTGCAGCAAGACAGATGGGACTGGACTCTTGTCCTATGGTTGGATTCGAGTACGATGAACTAGCTGATGTGATCAAACTTCCCGAGAGCCACGTAATAGTAATGATGGTAGTAGTTGGGAAAAGAGCAGAAGATGCAGCAGAACGTGGCGGCCAGTTGCCATTGAATCAGGTCGCATTTGAGAATCATTTTTAGCTTGTAGGAATATCTTTTATTATTATAAAGTGATAACAATTTCATGGGGACTGAGGAGGCAATCAAAAAACTAGAGACCTCAAACCAGGGACTAAAAGTAATTTTGGATAATCTTGATGAGCAGCTTGCAGCAATACGCGCTGACCCAAAGCTTACGGGAATGGTAGATGACTTGGAGACTCTGTTTTACGCATACCTGAAAACCTGGATGAAAAGCAATAATGAAATCATTGGCATTCTAAAGGAGAAAAAATGAGGATTTTCTCAATCCTCATAGTCTGATTCTGACTCATCAAAATCGTCGTATTCGTCTGGTGCGTTACTGTTGTAACTCATTGCAAGTGTGGGTTGGAATTCTTGGATTTAAACAATATGAATAATTGATTCTGTTTTGGAATGCATCTAGATAAAAAAACGAGCTTCAAAAGACTATTTCTTTTTTGAAGCTTTTTTTGTCGTTTTAGCTGCTGTTTTTTTAGCTGTTGTTTTAGCTGTTGTTTTAGCTGCTGCTTTTTTCTTTGCTGCCATTATCCAGATAACATTCCACATGGATTTCTATTCGTTAAATTAACAAAAATTTACAAAACAAGTATTATTTGAATCACTTTTTTTCTCAGATTTCAATATCTTTAAGTTTAGAATTGATGAGAAGAAATTATGGAAGGTGCAGAACTTGCAAAACGAGACCACCAGAGAAACAAATCTGAAATAGTAAAACTGGTCAAGGAGATGTTTGATCAGGACAAATGGGGAGATGAACAATACAAGATCAAACTCCAGGAGCTAGTTGTAAAAGACGAGGAGCTGGTCCGAGATGTAATTGCCAAGATAAAGCAGGAGCGAGAACATGAAGCCTGAATCAATTAAAATTCTAACTGATGAGTTACAGTACAAGCTTGGCCGCATAGAGTTCTTCAAAAGTAGGTTAGAAGAGATGGAAAACAAAGACAAGGAATATGACCAGTCCACAAGACGGCTAGCCAAACTAATTGATGAGGCAGTAAACCTTATCCAAATAATGAAGATAGAAGAGCTTGACGAGTTTTCACAATATGAAAACACTCTGAAAACTCTCCAAAACTCTTAACTTGTAGTTTTTGAAAAAGCATTCATTGGAATATGAGATTGTAAAAAACCCGATGGGTCTAATTGAGTTTTCGCTAAACAAAAATGAGAAAATTACTGCAGAAGCTGCTGCAATGGTATACATGAAAGGAAACATTGTAACTGAAACCAGGATGAGAAAGGGCGGATTTTTCAAATCCCTCAAAGCTGCAGCCCTTGGTGGCGAATCATTTTTTGTAAATGAGTTTATCGCAGAAGAAGACGACTGCAAGCTAGGCCTTACTGGAAACATGCTAGGAGACATTGAGGTAATTGATGTAGATGAGGAGTTTATCGTCCAGTCCGGCTCTTTTGTCGGCTCTACAACCGATGTGACACTGGACACTGCATGGCAGGGGTTCACCAAGGGCATCTTTGGAAGCAATCTGTTTATGCTAAAGACTGTAGGTGCTGGCAAAATGTTTGTCAACGGATGGGGCGGAATTTTGAAAAAACAACTCGGATCCGGCGAGAAGATGATACTGGACAACTATCAGCTAGTTGCCCTGAGCTCTACTGCGGGATACAGGGTCACAAAGCATGGCAGCATGAAGACTACACTGTTTGGGGGAGATGCACTAGTAATTGAGATTGTGGGGCCTGGCACCGTATACCTGCAGACTAAGAACATCATGGAGTTTGTCCGTGCACTGATTCCGTTTTTGCCCAAAAGAAACTAGAATACAATTATTTGTGTAGTTTGTAGTGAATTAGAAATGGGATTCAAAGATTTTTTTGTAAATGACAACACTGGAAACGTCTCAGTTAAGGTGCAGTGCACTGGATGTCAGAGAATAACAACTGTGAGAATTCCCTCTGGCAAATCATTTGAGAAATGGAATGAAAAGGCAAAGTGCTCTATTTGTGGCGCTGCAAAATGCTGGGAAAAATTTGATTAAAACTGGAACTGTGAATTAAATGTCTATTGTAAAATCTAAACTAAAATTTCTCTTGATTCTGCCAATACTTGCAGGGATTGTTTACTTTGGAACAAGCGTGTCTGATTTTGACATTATGGAAAGCATGGATACTCAAAAGTGGATGCTAGAGCAGTTTGCAATAAACTATGATGCAATGATGATTGCATGCAGTGCAGAGAATCTTAGTGATGAAGAACTGCAATCATGCCTTGATGCGTTCGTTGAGGTAAGGGAATTCTGTGCCACTATTACTGCTGATCAATGTGGTGATGAGAATATGGATCAGCTAGAGCAAAAATTACTGGACCTCTGATTGTAATTGCCAAAAGGCTTGGCAATCTGGTTTCAAACTCTGACTATTCTTCTATCTCTTCCCATTCTTGGTCAGGGGCCTCTAACTTTTCCCATTTGCTCTGAATGGATTTGAATATGTTCTTATTTTTTAATTGAATCATAGCGTAGTTATACAAAATTTGTATTTAACCGCGATTTCAGAATTATGCGTGAATTCTTTTGGTTCTCAGATGATTTTTATCCCTTTAGAAATGTCGTTCTTTGTGGGCTAGATGGGAATCGAAGACCCGTCAAGTCCACATCTAAAATTTAGAACAATAATTTCCCAACAAGACTAAACTCATCGCAATGTATGTTGGATTCTAGGTACAGTGATTGCTTTTTGTATGGTGATTGAATTTTTGATGTTCAAAGATATGCTTAAGTTCATACAAAAATTAAGTAATTAGTGGATTGTACTAAATGTGGTTTTGACATTAAAGAAGAAGATACACAGTTTTGCCCAAAATGTGGAACTTCACTAAATGATTTTGCTAATCCAAACACAGAGAAACCTGCTTCAAATACCACTCCATCTGGATTTCAGAGAACGCCTGAATGGAAATCAGAAGGAACTACACTTGTACTTACAATAGTTCTGGGATTATTTGGATTTGGAGGAATTGGACATCTCTACTTGGGACAACTAGGAAAAGGAATTGGCATATTGATTGTAGGAATTATTCTTTTGATTGTTGCAATTTTTACATATGGAATAGGGTTGGTCATATTGATTCCATTTGCAATATGGGTAATCTTTGATGCACGTAAGCAATGTAGAAAATATAACGATGTCTTGGAAAAAACAGGCAAAGCTCCCTGGTAGAAATTGAAACCAGTAATAATTATTGGAATTGTTATCGTAGGAATTATTGGCTCTATTGCAATCTTTGCATCTTTTCCAACTGACACTTGGCAAGACAAAAGAGTAGACATCATAGGAGTTGCACCCCCTGATGAGAACAAAGAAAAGATTGATTGTCTATCAAATGGTGGTACATGGGAGTTTGCTAGTTGTACCACAATTAGAGATACAAAACCTCCGATGATACAAACACCTGATTGCTCTGGTACTGCAAAATGTATTACAGAAACAGTTACAAAAATAGTTGATGGCGATACAATTTACACAAAAAATTACAAGATTCGTCTATCACTAACTAATACTCCTGAGAAAAATGAACCTCGATTCCAAGAGGCTGCAGCATTTACTGCCATGCATTGTCCTGTTGGAAGTATCATTACAGTAGACCAGGATGACTTGCAGCCATATGATGTCTATGATAGAATGTTGGGCAAAGTTTACTGTGAAGGCGGAGTAATCAATGAAATACTGCTATCTAATGGTCTTGCCAATATTTTGACTCGATATTGTGACACATCAGAGTTTTTAGGTGAGGATTGGGCTGTAAAATACGGCTGTGCTGCAACCAAGACTGAATCTTTAAAATCAGAAATCAGTAATTGTGATTTGTCGTATCCAGACTTTTGTATTCTATCTCCACCTCCAGATTTAGACTGTGGAGACATTCCGTACAAGAGATTTACAGTATTGCAGCCTGATCCTCATAGGTTTGATGGGGATAAAGATGGGATTGGTTGTGAATCATAACTATGCAGAACTATGCAACTTTTGAAAAATTTTCGAATCTACTATAAAAGAACTATTTCTTATCTCAACCTAACCCCGAGAAAAAATTAGTTCTCTTAATCAAGTATGTTCTATGTATTGTATGGCACAAATCCAAAAAATGGGAGGACCATACACCAAACAACAACAAGAAGACCGAAAAATCAAAGTCTTTGAATTGCATTTTGAACAAGGATATTCTGCAGTACAAATTGCAAAAATGCTTGATGTAAATAGAAACACAATCAACAAAGACATTGAATCTTGGTATTCTGAGATTCGTAAGGAACAATCTCATTCTAACAAAGATTGGTTTGACAAACAACTGCTGAGATTAGAATTTCAGCGAGCACGATTACAAGAATCTCTTGTTGATGGGCTCTCTTACAAAGATAGAATGCAGATAGAGAAGAGCATTACTCATATTGATTTGAGTATTGCCTCTTTTGTTGTAAAAATTGAGGTTTCTAAAAAATACAAACACTTGTAGTTTTTAGTTCTCTTTTATTTTTTATTTTTTCTCGTATGACCACATTTTTCCCATGATGATATGGTAATCTATCCAAGGATTTCCTGTCTTTCCAACTTGATTTAGAAACTCACTAAATTCTATCATAGAGTAATTTTTGAATGTGAAATTCTTAAACCAAATTGCATAGGCCCTCGAGGTGACTTGTCAAATTAGTTCAAGGCCCCTACAAAATTAACAATGAAATTTTATTCTCTGCCTGAAATTTAACCCCAAATCCGTATTTCTCTAGATTTATTGAATAATTTTACGTTCATACAGGTTGTTTATTGCATCCAAGAAATTCTGTTGTGTTATTAGTCCCTCTTTGACCCACTTTGCATTTTGATTTTTCATCCAAATTGGGATTTTATTACCTTCTATTCCAAGATGAGATAAAAATTCTTTATCAGAGGTTACTTCTGAGGAATATCCTGCCCAGCGATTAAACACTTGCCATGAAAAGATAGGTTCTGGATCCATTTTGGGTTCAACGTTTTCTGAATCCGTTTCTGATTTAGTTTGTAAAATCTTTGATGGAACTACTTGTATTGCATCAGGATAGTCCTGTTGAATTTGATTTCTAGATAAATCCCATATTACCAGATGTAAATATACACTATCTAATGGAACTGCAAATGAAAATTCAATTTCAATTTTGGTGTTGACGGCATCTATAGGAGTGGCCACAATATTTGCACTATCCAACATATTCGAAGGATTGTTTATTGAAAGAGGGTTGTTTTTTTCCCATCTAATATGAGTAGTCTTAAAGTCTCGACTAAGATCAGGTTGCCTAGTATCTAGATAAAGTGAAACATGTTCTAAATTATTGATTCCTTGATTCTCTCTAACCATCATAGAAATGGTAGTAGGTTGGCCTACTTCCAAAATTATTTTTGAATCAAGCAAATCTTCAACACCTTCTAGAGAATTTGAAATGTTTGAAATTGAGGGTTTTGATTTATCTCCTCCACTACCACCTCCAGATGAAGGAGATGTTGGAAGGGGGTTAAAAAATAATGAAACCGTGGAAGCAGAATTCACATCAATTGTGTTTATTCCACCACTAAAAGACCAGTCATTTGACAAAGCATTGTTTAGTTTTACTGCCGATAATTCAGTTCCAGTAACAGTCAATCTTTTATCAGTTAATCCAGCAGTATCAATAGTGAAATCAATTTGTGTGTCTGAGATAGATGTGAGACGGACATCATAAGATACAGGAGAACTATTTCTAAAAAAATTATATTTTCGAGATTCTGATGATTCAGTTAATTGTAGTGTTATTCCATTGTTTTGAGCAATCATAGTTTCAAAAGTAAATGGGGTGTTAAAGAATAACCTAAAACTGTTTGATGAAACATTAATTTCATCTACTGTTATTTCTGCAAATGTAAAATTAGAAGTAAAAAATAACGAAATTGAAAATAATGCTATACAAACAATTTGTTCCGATTTGGAAGAAAAAATATTATTAATCATATTTTATTCATAAAATAATTGACAGATTATTGTTTTTCAATTTATCTTCCACTCATAATCCAACTTCCTTTAAAGTAGTCAATATCCATGGATCTTGCAGAACCTGCAAATGTGTCAATGGTTACAAATGGGCTTAGTGCACTTGTTGGAATTTGTGCAGAGTGATTACATACATTAACATCATTTATTAGAAATCTTATGGTACCTCCGTCTTTTAGGATACGAAGGTTATACCATTGGTTTAATGTCACAGTACTTGAAGTTGCAGTAGTTTGATCAGTACCTCCTGAACTTCTCGTTCTACAAACCCAATGCGTTGTGTCAGCTCCAGTAGAAGATCCAGTAGTATCAAAAAGAAACATTGCATTTTCGCTTGTTAACTCACTTGCTGAAACAGTATTCAGATTTGCCCCTACTCTATAAGTTACAGTGGATATAGCTGTTGTTGGTCTTACAATAAAGGTCAAATCAAATGGGTTATCGGCATCAAAATTATTCAATGTAGGAGTACTACCCAAAAAGAAATCATGATCATTTCCACTAGTTGCGCCAGTGCCCAATCTTTTGATTCCCAAATGATCCAATTCTCCATCAATAAATAATCCAGTTTCAGTGCCTACTCCTGCGCTGGTCCATCGAAGTGTACTTTGAGCGCCAATTCCTGTAGCTGTGCCTGGACCTGATAAGAAATCATCAGATATGATGACATTGTTTTCTCTACCATAAATCAAATCATTGTAAACAGCAACCCAATTTGTTCCATCACTATACATATCCAATATCGCGTATGGATTTTTCATTTTGATTGTTAATGCTCCATTAATTGTATCTGAAGATTCCCCATCAATGGTTACTGGAGTTCCAGTTGTTGAAACATAATGGAATCTGTAATGCTTTCCAGTATTTCCAGTGGCATCAGGTAAGTTTACTGTAAATGCCGTTGTGGAAGGATTTAGTAGAACAACTTCATTATTGGTAGTAAGTGTAGCCGTACCAGTAATTGTTGCAACGTTCCAGTTATTTATCGTAAAACTATTTGCATTTAGATTTCCACCTAAAATTGCTGAATCAAGTGTAAGACTTTTTGTAATTGTTTGTGCAGAATCTCCAGTTGTAACAATATTGTGTCCTGTATTAAATTGCAAAGTACCTGCACCTGTGTCTGTAATAGTCACATTACCTGAAGTACCTGAGAAAACTTGTGCAGCAGAAGCATCCCCATTTATTGAAGTAACACCTTCAACATCATTTGCACATATCCATGAACCTGCCGATGCTTTTAGAACTTGACCTGCTGCACATCCCACATTAGTTACATTTGCAATATCATGTACAGATGATCCTGTCTTTGAAATCTTAGTCCAATCAATTCCTGCGTTTGATTTTATTTCATTATTATCAATATTTGTAAGAGTATTGGAATCAGCATCGATTGTTTTTGTAGTCAATGTCTGTCCATCATCAGTGTAAACAGTATCAGATGGAGATTGTGCTTTATCAATTCGTGAACTGCCATCCAATCCAGCATATCCTGAAGCTGCATTCTTGTTTACAGAAAGTTCTGCACCAGTAACTGTAACTATCACTTGATCTGCATCTGTGGTTAAATCAATGTTAGAGCCTTCTTTGAGAACTTTGAAAGGCAAATCTACTCCAGATTTTGCATTTGCCAATCCAAATCGTGTTGCATCGTCTGCCAGAGTGTTACTTGAAGTGTTAGTTTCACCAATTGGAACTCCAGAAAACTGCGTAAATACAAGGGGGGTTGTATCGAGAGTTATTGGATCATCTGTAGCCAAAACAAATCCAAAGTCTGCATTTACAGTTCCTTCCCTAACAAAACAAAACATTCCAGGTGTAACTTCTGCAGAAACATCCGCGTCAGTAGCTCTTGTGGGAGCACCACTAACATTTATTGTGTAAATACCATTTTCTTCTCCTGATGCTTGGTTTTTAATTAAAATTCTATTGCCTGTTGCTAATACCACGCCATCTATTGTATCACCATTTTCAAAATCACTTGCAAAAGTTCCTGCAGTAGTCGTTGCAACTCTGACAGATTGCTTAATATCCAACCCCTGACTTGTTGCATCAACATAATTTTTTGTTGCAGCATCAGTAGATGCTGTAGGGTCTGCAAGATTTGTAATCTTTTGATTGTTAAGGGATACATCAGATGTGGGAGATGTCATTTGGTCTAGTCTTGATAGAATAACTTGATTGTCAAAATCTGAAATTGTTGAAGCTGTTTGAGTGCCAGTATGACTTGCTCTTGCCAGAGGATCAGTAGCTAGTTTTGATAGAGCAATGTTTGCTCCTGTTTTGATTTCAGAATCATCAATATTAGTAATAGTATTAGAATCGGCATCAATATTCTTTGATGTCAGTGTTTGACTTGTATCTTCTAAGACAACAGTGCCAGATGAATCAGGGAACACATATGTTCTAACCTGAGTAAGACCTGCACCAGATAATTGGAGAAATTGATCAATAATGACTTGACCATCACTGAGGATTCTGAATAAAACAGTACTGGCACTATCATTAATGGTAAATGGGGGATCTGTTTGTGCAACTGCTTCATCTATTGTAATCTGAGGATCCGCATATGCCATACCATAAGTATGAAATCCTATTAACACTAAAAAAACAATAACTCTATTTTCATATCCAAGTCGTTCATTATGAAATGAGGTGACTATTAGATTTTATCAGAGTTTTATTAGATGAAATATCCACTTTTGGGAAATGTAGGCCGTCAAAGAGAACTGATTACCCAAATTTTATCATTTTAAAAACTATTCAATTAGTATTGCAGGCTTGAAAGGTCTTGCATGTCTTGCCTTTCCTTTTGGATCATAAATGTCGCCATCTGACTCTGAATACACTTCTATCTCCACTCCAAACTCTTTCTTTCCAATACTGGATAATTCAGATTTCAAAAATTCTTTTTCATTGAAATCATCTGATTCAAGCTTCATATTTTTAATTTCTTCAGACTCTGAATGCAAATCTTTGATCACTTTTTGAATATAGTCTGGCATTTTTTTGGCCTCTGTAGTTTCAGGATCTGCAATTAACTCCTTCATTACAACTCCCATGTTGTTTTGACCTCCTACCATGATACTCAATACTTTGCGATACACTTTGGATTTTAAATCATCTGAGTTTACATAGAGTACAATCTTCTTTGGAGTAATTTTTGTAACCTTGAGAATATTTGCAATATCATCTATGGTTGATTTTAGTAAATTCTCTGATTGAATTGACGTTGCATCCATTTCATCTTTAGAATAAACAGGCCATGCTGATTTTGATACCTGATTATCATTTCCAAGCTTCTCCCACATTTCCTCAGCTATGTGTGGTGCAAATGGAGACAACATTGCAACTCGTGCAGAATTTATTTTATACAATATTCCTGAAACATCTTTTCTCTCTTTAGCTTCTGTTCTTTTGTTGTACCAGCTCAAGTCAGATTCGAATGAAAACAAAATCTCGTGCAATCCTTCCCTTAGTCTCATTTTTTCTAGGGATTCAGTAACTGTACCAATCATGCTCTGTAATTTGGATAAAATCCATCTATCTTCTGCCTGTAACTCGGAAATTGGCTCATTTTTGAGCCTAGAGCATTCATCTAAAAGAGATGCAAGCTTGTTTTGAATACCATAAACTGATTCCATGTTAAAATCAGCATCCTGGAGTAGCTCAGCTGATGAAATTATTGCCAATCTAATTGGATCTGCACCATGGTCTCTGATTGCAGTTCGTAGTGGAATGATATTTCCCATACTCTTTGACATTTTAGCACCATCCATCATTACACTACCATTGACAACAATTTCTTGCGGCCAGAATTTTTTCTCAAATATTGCAACGTGATTTAACACAAAAAATGACAAATGGTTCTGTACCAAATCTCTACCTGAATGTCTTGAATCAACTGGATAGAAGTATTGGAACTCTTTCTTCATTGTTTCAATAATATCTTCAGAAAGTTTTGATGTACTTGCAGCTAACGACAAATCTCCTTTATCTAATAAAATGTAATCAAAGAACTCTGGAGTCAAATTCTCAGGTTGTACAGTTCCATCATTTACAAATCGTGAAATGGTATAGTATGCCATGTAAATTACACTATCAGACAATGACTCTACAATCCAGTCTTTATCCCATGGAAGCTTAGTTCCCAGTCCCTGTTGTCTTGCACATGCTCTCTCGTGCAACCAATCAATTACTTCTTTGAACTCTGTTCTGATGTTACTTGGTAGAATATTCATCTCGTCAAAGCAATTGCGAGCAAGTGCTTTCCATGATTCATCTCCATAATTGAGAAACCATTGGTTATTCAATACTTTAACAACACATTCTGCTCCACATCTGCAGTGCACTGGAGAATTCTCAAGCACTGGGAATTTTTCTAGTGTTTTATTTTCTTGGAGCCATGCTCTGATTTTGTCTCGTCCAAACTGGACCTTTTCATTGTTGAATTGTCCACACTTTTCATTTAGTTTTCCATCGGTAAACTCTTTGAGGTATAATTCCTTTGTAGCCTCTTCTAGCTTTTCATCTGACTGGTCTGAAACTCCTAGTTTCTCACAAATCTGTTTTGCAGGATAAACATCATATCCTTCTGTAACTATAATCGGAATAGGCTCAATTTTTGTGGCTAATTCGTGATTTGCAGCCTTCAAATCCATCAATGCCTGATAGTCTTTTGGTGCGTGAGCTGGTACTGACATTACTAATCCAGTGCCCATGCTAGGTTCTACAAATTCAGCAGGCAATATTGGAATCTTCCGTCCATCATGATTGATGGCATTTTGTCCAATTATTTCACTGCCTGAAATATCTCCTATTACGCTAACTTGCTTTTCAAAGAATTCTATTTTGTGTGCACATTCCTCAGAAATGATCCATTTCTCATCATCCACTGAAACTTTTTTGTATGTTACATTTGGGTTGACCCACAAGTTTGTAATTCCAAAAATTGTTTCAGGTCGCAGTGTAGTTACTGGGAAAATAAATTCTCCAAGCTTGAATTTGATCAAAAAGTTCTTCTCATCAATTTTTGGTTCTACATCTCCCATTGTGTCATGTTGTGATACGGGATTCTGATCTTTGGGACACCATCCAACTGGATGACTCCCCTGAATGATTCTGCCGTTTTCTTTAAGTGTAGTAATCTGCCACTCGATAAACTTCTGATAGCCTGGAACTATAGTAGTAAACTCTCGTCTCCAGTCAATGGAATAGCCCATCTCAATCATTCCAGACTTTATCTCTTCATGGAAATAATCTGCAATCTTTATTGGTTCAACAAATGTTTTGATGTCTTCTTCTGGAACGTGGTAGATGTTTCTCAATCCATCAAGAATCTCTTTTTCTCCAGCTTCAATTCTCTTTGCCATCCCAAGTACGGGAGTTCCGGTATAATGGAATCCCATTGGGAACAATACGTTGTACCCTTGCATTCGATAATATCTTGCATGAACATCAGCTAGTGTGTATGTTCGTCCGTGTCCAATGTGTTGGGGAGAGTTTGGATATGGATATGCAACTGTAATGAATTTTTTTGGTTTCTCATTTGGATTTGTCTCAAAGTCTTTTGATTCAATCCACTTGTTTCGCCATTTAGTTTCTAGTTCGTTCCAATTTATCATAGTATTATCCTAAAATCATTGATTTTGCTTTGGCTATTGCCTCGTCTTTTTTAGATGTGTCTTTTCCTCCCCCTTGGGCAAATTTGGCATCTCCTCCGCCAGAGCCGCCCAAAATTGAGGCTATCTCCTTGGCAATCTCGCCTGAATTGATACCTGATTCTGCCCCTGCATGCACCATTATTCGAATGGTTGGCCCTGATTCAAAAATTCCGCAAAATGCAGCGGTACTATCCTTGGCAACTAGCTTTTTACCAAAATTCTGATGGAAATACTCATCAAAATTCTCACTTGATGTAAAACACAATTTTCCTTTGGTGCTGATTCCATCTGACTCTGTTGATTCTCCAGCTAGAATCTTCTCTAGTAGTATAGGAATCTGCTCTCTAGCTTTGGCTTTGTTTTCCTCTCGCTGTTTTTCTAACTGCTCTTTTTGTTTTGCCTCTTCAGCTTGTTTTTTAGATTCTTCTTCTTGCTGTTTTACATACTCAAATGCGGTAGGACCTGAAACAAACTCTAGACGAACCACTCCGTCTTGAATTCGTTTAGTCTTTGTAATTTTGATTAGTTCGATATCTCCAGTCTTCTTTACATGTGTTCCACCACATGCCTCTACATCCTGATCTTCAATTGATACAATTCTTACTGACTTTACTGGGACTACGCCGCCCTGGTAAATTCTAAAACCGTATGTCTGCTCTGCAGTTCCCCTGTCATAGTAATCGATGCTTACTGTAAGGTTCTGTTTTACCATAGAGTTTGCAGCATCTTCAATTTCTTTTACTTGCTCATTAGTTAGTGATGAATGGTGTGTAATGTCTAGTCTGGCATGATCATCTTCTTTGAATGCAGAGTGCTGCCAAATCCATGAACCCAAAATTTTTCTCGATGATGCGTTTAGTATGTGAGTACTGGTATGGTTTTTTGTAATGTTTGCGCGTCTTGTTTCATCAACCTTACATTGTACAGTCTCGCCTTCTTTTGGAACTCCTCCTTCTAGCTTGTGAACAATAATGTTTGCATGTTTGTCTACGTTAACTACCTTGAATCCTGCAATAGTCCCATAGTCTGGCTCTTGTCCTCCACCTCTTGCGTAAAATGAAGTTCTATCTAATACTACTTGGTCATCAAATACCTTGAGAACTTTGGCTTCAAACTCCATTGGGTCATCTTTGTAAAATAGAGTCTCAGTTTCAGGCAATGATTCCAGTGGAAGTTCTGCTATTGCCTTTTTCTTTTCAGACTGGTGCAGATCAGATAGTTTTGAGTAAAATTGTGATGGGATTTCAGATATTGCATCAACTTCTTTGAGGTATTCAGGCGTGATACCGTCTGATTCGTACAGTGTAATGAGTTCATCAACTGTTGGCACGCCTCTCTCGCGAATCTTTTCTGCCTTTTTCTTCATGTGAACTTTGGAATCCTCGTATCTTGCAGATTCCAGCTTGAGTATTTTCTTGACGTCATCTCGTTTCTCATCTAGTTCTGGATATGTATCCTTGAGATAGTCAATGTGAGTATCAATCAAATCATCAATGTCTAGCTTTAGATTCAATCTGTTAATTGTTCCATTGATTCTTCGCAGCATCATTCTGAGATTGTATCCGCCCCCGACATTTGATGGCAGTGCACCATCAGTAATTGCAAAGATTAGAGTTCGCAAATGATCTGCAATTAGATATACTCCTTCAAGGGGTGTGATCATTTTGTTTAGCTGCTCATCTGTAATTCCTGCATTTTTTACTGCAAGACGTCTTACTTGATTCAAATCATCATAGTGATCAATCTCCTTTGCAATCTCTGTAAAGTATTTTCTCAAAATTTCTGAATCAGAATCAATTCCAACTTTTTCAAACAACTTTTGATTGATTGGACCAAAACAGCAGTCATATGCAGTTGGTGTTCCCATTGTAATCCATGCAAACCTCTCAAGTCCTGCACCCATGTCTATGACTCGCTGATCAAGTGTGGTGTGTTTTCCAAGCTCCCCCTGAAATTCTGTAAACACTGCATTTCCAAGCTCCAGTCCCCTGACAAAGTATTCCAGTGATGGTCCAAAAGATCCACCACCTGCCCACACGTCCTCTACAAAGACGACTTCTTCTTTTTTAATTCCAAACTGATCAGTGAGTAATCTAAAGTCCAAATCAACGCATTCATCTTTCCAGTATCCCCCCAAGTCCGGAACACTGTGCTGTCCAATCATACAAAAGCTTGAAAAGTGTCTTCCCGTTACTCCGACATTTTCCAAGTCCTTGAATCGCAAACAAGTCTGCGGAACTACAAGTGGGTTTGCAGGAAACTCAAAGACTACTTTGCTTCCCATCACTCTTTGAAAATCAACAACTGATGCAATTGTAAAAAACAGATCGTCTCGCCATCTGCAAACTACTGGATATCTGGAAACTGAAGTGTGATTGTTTTTTACAAAAAACTCTTCGACTTGTTTCCATGATTGCGTATAATCAAATCTCTTGCTAGTTGGAGGCTCGCCGATGAAAGAGTATGTGTCTGTTCCATCATCAGGACACAAATTCCTATCTGCATTTAGAGTCCAAAAGAATCTGCCACATTTTGCACAAGATTTTCTGACAAACCCCTGCTCTGAGAATAATTTGACATTATAGTATCTATCAGGATCTGCTGAAAACTCTTTTAGAATCTCTTTTTTATCCAACGACAAGCCTGCTAGAGACCAATATTAAGAATTACCGATGAGAAATCGGTCAAAGAAATTACAATAGAAAATGCAATGGGATACAAAGTTGAATTGATAGATTGCCACAATCTAGTCATTGTGATCTTCTGATTGAGATGACAAATTCTAACATGAATGTCATTGCTGATAATCTCAAATGATAAATAAAGACATCCTCCCAAAAAGTATGGTGTAAAATTGAGAAAGATTGAGGTAATCTGTTATGATCAGCAAAGCCAAAGCATCGAATTCACTTTAAAAAAATACAAGATTCCGTTTCATTCGGAATTGACAATGTCAGATAATCAAAAATTGCTACGATACACTGCAATCTGTCCTGACTCGTTGGCAAATGGATTAACCGATGAATTAAATAAAATCATAGACACCAGAACAAAAGATCTCTATGTCACAAGTTTTGTAATCGAAGCTACGCTATCTGATTACATTTCAAACTATATCAAAGAACTTGAAACAAAACAAGTCAAAGTAAAAAAGAAAAAACTAATTGAAGAATACGAATCCATAATTGAACCAAGCGTAAAATTTAACAGAAATCTACTTTTCATGATTATCATTGCTGCAAGCGTTGCAGTTGTGGGGTTGTTTGCAAATAATGCTTCATTGGTTATTGGCGCAATGCTGATTTCTCCATTATTAGGACCACTTTCCGCTTTTTCATTTAGCACTGCAGTTGGCAAAACAGACAAAATGTTCAAGTCATTTATTTCAGGACTTGCTCTATTATCGGCAGTAATTGGTACAGGTGCACTGTTAACACTAATTGCACTTCAGTTTACGGATCTGCCGTTAACAAACGAAATTTTATCAAGAACTGAAATGTCTCCGGTGTTCTTGGCAGTTGCAATTGCACTTGGATTGGCAGGTGGAATTGCACTTTCTACAAACATTCCTGGAATTCTTGTAGGTGTAGCTATTGCAGCTGCTTTAGTACCTCCTGCAACTGTTGCAGGTATCGGAATCGCGTTATGGGATTTTGATATTTTCTTTAGTGCGTTTACACTTACTGCGGCAAATATTATAGGATTAGTTTTAGGTATGATGGTTGTCTTTTTCGTTGGTGGGGTTACTCCAAGAAAGTTCTACGAAAAAGAAAAGGCCCAAAAACATATGATAGTTACAATATCTATTTTCATTGGGCTGAGTATTTTGCTAGGATTTTTGTCTTTAAAGCCGGAAATCTAAACCTCGTTCAGAAAAACCCTGATTCTAAAATGAATTTGGCAATTGGATAAGAATTGTAATTGCTTTCATTGTAAAAATTTCAACTTTTTATCCCAGTATCAAATGAGATGATAAAATCTGCAAATATTTGTGAAACATTAAGAATTGTCGATTAATGATACATTAAATACACTACAAGATATAGTGATTTTATGTTTGGCAGGAAACCTCAACTAAAAGAAGGAACTCATATTTTCTCAATTAAAAAAAATGGCGAGTTTAATGACTTTATTTTCGGCGTAGTTACCGGAGTTGATGGAAGAAAAGTAGGAGTCAACGGAGTGATTGTAAATCCAATAGGACTCAAAAACAAGATTGCTCAAGGAAAGACCGGTGAGCGCTCAAGAGAAATCCTTGAACATCCAAATCCTGACAATGTAATTCTGGCTTTGGTGTATAGAGTAGAGCATGAAAATTATGCCGAAGTGCTAGATCTTGATGTTGACAAGTGTGATATTATTCCTCCAAAAATCTACGCAATGCTAGATGGCTGGATTCGTGAATCATTACCTGAATTTTTCAATGCTGTCTTGTCATTACCTGAAGGCTCCGAAAGGGATGAGGCAAAACGAGTTTTGCGACAAAGAAAGGACACTTTGACTGATCCAAATCTGAAACGAACAGTGTATGCTGTTTGTCGAAGTCTGAAAATTCTGAACTGAGTTTTTCAGGCGTGAGTTCTCCATAGTTTTATATTATCCAGTAAGAAAATCTCGATACAATGGAATATGTTTACGCTGCTTTACTTCTTCATAAACTAGACAAAGAAGTTAACGAGGCAAACCTCACATCAGTTGTCAAAGCATCTGGTGCTGAAGTAAATGAAGCCCAAGTTAAATCTCTAGTCGCAGCCTTAGCCGATGTTAACATCGATGAGGCAGTTAAAGCCGCACCAGTAGCAGTTGCAGCAGCCGCAGCACCGGCAGCAGACGCAGCAGCAGCACCGGCAAAAGAGGAGAAGAAAGAAGAACCTAAAAACGAAGAAGCAGCCATGGAAGGATTGTCTTCCTTATTTGGCTAAACAACTTTTCTTTTATCAATTTAATTTTGTTAATCTTAATTACTCCTAGATCCCACTTTATATTGATTGGTTGATTTTTCTTTTCCCATAGATGGCTTTATCAGTATTCTCGATTACTTGGGTACGATAGCTTTTGCAGTTACGGGAGCTTCTAAAGCAATTGCACACAAGGCAGATATTTTTGGAATCATTGTTCTAGCTACTGTAGTTGGTGTTGGTGGTGGTGTAACACGTGATGTTATCTTTGGAAGATTTCCAACTGCCTTCTCTGATCCTATCTATGTATCATTGACAGTATTGGTTGGAGTTGTGATGTTCTTTTTGTTTAGACGACTCCAAAAACAAATGAATGTCTGGTTGGTCTTTGATGCAGTTGGGTTGGGTGTGTTTTCAATTTTGGGCGCATCAATTGCATACCAAGTGGTAGGATTAGAATTTCTTCCAATGCTCTTTGGCGGAATGATTACAGCTATCGGTGGTGGAATATTACGAGATGTCTTTGTTCGAGAGATTCCTATAGTATTTGTAAAAGAGGTGTATGCCATTGCAAGCATCATTGGAATTGTAGTGTTTTATGCAATATTATCTTCAGGTGTGGACATTCAGATTGCGTCTATACTAGGAATTGTTGTGGGAACTGGAATTAGATTATTGGCAATGAAGTTTAACTGGAATTTACCAAAGGTTAGAGAATTAGACTAGTTCTATAGTCTGAGTTTGCCTGACTCTATTCCTTGTTGTATAATATCAATCAAATTCTCAACACTGCAATTTCTCATCGACTCTGGCATGGTATGTGCATCATACTCTCGGAATCTACTAATCATCTTTTTGCGTATTACCATCTTTACAATTCCTGGTACTTCCTCATCGAACTTTTGCTTTACGTGGTTTAGTATCTCGTCTATGTCTTTTTGATCCATTTTGCTTCTTCAGTAATGATGCTCATAAAGCATTCTACTTTTAAAATCTAAACATTAGGATTATTTTCTAACATCCAAAGTTACTATGATCTCAGTTTCGTCCTTGTCAAAGTCATCATCTAATGTAATTTTCTTATCGACAAGTTTGAATTCTTCAATTAAAGAACCATCCTCTGCAAATGTTTTAACTAGTTTGCTTTTTGGTAAAACCGATACATCACTAGCATCGCGATACACTTTAACTGATTCACCGTTTTTTACTATGATCTTCAATCTGTTCATTAGACAAAATTAGATTATAAAAAGTAGATTATCTTACAATACATAAAATTTCTAATTACGGAGAAAATTGTTTGCTGATTTGTAGACTGGTTAGTCCTTGAGAAATTATGCAGGTGTGTAGTCTTTTGCTTGACTTGCAACTGCTTTTGCTTGTGCATCTGCTTTTTGCAAGATTTGCTCTTTTGTCTCATCTGTCATGAATCCAGATTCGATAGACAAAGAGCGGGCATATTGTGATGCTTTGCCAAGTATTTGTGAGATGTTGTCTGCAGTAACGTATGCTGCCTCGATTGACAATGATACTGCTTCTTGGTGTGCTTGTGCAAAAGAATCTCTAATCTTCTCAACATCGATTACCATTTCTGCTTCTGCATACTTTAGGCCGTCTTCTAATGCTGAATAAAGTGAAATTCCTGCCTCTACTGGCTTGATATCTAATTTACCTAGAATTGATGCTAATTTTTCATTGATTACTCCTCCTTTTTCAACTGGAGTACTGTCCTTTGCAATCCAAATTGTTCCTTGATCAATCTTTGTTGGGATTCCTGCCTCTTTGAATTCAGTAAGCATTGGTCCTGGTGCAATTCCCGTATTTTTTGCAGGGACTACAATGTCGACACTTGCAACATCTCCGCCTCTTGCTGCCATCATGATCTTGTTTTTGGCAAGAAGAACGTTTAGCTTGAATGGTGACATGTCTGTAAATATGAACATTATCTGACCTTTCAAATCATCAATCAGGTCTTTGATTCCTGGAACGTCTAATGTCTCAAGTGCTTTTACTGCAACTTTATCTTTGACACAGACAAATTCCACTTGACCCTTGAGTGTTTTTCTTAATGGTAAAATTTGAGTTGAACGAACTTTTCTCATCTGGATAATTGATACAACTTTGTATTTTTTTGGTAGCTCTAGTAGTTGTTGGTACATCTGGGTTTTTCTTTTAGGATAAGAAGTTCTATTTTCATGCAAATTTCTTCTTAACCTCTTGTGCTTGTTTGATTGGCTTGCCCATTGTAGTTTTAATTAAAATCTTTTTGATATTTTTCTCACCGTTTGGTAATTTCTTTTCAATTGCATTGAGAACTGCATGTGCATTAATTGCCAAATCTGAATCTTCCATAGTTACATCACCAATCTTTGATGAGATAGATAGTGATGCTCTTGTTCTAACTTTGATGCATGATCTGAATCTTTGCAAGAATGCTTCAATGGATGCATCAAACGGAACCGGTGTTGGCATTTTTCCCCTTGGACCTAAAAGTTGACCCAAAGTTTTACCGACAGTTGGCATTACTTTGGTATCTGCTAAGAAGAAATCATATTTGTTAATGAATTTTCTAGACTCTCTTTTGTTAGTTCCAAATTTTTCCAACTCTTCTGTTCCGATTACTGAATCTGCTTTTGCAGCTTTTGCTTTTTGGTTCATCTCTCCTGTTGCAATAATACATACAGTTGCAGGAGAGCTGGTCTTTGGTAATTGAACTACTTCGTTAATTGCAAATCCTTTCTTTACATCAATATCTTTGAAAGTAATGATCAGTTCTACGGATTGTTTGAATTTTCTCTCTTTTGTTGCAGCTTTTGCCTCTTTTACAAGATCAACTAGCTGAGCCTCTGTAATCATTACGAAACAATTTCTAGAAAACCTACTTAAAATCGTTTAGAGATTGAGTTTTTTGCCAACCATTTATTTTAAAAAATTACAAATTTTTGCTAAAATTATTACAAATAAGGTGCAAATATTGCTGAAAACCTACATATATTAAATCAGAACCATGTTTTTCGAATACGTTGCATCGTTTTGATGAATTAGATATGAAATTACTTTATGAATTAACTAAAGATGGCTCCATTTCTGTTCCTACCCTATCGAAAAAACTTGGAATTAATGCCTCAGTGCTGTATAGCCGAATTAAGAGACTGATGAAAAAGAAGCTCATCAAGAAATTCACCATCGAAATCGATGATTCTCTCTTGGGAATAGGAGTAAAAGCAAATGTCGGGATTAATCGAGATCCAAAACTAAAGGATTCCATCCACAAGAAATTCCTGGAGACTCCTGAGGTGGTTTCCATTTCGGAGGTCACAGGCAGGTTTGACATTATGATTCAGGTTTATGCCAAGAACCTTGAAGCACTTCACTCTATTGTAATTGAAAAAATCGGAAAAATTGAAGGCATTCAAAATACTGAGACCTTTGTAGAACTACAAAAAACCGATAAAGATCCTGTCTATCTGATTCAATAATTATTGGAATTTCTCATCCCACTTGCCTTCGTTAATTTCGGCAGTGATTTCTTTTGGAGTCTTTCCTTCCACTTTGACTCCTAATGCAAGACATGTTCCAATGATTGTCTTTGCAACTGATTTTAGTGATGAAGCATAAGATTTGTCTAGTTTTGTGTTTGCGACTTTGAGTACCGAATCCATTGTAACATCGCCTGCCCATTCAGTGCCAGATGTACCTGAGCCTTTCTGAATTCCAGCTTCCTTCATGATTAGTGCAGCAGCTGATGGAATTCCGATTTCGATATCATAACTTTTTGTATCCGTATCAACGATTACTGTAACTGGAACTTTCATTCCTTCAAAGTCTTTTGTCTTTTCATTAATTGAATTGATGACTTCCATGATGTTGACTCCTAGAGGACCTAGTGCTGGACCCAAAGGTGGACCTGCTGATGCTCCTCCGCCGGTTACAAGTGATGATACTTTTTGTTCTCCCATGTTAAATCAGACTCTAAATGAAAATTTAATCCTTCCTAAGCCTCACTAGACAGCTTTAGATAGTTTGCGTCTACTGTGACTGGTAATTGGTATGATGCATCTAGTAGCACTACAGTTGCCTCTTCCTTGTCGACATCAATTCTCGTAATTGTTGCCTTCATTCCCTTGAATGGACCTCCTGTAATCTCTACTACATCATCGACTGTTAATTGTGAAACTGTTGATTTCTTGATTAGATATCCTTCAATGTCTTTGAATTCCAATTCTCCTCTTAATTGACCTCTGATGTGCCTTACACCTTCTACTGCCAAGTATGCATCACTTGGATTGACTGCTTCAATGACGACATAGCCTTTTAGATCACTTACCCAAAATACGGATTGAATGTTGATCTGATTTGCATTGGCTTTAGCTTCTAATAACCTCATTACCACTTTTTCTTGTCCTCCTGTGGTTCTTATTGCAAACAAATGTGATTTGATTTCTTCTGACATGTTACCTACCAAATGTAATTACCGAAAAGACAAACTGAATTGTAAAACCAATAGCTCCTACTCCTGCTATTCCTAACAAAACAAGTCTAAGATGCTGTGAATACTCATCTCTGTCAGGCTTCTTGGCCATTTTCATAGTGTTGGCCATGTTCTTGACAGTCTGCTTAGGGTTCATTGCTGGAAATTAATAAGGTGTCCTTATATCTCTTATCTCATGGAACTACTGGTTGCATATCAAGATGACCCCGCCGGTCATAATATGGCAAAATATCTTTCAAAAGAAATGACTTTGAAAGATGATGTTTTTCATGGGAAATATTATGATCTTCTAATAATTCCTACACCTGCAATTTCTGCTGATTGGTTGGAAGAAAAATATGATTATGACGGATTTATTTTTCTCTCAAAACATGCTGCAGAATCTGGGGAACTAGCTTTGACTTGCCACAGCACTGGAAATTTCTCCACGGCAAAGTTTGGTGGAAACGATAAACAAGTTGCAATCCCAAAACCTGACTTTCAAAAAGTTTATCTTCAAACTCTAAAGAAAAACCAGTCCAAGTTCTCTGAATTTCAAATTACTATAGAGGCGACTCACCATGGACCAACTGCACTGACAAAGCCATCAATATTTGTAGAAATTGGAACTACTGAAAAACAATGGAATGATGAATCACTATGCAGTTCCGTTGCATCATTGGTTCACCAAGTACTGTCACAACCAATCAAAGAGCATCCAGTAGCAATTTGTTTTGGTGGAACTCACTATCCTTCAAAATTTACCGATGAGTTGTTAGATGGCAAGTTTGCACTTGGGACTGTCATTCCAAAACATACTCTAGGTGATCTAGATGAAAAGTTATTTTCTCATATTATGCAACAAAACAGTATGGCAAAAGCTGCACTCTTGGATTGGCGAGGACTTGGTCCAAACAAGCAGAAGGTACTTGATCTTTTAAAATCTACAGACCTTGAGGTAATCAAGCTTTGAATATCCAAGAAAAGATTTACAAAAAATTACTCGAAGTACCCAAAGGACAAATCACAACTTATGGGGATTTGGCAAAAGCTGTTGGACTAAAAAATGGCCAAAGAGCTGTTGGAAAAATCATGAACAAAAATCCATATCCTGTGATCATTCCTTGCCATAGAGTTGTAATGTCTACTGGAAAAATCGGTGGATATGCATATGGAGAGCATGTCAAAACCAAGATGCTAAATGACGAAGGGATAGAAATTCAAAATGGCAAAATTGTAAAACTAGAAAATGTACTTTATAGATTCTAATCTTTTCGTTTTTCTCTAATCTCATCCATCAAAAGTCTGAGATGGGCTTTGTTTCTAACTGTGTTACCACCGACTTTCTTGTATAGAGCCCAGAATTCTGGATTAGTCAAATCTTTTCTGTCTTTTGCAATTTTTAATAATCGTCTCAATGAGCGAACCTTTGCAACATAGACTTCTTTCTTACCTACTCTAGCTCCTTTTCTTCCTTGTTTGGAACCTTGAGTTGTACCTCTCTTGTTTTTCTGAGATTTCTTCTCATGTGCTCTTCCTTTTGAAGTGCCGGTAAATGATTTGATTTTGATAGTGTTTGCTGTGATCAGACTGCGAATGTTTTCTCTAGTAATTGCATCTGCAATATCGTCTAGATGGTCACTGTCGAATCTAATTCTGTGAACACCTACACCAGTAACTCTGGCTGCGAGTCTTTTTTTAGCTTTAAGATTTACTACCACTTGCACTCACTCTTGCGTTAAATATTTTGAATTTTTGTTCAATTGCTTTTACGATAATTTCTTTTCTCTTTTTAGTGCCCACACCGTGTCCAAATCTGACTCCGTCTTTCTTTGGGTCTAACTTTTCTAAATCATTCAAGTTGTAAACTAGATTATCTGTAAATCCTGATGGATGTAATCCTCTTGCATCTTTTGGTCCACCATATCCTACTTTGACTAGACCTGGACGGCCTCTGCTCTTTTGTTTTCTTTGGTGGTGATCAATACCTTTTGGCTTTCTCCAATTGGTTTGTAATCTAACATAACGCCAACTCTCTGGTCTTACAAAGTCTGGCTTGTTTTCTTTAGCCTCTTCTCTCTTTGCAAGTAGATCCTTGTTGATCGTCATAAGATTGAGTCTTGAATTTTGGAATAAATACGTTCCTAGGCCAGAAAAAAATTATCTATAAGAAAAAGATAATAAGGAAACTTTGGGCGGATCGAATATCTCATGAACCAGCCTGGGATTGAACTAATAATTTTTGGGGGCATGTACCTCTGACCCAAGTATTAGGTACTGCTGCAACTGAGAAATTTTCTTCACAATTAACCGCCTTTGGAATCAAACCATCCAAAGTCCACAGAAACCTAAGCGTGGATGAGATGGTCCGATTGGCAGTAGAGCGAAAGGAGGGCGTTGTAAATTCAACAGGCTCATTATCAGTAAATACTGGAAAATATACAGGCAGATCCCCTGATGACCGATTCATCGTATATGATGATAAGACTCATGACACTGTAGATTGGGGGCCAATCAACCACCAATTCCCAACTGGCAAATTTGAAAAACTCTTTGAAAAAATGAGAGCCTTTGTTGATAACAAGGAACTCTTTGTCTTTGATGGCTTTGTAGGTGCTGATCCTGAAACTCGTTTGCCAATCAGAGTAATCAATGACCATGTATGGCAAAGCATGTTTGCAAGTAACTTGTTTATCAGACCTACTTCGGAAGAATTAGAAAAGCATGAACCTGAATTTACTATTTTGTGCATCAATGATTTCTTTGCAGACCCTGAAGTTGATGGAACTAGAACTGATGTCTTTATACTAATTGATTTGACAAGAAAAATTGTTTTGATTGGCGGAACCGAGTATGCCGGCGAGATGAAAAAATCAATGTTTGGTGTGATGAACTTTCTGTTACCTGAACGCGGCATCTTCCCAATGCACTGTTCTGCAAACATTGGTGAGAAAGGCGACACTGCTTTGTTCTTTGGATTATCCGGCACTGGTAAAACAACTCTTTCTGCAGATCCTAACAGAAAATTAATTGGTGATGATGAACATGGGTGGTCTGACAATGGGACATTTAATTTTGAAGGGGGCTGCTATGCAAAATGTATCAACCTCAGCCAAGAAGCAGAACCTGAAATTTGGAATGCAATCAAACCCGGCGCACTTTTAGAAAATGTTGTGCTAAAAGACAATGTCCCAGACTATGATGACAACACATTGACAGAAAATACTCGTGTTGGATATCCTCTAGACTTTATCCCCGGAGCTGTAATTCCAAGTGTCGGTGGAAATCCTAGAGTTATTGTATTTTTGACAGCAGATGCATTGGGGGTATTGCCACCTGTTTCAAGACTTACCCGAGAAGGGGCAATGTATCATTTCATGTCCGGATATACTAGTAAGTTGGCAGGAACTGAAAGAGGAATCAAGGAGCCAAAATCTGTGTTTTCTCAGTGTTTTGGAGCGCCATTCATGCCTAGACCAGCCTCAGTTTATGCAAAACTATTAGGAGAAAAAATCAAAAAACACAATACCGTAGTTTATCTCATCAATACTGGATGGTCTGGAGGACCTTACGGTGTTGGAAAAAGAATCAAAATAAAATACAGTAGGGCAATGGTTACTGCCGCTCTTTCAGGTGCACTTGATATTGTAAAATACAGACATGATGATTTGTTTAATCTAGATATTCCAACTGAAGTTGAAGGGGTGCCTTCTGAGATTTTAGATCCAAAACATACCTGGATTGACAAAGACGCCTATGATCTTTCTGCAAAGAAATTAGCTCAAATGTTTGTTGAAAACTTTAAGAAATTTGAAAATGTCTCACCTGAGATAATCGAAGCCGGTCCTAAACACAAACTATAGGTTATTTTCTTTTTAGTACTCCAAACACTGCTATTGCAATTACAATGCTGCCAATTATGAAAATCTGTTTTTCTGGAATATCTGTTATGCCTGGTATTTGCTGATTCTCATCTAGTGAATTAATTTCAATCACATTGAATGCACTTGATGTAGTTCCATTAACTCTGATTTTTGCATCAACCCAGTACAGTGAATTCTCATAAACGTCAATTGATGCTTTCTTGTCCGGTGTTGCAGTTGTAGTGTGAACGCTTCCGTCTTTGCTGTTAATTACTGAAATTTTTGCAAAGCTCCATTCTTCTGGATGGTAAATATCAAATGACAGTTTCTCATTTTGTTGGTTTACTGAAACAGAACCAGGTGTGTAATGCAACAAAAATGGTACCCTGTACTGTATGCCCTCATGACTGATCATCATTGTTCCTTCATGGTCTCCAAAATTATCTTCTGTAATGCTCATCTTTATTTTCAAAATGTCTCCATCCAACACTCCTCCAAACTTTACAAATTCCGGTCCGTCAAATGTCACATCAAATCCTCCCCATGATCCATCCGTTGATTTTAGCTGGAATTGCTTTTCGACAATTCTATCATCTGATGACGCAATGGCAACAAAGTTTGGGGGCTCTATGATCAGTTTTGCATTAAATGCATTTGCAATGTCCAGTCTCCCGGCACCTGCCTCATGAATGGAGAATTCTTGCTCATAGGCGTCTGATACAGGCTCAACTGTAGTAAGTAGCAGGGATTTGATTTCATGGTGGTGGAGTTCTGGGTTTTTTTGAAGCAATAAGGCTGCTGCTCCACTAACGTGAGGGGCAGCATAGCTTGTTCCACTGGTAAAGTTGTATCCTGCATTGTTTTGTGTGGTGTTGATATACGCCCCAGGTGCTACGATTTCTGGTTTAATGTAAAATGGTGATACAGGTCCCCTGGAACTAAAATGTGCAACAAAGTCTGGATTGTAAAACAGTTGCAAAATCCCACTGCTCTTCTCTGTGATTGATTCTTTGATTTCAAGTCCTTCTTCTCTGTCTATTGACACAACTGGAATTCTTGGCGCATAGTCTGGTTCTATAAACTCATGAATCAGCTCTCCCAAAAAAATTCCTGGATTGTTATTGTAAACAATCAGTGCCTTAGCTCCTGCGTCAGCTGCATTTTTTTCTTTAATTGAAAAATACAACAACTCTCCTTCAACATCGCTTCCCCTTTCGACAATTGCTATTGCATCCTTTACATCCACTTTTTCAAAGTCTTCAATCTTTCCATAACCTGCAGAAACAATTTTTGCAATGATTGACTCTTCTAGTTTTGTAGAGCCGACCATTGGAATTACGGTATATGGTTTTTCATCTATCTCTAATGTTGCAACTAAACTCGATGTAAGATTGTTATATGTTGCACCCACTGTAACTGAGCCAAAATTTCTTCCAGGACTTCCAATTGTTTCTAGTTCTGGTCCATCGTTTCCAGCTGCAGTTACCACAAAAATTTCTTTTTCTAATGCTTCATTGACTGCACGATCAATCTTTGCATTTGTTCTGTTTACCCCTAAACTGATATTGATAATGTCTGCATCGTCCTCAATTGCTTTCTGAATTGCCCTTATGATTAGATCTGATGATACTCCCTCTCCGTCCTCTGAAACTTTGTAAGCTAGAATTTTTGCCTTGGGTGCAACTCCTGACATTTCACCATCAGCTGCAATCACTCCTGCAACCTGAGTTCCATGACCGTTTGTATCAAGTGGGGTTTCATTCTCGCGAATGAAATTGTATCCGCCAATCACTTTCCCATCAGGACCCCATCCAAACAAATCTGGATGGTTGTAATCTACCCCCGTATCAATTACTGCAATCTTTATCCCCGCACCATCAATTCCCTCCATCCTTGGAATGTCTACTCCGATGTATGGAACACTTCTATCCAGATACAGTTCTGATTCGTTTTGTGTTTCTAGCTGTGATAAAACCAAAATTACTGTAAATATTAGAATTGTAGAAAAAGCTAGTAATAATTTCACAAATTTCCTATCCATTTAAACAAGTAAAAATGAATTGCTTAGTAAAGCAATAAATGGAATAAACCACAAACCCTTCTCATGGGAAAATACACACTTCCTGAAATGCCATATGCTTATGATGCATTGGAACCTCACATTGACGCAAGAACAATGGAGATTCATCACACAAAACATCATCAAGCATACACTGACAAACTAAATGCAGCTCTTGAAACTTGTCCAGCTGAAATTCAAGGCAAAGATATTGTTGATATCTTGTCTGATATCAATTCAGTACCTGAGGACAAAAGAAGTGCAGTTAATTTCAACGGTGGTGGTTATGACAACCACAGGTTATTTTGGAATAACATGAAAGCAAACGGAGGCGGAGAACCTGGAGGATCAATTGCAGATGCAATCAACAGTTCTTTTGGAAGCTTCTCTGACTTCAAAGAGAAATTCTCATCTACTACAGCAGTAATCCAAGGCAGTGGTTGGGGATGGTTAGTATACAATCCTTCTACATCAAAGGTTGAATACAAATCAATGCCAAATCAAACTAGCCCAAGAACAGAGGGATTAATTCCATTGTTGGGCTGTGATGTTTGGGAGCATGCATACTATCTCAACTATCAAAACAAGAGACCTGACTATATCGCCGCATGGTGGAATGTAGTCAACTGGGACGAAGTAGAAGATAGATTCTCAAAAGCAAAATAAAGTTAAATCTTTATTTTTTCTTTATCTCTTTATTTTGATTTTCTCAAGTATCCATGAATGAATTTATAACCATAAGAGAAAGATTTGCTGTAAATGAGTGAAGAACAGGCAGAGCAATTGATGCAGCAGATGCAAATGCTTGAAACATATTTTTCAGATTTATCTCAAAGGGAAGTTACTTTCATGAATATTTTGAGAGAGGCAACTGCTTCAATAGAATCCATTCAGTCTCTTGGCAAAAATCCTGAATCTGAAACTCTAGTTCCAATTGGAATGGGCACATATGTTCCCACAAAAATTTCATCTAATTCCAAAATTGTAATGAATATAGGTGCAGGTGTTGCAGTCGAAAAAGATTTTCCATCTGCAATTAATTATCTTGAAGCAAGAATAAAAGAAGTTGAAGTTGCTTTACAAGATACAGCTGCCAAAAAGCAAGATGCAGCAGCAAGATTAGAGCAAGGAAAAGCACAGATGAATCAAATGATGCAGCAAATGCAAAAACCTCCAACTTCGGGATAAACCATGTTTGATAAACTTCGTAATGCATTTTCTAATGCAGCGAAAAGTCTTGGTGAGAAAGAACTTAATGAAAAAGACATTGAAGACATTCTTTTTGAACTAGAAATTTCTTTATTGGAATCTGATGTTGCAACTGCAGTAATTGATTCTATAAAGTCTGATCTTAAAGAAAAATTAATCGGCTCAAAAGTTGACAAGAAAGAAATTGAAAAATTTGTAAAAGATAGTTTGATTTCATCTATCTCTAAATTATTTGATGAAGCAGGAGAATATGATCTCTTTGAAAAAATTAATGAAAAAAAGAAACAAGGCCAACCTTTTTTGATTTTGTTTGTAGGAATTAACGGAACTGGAAAAACTACTTCGCTGGCCAAAGTTGCACATATGTTAAAGGAAGCAAAATATTCTATAGTCATTGCAGCAGCCGATACTTTTCGAGCAGGTGCAATTGAGCAATTAAAAGAGCATGCAAATCGTCTAAACCTAAAACTTGTTGCACAAAATTACAACTCTGATCCTGCAGCTGTTGCACGAGACGCAGTATTGTATGCAAAGTCACACAAAACAGACTGTGTACTAATTGACACTGCAGGAAGAATGCAAACAAGTGAAAACTTGATGCAGCAAATTGAAAAAATCACCAAAGTAGTAAACCCTGACATGAAAATTTTTGTAGGTGACTCTTTAGCTGGAAATGACACTGTTAACCAGGCAAGAGAATTTCATGAACATGTAAAATTTGACGGTTCAATATTGACCAAAAGTGATGCAGACGCCAGAGGCGGAGCTGCATTGTCTATTGTCAAAGTAACATCTACTCCTGTTCTCTATGTAGGAGTTGGACAAGAATACCCTGATCTGAAACCATTTGACAAGGAACTTTTCTTAGAAACTGTTTTTGGTTCATTGGATAATGTCAATATTGCAAAAACTGCAGAACCAACACCAGAACCAACACCAGAACCAGAACCAACACCAGAACCAGAACCAACACCAGAACCAGAACCAACACCAGAACCAGAACCAACACCAGAACCAGAACCAACACCAGAACCAGAACCAACACCAGAACCAGAACCAACACCAGAACCAGAACCAACACCAGAACCAGAACCAACACCAGAACCAGAACCAACACCAGAACCAGAACCAACACCAGAACCAGAACCAACATCTGATGATCCGTTTGACGGAATCGAAGATGATGACATTGCAACTTATTCAGACTTGTTTGATATTCCTCCTCCTGAAAACGACAAGGAAGCAAACAGATTAGCTAACAATATTCGTCAATGGATCAAAGATGGCAGACCAAAGCCTGGAGAACCAAGCAAGATATCTGATGCAGATGAGGAAGAGATACCAAAACAAGATAAAGAAGAAGAGCCTAAAAAGAAAAGGAGATTTGGATTCTTTAGAAAATGAAACTAAAAACAAAACATTTACTCACTTTAGCGGAACTTACACCAAAGGAGTTTGTAGGATTAATCGATGACTCCATCAAACTAAAAAAGGAACTCAAAAAAGGTACAAGCAAACCGATTCTAAAAAATAAAACATTAACGATGATCTTTCAAAAGCCATCAACTCGAACACGTGTTAGTTTTGAAATTGGAATGTATCAGTTGGGAGGACATGCAGTTAACCTGTCTTCTAATGACATGCAACTGTCTCGAGGAGAATCAGTTGAAGATACTGCAAAAACTCTTTCACGATACTCTGATTGCATAATGGCACGAGTCTATGAACACAGCTTGCTTGAGAATCTAGCAAAACATGCAACGATACCTGTCATTAACGGGCTCTCTGATTCTTTTCATCCTTGTCAAATATTGGCAGACTTTATGACGATAAAGGAAAAAAGAAAAAACTCAAGGGGATAAAGATTGCATGGATTGGAGATGGCAACAACGTCTGCAACTCTATGATTTACGGCGCTGCATTGTCTGGAGTTGACATGTCCATTGCAACTCCTAAAGGATTTGAACCTGACAAGAATGTAATCAAGCAAGCCAAGAAATCAACTAGCATTGAATTAACCACCGATCCATTCATTGCAGTCAAAAATGCAGATGTAGTAGTAGCTGACACTTTCTCCTCAATTCATAATCTTGACAAGAAACGATTGAAAAAATTCCTCCCAAAGTATCAGGTAAATGACAAATTAATGAAGTCTGCAAAAAAAGATGCGATCTTTTTGCACTGTCTTCCTGCAAAGAGAGAACAAGAAGTTACATCATCTATAATTGACGGTCCTCAGTCTGTTGTTTGGGATGAGGCAGAAAATCGTTTACATACTCAGAAAGCTTTGTTAGCTGCTCTGATTCGCGCTTAACGTATATAAGAGCAGATTCAAACTCGGTTTCTATAGATGGCCTATTCAAAAATATTAAGAAGGTTAAGGGAAGAAAAAACCAATTATCGTAAACGTGGAACCATGTTGATGGGCAAACGCGATTTTATCACTGTAAATATTACTAATGAAAATACCCAAGTCCAAATTCTCACACCTGGCATGGCTGGAGACAAAGTTGTAGCCTCTGCCCATTCTAGATATCTGCTTGAGAAAGGTTGGAAAGGTTCTAGAAAAAGTGTACCTGCTGCATATCTTACAGGATACTTGGCAGGAAAGAAAGCATTAGGCAAAGGAGCAAAGGATGCTATCTTGTACACTGGAACTAGAAGATACACACAACGAATGGCAGCTGCTCTCAAAGGAGTAATTGATGCCGGCGTTGAAGTACCTGCAGATGCAGAAACATTCCCATCTGATGAAAGAATTAACGGCGAACATCTTAAAGTAAAAAACGAAGTTTCTAAAATAAAATCTACAATCGATACTGAGGTCAAATAGAAATGAGTCAAGCAACACAATCTAAACCCGGTCAAGGCGGACAAAGAGGTAGAGGCCCACCAGTATATGGGAGAGGACCACCAGGTGGAGCTAAAGGCGGAGATCGTCCAAGAAGACCAAGAAGAGAACCAGAAGAAGAAGTTTGGGTTCCAAAAACTATCTTGGGACAAAAAGTTGCATCAGGAGAAATTACATCTTTAGAAGAGATTATCGAATTAGGATTAAGAATTCAAGAGTCCGGAATCATCAAGAAACTGTTACCTGACTTGAAAAGTGAAGTCGTCGATGTTGGAATCATTCAAAAAATGACTTCAAACGGACAATCAACTAGATTCAAAGCAATTGTAGCTACAGGAAATGAAAACGGATACTTGGGAATCGGCCAAGGAAAATCAAAACAAATGAGAATTGCAATTGAGAAAGCAACTAGTCAGGCTTTCATTAACGTACAGCCAATCAAGATGGGATGTGGCAGTTGGGAATGCAAATGTGATCAAAAACATTCTGTCCCATTCAAAGTAAAAGGAAAAGGTGGAAGTGTAACCATTGAAATCATTCCTGCACCACGTGGATTGGGCCTTGTAGCAGGCGGTAAGATTAAACGATTATTGGAATTGGCAGGATTAAAGGATGCATGGACTACAGCAAAAGGTTCAACTCCTACAATGAACTCCACTTCAAAAGCAGTATTGGATTGTCTAAGACAGACATTTAGTCAGGGTTGATAAAAAATGGCAAATGCATATCTCGTTGTTAGAATAAAAGGTCAAGCAGATTGTCCATACTGGGCAACACACACAATGATGCTTTTACAATTGGACAAAAAATATCGAGCAACAATTCTTCCTGCAAAAGACACTACTTTGGGAATGCTAAGAAAAGTACAGCACTATATTTCCTGGATTGAGCTTGATGCATCTTTAGCAAAGGAATTGCTTGACAAGAAAGCAAGAAAGTCTGGTTATCAAAAAATTACTCCTGAAGATCTTAAAGAACTTGGATTTGCAAGTACTGATGAATTAGCAACAGCACTAGCTGATGGAAAAGCAGTACTATCAAAATTAAAACCCTTAAAGCCTTGGTTTGCTTTGGCACCTCCAGTACACGGATTCAAAAGAAGCACCAAGAAACTTTATGGACAGAAAGGAATTCTCGGTCTAAACAAAGAGCTTGACACTATTGTAAGGAGAATGATTTAACATGGCATCTCGATTAAGAAAAACAAGACGACTTAGAGGCGGACGACACATGGGATGGGGACAAGTAGGTCAACACCGTGCAAGTGGTCACAAAGGTGGTCTTGGAGTTACTGGTATGAAGAAACATCATAGAAGTTCTATGATGATGTATGAACCAGATCATTATGGACATGATATACCTAAAACACCTCACCCAAATATTATAAAAAAATGGACCAGCCTTAGAGACCTAGATGACTTGTTCACAAAGTTCGGTAAAGAAGAGGGAGGCAAAAAAATCATAGACCTTGTAAGTGCAGGATATGATAAACTCCTTGGTGGCGGAAAAATAACAAATGCTTATTCCGTCAAAGTTAAACAATTTACAGCATCTGCCGAAGAGAAACTAAAAGCTGTTGGGGGAGAAGTGTTAACCGAGAATGGCTGAGGGTACACTAACTGCCACTATTCGAAAAGTAGTTTTCAAAGCAGAACCATACTTACCACAAGTTCCAAAACCTAAAAAGAAAATTCCACTACAAGTAAGATTACTTTGGTGTGGAATTGCATTACTCATCTACATGATAATGGGACAAACCCCGTTATTTGGAGCAACAGCACCACAGTTTGACTTTCTAGCATTTGCTAGAGTAATTTTTGCATCTCAACAGGGTACTTTGGTGGAACTGGGGATTGGGCCGATAGTAACTGCTGGACTCTTGATGCAGTTGTTGAGAGGTTCAGACATTCTAAAGTTTGATTTCAAAAAGCCTGAGGAGAGAGGAATCTTCCAAACAGCTACTAAACTTGTAACCTATGTTGTAATTGTAGCAGAATCTATTGTATATGCCATGGCAGTTTATGGTCCAGGTGTAACTGAGCCATACGTACTGTATGTTCTAATTGGGCAGCTGATGGCGGCGTCAATAATTATCATGTTCTTAGACGAGTTAATTCAGAAAGGTTGGGGTCTGGGCAGTGGAATCAGTCTGTTCATTATGGCAGGTGTCGCCCAGCAGATTCTCTGGAGTATGTTCAGTCCATTGCCTGCAGGAGATGGCGGAATGATTGGTATTATTCCATATATCGTTCAGTCTTTGACTGGAAGTGGCGACATTACAAATATTCTATTTCGTTCTAATCAATTACCGAGTATCTTTGGCCTGTTCCTCACAGCTGGAATTTTGCTAATTCTAGTATTCACACAAGGAATGAAAATTGAAATCCCAATTGTCTCTACAAAATACAGAGGCTTTTCAGCAGTTTATCCAATCAAACTGATGTATGTCTCAAACATTCCAGTAATTTTGGCTTCTGCACTCACTGCAAATGCTGTCTTCATTTTCCAGATGCTGTGGGCAAACATGAATCCACGTAACAATAATTTCTTCATGAACTTTATCGCACAATTCGATCCTACAAGCCCTAACACTCCTGTGGGTGGTATCATCTACTACATTACTCCTCCAAGAGGATTAGATGTTGCAGCTTTGGATCCAATGCGTGCAGTAGGTTATGTTTTGTTTATGATAGGAATTGTAGTTGTGTTTGGTAGATTATGGGTTGAGCTTGGTGGTTTGTCTCCAAAGAGTGCAGCTCAGAACTTGCTTGATGCAGATGTGCAAATTCCTGGATTTAGAAGATCAAACAAACCAGTTGAAGCATTGTTAAACAAATACATTCCATCTGTTACAATCATCGGCTCAATGATTTTAGGTCTGTTGGCCGGAGTTTCAGATGTTCTTGGAGTCTTTGGTTCTGGAATCGGAATTTTACTTATGGTAGATATTCTCATCAACTATTACACACAACTAGTTAGAGAACAAGTCGAAGTTGTAATGCCGCGTTTGGGTGCTCTACTTGGCAGAAAGTAAAAAAATCGTCATGGTTGGAATCCCAGGTGTTGGGAAGACTACTCTATTATCAAAGATTGTAGAGCATATCAAAGATCATCAAAAAAGTATTCAGGTAATTAGTTTTGGAACTCTGATGTTTGAGGTAGCAAAAGAAAATGGCATTAAGGACAGAGATGAGCTACGACGTTTATCGATACCAAGACAGCAAGAACTGCAAAAGATTGCAGCTGAAAAGATTGCATCTCAAACTGAGGAAGTTGTAATTATTGATACTCATGCATTCATCAGTTCCCCTGAAGGATACTATCCTGGGTTGCCAGAACACGTTCTCAAAATTATCAAACCCTCAAACTTTATCTCAGTTTCTGCAAAACCTGAAGAAATCTACAGCAGAAGAATGACTGATGAAACCCGCAACAGGGACAAAAATACCATTGAAAATGTTAAAAAGGAATTAGATGTTCAGTCAGGCATGATTTCTGCATGTGCTGTTATTACAGGCTCGCCAGTCAAACATGTTCTTAATCGCGAGGGAAAGGTTGATGAAGCAGCAGATAAGATCATTCAATCATTAGGACTGTAAAAAATGGATTTCAGCTTTATTCTACTATTTATCGAGTCTATCCCCCTGCAGTTTGATATCTTTGGTGGTGAAGGGAGACAGGCTTTGGGAAGTGATGATCCTATGATCAAAGGAGTGGTTCTTTCAATGTTTGCAGTAACTGGGTTTGGTATATTGTTAAATCTGTTTAATTCTGGGGTACGAAAGAAGATGGTTGATAGTGTGAAACTAAAACGCATTATGAAAGAAACCAAAGCTTGGCAAAAAGAAAGAATGGCTGCAATGAGAGCAAAAGATCAAGCAAAGATTGCAGAGCTAGGAAAAAAATCATCATACATGAACAAAATGTCAATGGAGATGATGCAGATGAATATGCGACCTATGATGATTACCTTTGTTCCACTTATTTTGATATTTTATCTTGTATTGCCTGCACTATTTTCTTATACTGTTGCAATATCTCCAATTCCGCTAAATGTAATTCCCGGCGACATGTTCCAATTGACATGTTCAGCGGAACATGCAGCAATAGAAGGTGATCCTTGTTTTGGTAAAGAAAATGCATTGTATCTGTGGGCTTGGTATTTCCTTTCATCAATTGCATTTAGTGGGATTATCATGAGACTTACAAAAACCTCAATGGATCTCAGTTGACCAAATCTATCGTCATATCTGGTCCTCCCGCAGTAGGAAAGACAACTGTTGCTAAAGGATTAGCAGAAGAATTTCAATTACAATATCTCAGCGGCGGTGATGTGCTCAAGGAGATGGCAAATGAACATGGATTTGATTCTCATGGTGATGACTGGTGGGATACTGAAGAAGGGATGAAATTTCTTAACCAACGCGAACAGAATCCTGAATTTGATAAGAAGCTAGATGAGAAACTAATTGCTCTTTTTGAAAAGGGTGGAATGGTAATCACCAGCTATACCTTGCCATGGTTAATCAAAGACGGGATAAGAATCTGGCTGGAAGGCTCTCATGAAAGCAGCACAAAAAGAATGCAATCCAGAGACAGCATGAGTCCTGAAGATGCCTATGAGATCACTAAAAAAAGATTTGACAAGAACAAGGCCCTTTACAAAAAACTATACAACTTTGATTTCGGTGAGGATAAATCTGTGTTTGACTTGATAATAAATACAGATAATTTGACAGCACAACAAGTAATTGATGTAACAAAAGAAACTGTGAGAAAATTACTATGACTCTAAAGCAACTAGAAAATCTAATTGAAATTGATCAGGACATCACCGATGATGCATACGGAACATATTATGACAAAAGAACAATTGAGCAATTACTAAATTATGGAATTATTCTTTTAGACAAACCGCCAGGCCCTACAAGTCATGAAACAGTAGCTTGGACTAAACGTCTACTGAAACTCCCAAAAATTGGTCACAGTGGTACACTAGATCCTCAGGTTTCTGGAGTCTTGCCTTTGGGATTGGGTGAGGCAACAAAGGCATTAGGTGTTTTACTTTATGGTCCAAAAGAATATCATGCACTAGGACGTGTTCACTCTCT